>NZ_JAWOTX010000001.1:169727-582901 GCF_033339115.1 Vibrio sp. 947 | reverse complement strand
GTGTGCCATGGATTCTGAGTACCTATTGAAGGTGCTAGCAAGCCTTTATTGATGGGGATGTTCATGATTTTTCCGTGCCTGTTAACCGATGCCGATTGGCTAAAACAGTACGCACTGGATGATGAAGGGAATTCTGTGCCTGATGAGATTATTCAAGCAATGATCAACAGCCGTCAGCCATTCAAAGCTTATGAAGAACGTAGCATCTTGGTTGTACCATATTTTGAGCGCGCGTTGTATCAATTGAGCGATGACGAGTTAACGCCAGAGCGCATCACTAAGCTCGCTCGCGATTGTGAAAAACAGATCCTTGGTTTGGAATGCAGCCCTCGCCCACTGATGGCGATTCCACATTTGCTATCCGACGAAGCGGCTTGTGCGTATCAAGGTTATCTACTCGCGCACATGGCGGTGTATCAGACCCGTGCATACTTCCTTGAGAAGTTTGGTTACCTGACGGATAACCCAGAAATTGGCCCACTGCTGGCAAAACACTACTGGCACGCAGGCAATCACTTGTCGCACAACGAAACCATTGTCAGCCTGACTGGCGAAGGCTTCAATGCCAAATACCTTGCAGACGTGTGTAACCTGTCGCCAGAACAGGCATGGGAAGTGCAGCAGAAGAAAATCGACTCACTTGCGACGCGAGAGCGAGCATCAGTCGCTTCACTGAACGCCGCGATTAAAGTCGTCGACGGCAGTAAAGAGCTGGCAAGCAACGCCATCTCTGACGAACAAATGTGTGACGATTTTGAACGTTACATCGTAGAGACTTACGGTCGATAACACGCAGAAAGCCAGGAGCTCGCCTTCTGGCTTTTTATTCTTTAGCTAATGCAATAAGAAGGAAGATCCATGTACCAAGAAGTCATCAAATTTTGGTTCGAGGAGCTATCGCCCCAAAATTGGTTTGAAAACAACCCAGAACTGGACAAGTGTATTGCATCGCGATTTGCCTCGGTATTAGAACAAGCCGCTCGTTGTGAACTGTTTAATTGGCGTAACAGCGCACAAGGACGATTGGCCGAAATCATCGTCCTCGACCAGTTTTCACGTAATGTGTATCGCAACACCCCAAAAGCGTTTGCACAAGACCTACTCGCATTAGCATTGGCTCAAGAGGCAATTCGGTTAGGTTACGACAAAGAATTAGCGCCTGAGCAGCTAAGCTTTTTGTACATGCCGTTTATGCACAGCGAATCTCGCCTCATTCATGTCCAAGCTGAAAAATTGTTTCGCGCATCAGGGCTTGAAAATAACTACGATTTTGAGCTAAAACACAAAGCCATCATCGACCAGTTTGGACGTTACCCACATCGCAACGCCATCTTGGGTAGAGAAAGCACACCTGAAGAGTTAGCATTTTTGCAACAACCTGGGTCAAGTTTCTAAATAACAATGAATAATGAGTTAACCATGAGAGACCACGCAGTATGCTGGCCATGCTTGCTAAAACTAGACGGCGACGATGAGCTGATCTATACGCATTCCCAGTCCGACTTAGACTCTGAATGCGAAGCCCTCATTTTTGGGCAAGATGATTACGTTATTGACTCAAATGGCAACACGTTCGAATTGAAAAACAATGGTTCGAACACCACTCTTTTACACCCAAAAGAACGAACGCTGTCCGTAGAAGAGGTTACGTCATTAATCCAATCGCATGAATTCAGCCTCGCGCAACGGTGCATTATCAAGATTCATTTCACCTCGGTGAGGCAAGCTGTTGAGGCCTTAGCTCACTAACTCAATCCCAACATGCAAATCATTAAATAAAATTATCATTTTTATAATTTATGATAATTTCATGTAATCAACATCACACCATATACTCTCCCACATCGAAACAAGACAACGTTCAAACACACATGTTGGGAGCAAACAAATGAAAATGAATCATGTCGGTATTATGGTCGGAGATATGGACAAAGCGGTTGAGTTTTACACGCAAGCGCTAGGTCTAAAAGTCGTTATGGGCAACACGAAAGTAATTGAAGAACGCGAAACGGCAATTGGCAGAATGTGTATTGCGGTCTTTGGGGAAGGCTTTAAAGGCTTCAACATTGCGCACCTTGTGACAAGTGATGGCATCGGCCTTGAGTTATTCGAAATGAAAGAGCGTCAAGAGCGCCATGAAGTGGATTTTTCTCGCATCGGTATCTTCCATTTCTGTTTGCAGACAGACGATTTTGAAGGTGCTATCAAACGCACCGAAGCACTAGGTGGCAAAGTTCGCATGGACATCATGCGTTACCACCCAGAAGACGATAATAAGCCTGCGAAAATGGTTTACCTAGAAGACCCATTCGGCAACCTATTCGAGCTTTACTCACACACTTACGAAGAAACTTACGCTTCTGATTACGAGTAATAGCCCCATCCATATTCCAAAAGGCTAGCAATACGCTAGCTTTTTTTGTTTGCTTTGAGTTGCAGTGTTTCTGCACTCGCTCTAGCAAAAAAACATCTGGAATTTGATCATTTCTCTCACCACTTTTAAGGTCACTTTATACTTACCTCAACACAATGCAAAAAGGAGTGAAGTATGCCCACCAAAAATCCAATCGCCATCAAAGCGCTTGATCATGTTGTTTTAAGGACCTGTAACCTCGATGCTATGTTGCATTTCTATCGAGACATTTTGGGCTGCCCTGTCGAACGCGAAGTAACGGAACTTGGTTTAACTCAACTTAGGGCAGGTAACGCATTGATTGATGTTGTGACGGTAGACAGCGAATTAGGCCAACTCGGCGGTAAGCCACCAGTTCAAAATGGTCGTAATATTGACCATTTTTGCCTGCAATTGGCGCCTTTTTCCGAGGATGAATTACTGGAATATCTGCGTTCGAACGGCATTGAAACCGAAGAGTTTGCGAAACGCTACGGAGCACAAGGATTCGGTCGCTCACTCTATATTCATGATCCGGAAGGAAATGTCGTCGAGTTAAAACCTCAAGTGATTGATGAGTAAGCGAGTAAAAAACCTTGTTATATTCTGAAAATAACAAGGTTAACTTCTAAAATAATTATTGAAGTAAGAACATATTATTAAGTCACAATTCTAGCTGGCTCACCTGTTTCTTTTTCTCGCCACCATTGTTTATTTATCTGTTTTTTATGAACGTAAAAACTCTCCCCCGGCATTGGCGTCAGCAGCGTTATATGTTCTTTTTGACAATGGGCAAGCAAATCTAAAATCGGTTCGTCCCAGCGGTGAGTAAACAGCTCGTATGTAGCCCAATGTACTGGCAGCAGTTTTTTCGCATTTAAATCGCAAAACGCTTGCACGGTATGATGAGCCTGCATGTGCCCCCAGTTTTCGACCGGATAACCTTGGCCTTTCACATCAGCAGCCACTTCCAAACAGGCAATGTCGATTGGTCCACATCGCTGTGCTATCTCGGAAAAGTGCGAATCGTAAGCTGAATCGCCACTAAAATAGAGCGTCTCTTCTTTACCTTTGATGACCCAAGAAGCCCACAAGGTCGAGTTTTTATCGAAATAAGTACGACCCGAATTATGGTTAGCAGGCGTACAAATCAGTTCGATTCCGGCATAGTGCACGCTATCCCACCAATCGAATTCCACGATGTTGTCTGCGCAAACGCCCCACTTTATCAGATGCTTGCCAACCCCTAAGGGCACATAAAACGTCACGGATTTATCAGCGTAGAAACGTATGGTCGATGCTTCTAAATGGTCGTAATGATCGTGCGAAATCACGATAATTTCAGGAATCGGCAAACAATCTCTGGCATGGGTATTGGGAATATTGCGTTCAAACCACGCTTTTGCGATGAACGGAGAAGCGTAATCAAATACCGGATCGGTCAGAATTCGAATGCCATCGACCTCCACCAGCATGGTGGAATGGCCCAGCCAAGTAACGCGCATCGATTCACTTCGCTGCGCAAACTGCGTGGGTTGAATTGGGGAATGTGGCAGATGTTCGTTAGGACTCAACGGCGTTCTACCACCAAGATAACTCCAACACACCTGCCAGAATGATTGCGGACTAGGCACATTTGGCATCTCGTTTTTAACGCGGCCGTTTTCAAATTGAGGCGAGTGGTGAACACGGTGCGCCAACTGCGCATGGTAGGTTTGAGGCGGAATCAGTGAACTTGGCTTTTGTGTCTTTTGTTCACTCGTTAGGTATGTGCGCTTAAGTATCGTCTCAGACATATCGTAGTTTTGTCTCACTTGCGAACGCTCAACAGTAGGTTTATTAAAACGTGCGTGTATGTCTATTTCGTGACCAGAATGAGGTGTAAGATGAAGATTCAGTTTCAATCAAACGTCTTCTATTTAAGGATACGGTTCTCAAACCTTCTGAATACTGCGTCGGTTTGAAAGGAGAAAACTATGGTGACTTGCAACCAATACGATTTTATTGAAATCGCCTGTATGTTTAAGCTCCCTATCGAGATCACGCTAAAAAATGGTGAAACTCATCAGGGCAACGCGTTCGACACAGGCTACGACATGCAGCGACAAGAGTGCTTGTTTTTAGATATGGATGGTGAGCACACCGCCTTCCCGACTGAACAATTAGTCGCAATGCGCGCGCTCAAAGCCAATCCGCATTTTGACGAAGTGACGTTTGAGTAAACGTCCGTCTTTCATTGACACCGTCCAATAAAAAACACCTCTCAAGCTGACACAACTTGAGAGGCGTTCTCTGACACAGTTCACCGGAACTTGTTGTTATTCACGCGATCGGATGAAAACCAGCATCGGCATCATGATCACGAACATTACTCCCACAAGCTGGAAGGTGTGCACAAACGCGACCATTTGCGATTGCTGCTGCAACATCTGTTGGTATTGGTCTAACGCAACCGGGTCGGTAATAGAAAGCCCCTGATTGGCCGCCCAGTCATGCAAGTTAGGATTATAAGGATTAATACCCTCTCCCAGCGCATGCCATTGCTGCTGACTATCACGATATTGGAACGTGGTGGCGATAGAGATACCAAACGAACTACCAATAGTACGGAACAGATTGTAAATACTTGCCGCCGCGACAGATTGCTCTTTCGGAATCGTTAAATACGCCAAGGTGGACAGCGTCGAGAAGGTTAAACCAAGCCCCATCCCCTGAATCATACTCGGCATCACAATCCAAAATGTATCGATCTGCAGTGAGTATTGCGTCATCAAATAACTACCAATCCCGATGCAGCTTAAGCCAAAGACTATTTTGATTCTGGGATCGAATTGCGGATTGAGCTTAATCACCAAAATCAACATCGCCGCTGACGCCAACCCACGCGGTGCCATTAATAAACCAGTGGTTGAGACCGGATAATCCAGCAAGCTTTCCAACAGCATTGGTTGTTGAGTCGTCAGACCAAACATCGCCATCGACACCACGGCAATCATCAATGACGAGACCATAAGGTTTCGGTCTTTCAGTAGCCACAATGGCGCTATTGGACTTTTGGTTTTCCAACTGCGATAGATCCACATCACCAATCCCATGACTGCGAGCAATATCGCGGTCTGAATCATACGTGAGTCGAGCCAGTCGTCTTCATTCCCTTTATCCAACACAAACTGCAACGCGCCCACACCTAACGCCATGTAACCGATGATCCACCAGTCAAAGTTAGGTTTGGATTTGTTGTCGATATGGATATAGCGATAAATCAAAGAGGTACAGATCAAACCGAATGGCAAGTTGATGTAAAAAATCCAGCGCCAGTTAATGTTGTCGGTGATCACACCACCTACAACTGGGCCCAAAATAGGACCAAGCAAAATGCCGATGGAGAAAATCGCCATCGCTTTGCCTTTTTGCTCATACGGATAGATCTGCACTAACGTCGACTGCGCCAATGGAATCACCGACGCGCCGAAAGCGCCTTGGATAATGCGAAATAGCACCATCTCTTCAAGAGACTGTGCTTGCCCACAAAGCGCACTGGCAATCACAAAACCGACCACGGCAACCAGCATGACTTTGCGTTCACCAAAGCGCGACACCCAGAAACTGGTCATCGGAATGAAGATCGCTTCCGCCATGCTGTAACCCGTCAGCACCCAAGTAATTTGGTCTGCCGTTGCGCCCAACGCGCCCATCATGTGCGATAGCGACACGTTCGCAACGGTCATATCGATTAACACCATGATGGCAGAAAGCATCACGGCGACGGTGGCAATCCCCCGTTTGTCTGCCGTAATTTGATGGCTCATTGCACGCTACTTTGCAAATCAATGGTGACTTCTGAGCTCGCACCCACGCGAAGTTGCGGCGCATCGGCCGGTACTTCTAATGCCAAACGTACAGGGAAACGCTGTTTGATTTTAACCCAGTTACCCGTTGCGTTTTCTGGTGGCATCAAAGAGAACGATGTACCACTCGCAGGCGACAGCTGTTCTACCGTTGCTTTCCACACCACGTCTGGGTACATATCAATCACCACATCCGCATGCATGCCAGGTTTGATATGCGTAAGATCGGTTTCTTTGAAATTCGCGCGTACCCAATAGCTGCCTTTTAAAATCACAGGGAACAGCGTTTGACCCACGCTAACGACCGAGCCTACGTGCGTATTGATTTCACCGGCAATGCCATCCACTGGTGACGTAATGTCGGTGTAGCTCAAGTTCAGCTCCGCTTGCGCTAACTGTGCTGCAGCTTGTTGAACGACCGCAGCCTCTGCGCCTTCTTCACCACGGTTCGCAATGGCTTTTTCTACCGTCGCGCGCGCTTGCTCTAGGCTCGCTTGGGCATTGGCGAGTTTGTTTTTCGCCGTATCTAAATCTTGGTCCGACGCCAGTTTGCGTTTCACTAGGGAATCCGTACGTTTGTACTCTACTTGCGCTTCTATCAGGTTAGAGCGCGCCGCATCTAAGCCCGCAACAGCTTCAGTTACCTGCTTATCGGCAACGTCATGTTGCTGGACCGCCAATTGGTATGCCGCTTTTGCTTGCTTCACTGCCAACAAATATGGGCGTGAATCTATCTTCAGCAGTAGGTCACCTTTGTTAACAGATTGGAAGTCTTTGACATCCACAGAAACCACTTGGCCTTTTACCTGAGGCGCTACCGACAAAATTTTTGCCCTAACGTAGGCATCTTCCGTGCTTGGGTGACTGTCTGAATACTGCCAAGACCAATACATCGCACCAAATGCGATAACACAGAGAGTAAAGAAAAGAGTTTTTACCAACTTAGATCTGGAGGAAGAATGCTTTGCGATGTCGTCGCTCATTTATATTGTCCACTTGTTCAATTATGTGATCAGTGTAGGACTTTTCGATCTTCCGACAATAAAATGATCTGCAAGGTAAAGATCCAATTTTGCATGTTGCTAAGTGGAGTAAATGATGTGCAATCAAAACGAGGATAAAAAAGAGGGGCAGTCCCCGTAACCACCCCCAAAGTCATGCCAATAATAGTAATGTGCGTGTAACTACTGGTTTTTCTTAGAACTTGTAACCGCCGCTGATCATAAATACCCAAGGGTTAATTTTGACGTCGGTTTTTTGCTTCACTCCACCTGCTTTATAAGTTGCTTCTGTCTCAATGTTTGCGTACCACGCAGCGGCGTTGAGGAACCATTGATCGTTGATCATGTAATCCACACCAATATTCGCTGCTAGACCGAATGAATCATCTAATTTCAAATCTGACAGGTCAGCGCCTTTACCCGTACTATTGAAATCTTCATCAAAGAATATGGTGTAGTTCAGACCTGCACCAACGTATGGACGGAACTTACTTTGAGACTCGCCAAAATAGTACTGCACCATTAGCGTTGGTGGTAAATGTTTGGTTTTCGCGATATCACTACCAACCAAATCTGTCGAAATGTCATGGCTGAATGGTGTTGCTGCTAGAAGCTCTAAACTGATGTTGTCTGTGAACATGTAGCCAAACGTCAAACCAAGCTGCGTATTTGAGTCAACTTCTAACTCTTCTTGAGAACCAAGAATCTTATCACTGCTGTCATTTGGAACGACAGACGCCGCACCAACACGAAGAACGAAGTCACCTTGTTTATGAGCGAAAACACTTGGTGACACGAGTGCAGCAACCACTGCTAGACTGCAGATTGTTTTTTTCATTTTTATTTCCTTTCGTAGGGCTTCGTTATGTCGTACCCAAAGGGGTGCCTGCTAACTGATCTGAGATTTCAAGTAAACTCAGCGCCTTGAAGCACACGGGTATCTATATCTTTTTGAGCTGTGCGCAATCTAGCACATAGAAACCCTACTATTTTGATGGAAATCAATTTGTGAAAAATATAGGTTTTTTGTATGGAGAAACGCCATATTGATCAACAAATTATGCAAATAGGATACAATTCTGTAATGCAAACTGTGCGTGTGAGTTGCCATGCATACCCATAAATGCGAATCCTCTCGTTAAGGCTCGTAGCCAGCAAAAACTTTTTTCGTCCTCTACGTCTTCTATTTTCAAAAAACAACCCACTTAAAACGCTCGTTTGCCCCCTTAAAATCGCGATTTGAGGGGTTTGTAAAGCACTGAAATACAAGAAGTTATTTTTCTGGAAAATCAGTCACTTGGAGTGCTAGTCTGCTCGCAGCTAAGGAGAAGACATGTTAAAAACCGATCTCATTTTTGAACGAGAAAACTTTTCTCATCACGATTTTCAGAATGCTACCTTTAAAAACTGCCACTTTTATATGTGCTGTTTCGACCATGCCGATCTGCGCGATGCTAAGTTCATCGACTGTCGCTTTATCGAATCCAAAGCGCTAGAAGGGTGTAGTTTTCGCTTCGCGAACTTAAAAGACGCTAGCTTTACGAACTGCATGTTGGCGATGAGCCTGTTTAACGGCGCAAATTGTATGGGCTTGGAGCTACGTAAGTGCGATCTCAAAGGGGCAAACTTCCAAGGTGCGAACTTTGCTAATCGCGTCAGTAACACCATGTTTTTCTGTTCTGCTTTTATTACTGGCTGCAACCTCACCTACTGTAACTTCGAACGAGTGTTACTAGAAAAATGTGACCTCTTTGAAAACCGTTGGAACGGTGCGAACCTCGCAGGGGCAACTCTCAAAGGCTCGGATTTATCTCGCTGCGAATTCTCGCCAGAACAATGGGGAACCTTTAACGTTGAGCAATGTGATCTGACTCATGTCGAACTAGACGGGCTGGATGTTCGCCGCGTTTCTCTGTTTGGTGTTAAAATTTGTGATTGGCAACAAGAGCAATTGCTTGCGCCTTTTGGACTGATCATTCTCTAAGGAAAGGCCATGAACCTGTTTAAAGACTTACCGAATAACCTCGACGAGGAAGTGTTCGAAGACCTGCTGACCCACAAAAACCTGCGTATAGAACGCATTGTCTCAACGGGGCAAACCTCGCCCGAAAGTGGCTGGTACGATCAAGAAGAACATGAATGGGTCTTGGTTCTTAAAGGAGCTGGAGAGCTGACTTTTGAATCAGGTGTAGTGCAACGACTTGAGGCAGGCGATCACGTTACGATTCCAGCTCATACCAAACACAAAGTGAGCTGGACTGACCCAACGCAAGAAACCATCTGGTTGGCGGTGTTTTATCAATAAACACAAAACGATCTTAAACCCAAAAATAGGCGCTGAGTTTGCTCGATACTACTAAGCCGTCACTGGCACTGTTTGATTTTGATGGCACCATCACCCGAGAGGATATGTTTAGCCTTTTCCTCCACTATTCTGCTTATGGCCTGCGCAAACGAGTAGGAAAGGTCGCTATCATGCCATTTTATGCGCTGTACAAACTCGGAGTGTTACCCGCTCGTGTTATGCGCCCTCTCAGCAGTTTTATTGCATTTTCAGGGAAAGAAACGCAGAAAATTGAAGCGATTGGCACTCAGTTTGCCCATGAAGTGATCCCGCTGTACTTACGGCCAGAAGCGATGGACAGGCTGGCTTGGCATCAACACCGAGGCGATACCATCGTAGTGGTGTCGGCATCACTCAATGCGTATCTCAAGCCTTGGTGTGAGGCGAACGGTTACCACTTGCTGTGCAGTGAACTGATCTCAGAACAGCCAAAACTGAGTGGCTTTTACCAGCAAGGTGATTGCAGTTTAGAAAGAAAAGTCTCACGCGTGAAAGCGGCGTTTTCGCTCGACGAATTTGCGTCTGTTTATGCCTACGGTGATACACACGAAGACATTCCGATGCTAAAACTGGCAGACTACGCGATGCTCAACTGGAGCGAGTGGAGAGCAAGCGAATAACGATATGTGCTCTGATTTTCAAGACAACCACTCAACCAAAGTGATCGTTTTAGACTGAAAAAACAAACCCTTCTCACATAAGAAGGGTTTTATTGATCAGGGCCCAAATAACTGGCTTAACGCCATACACCCCATTGACCCGTTGTGCCTGGTTCCTCACCAGACGTCCACCACTGGGCAGTCCATTCTTTGCCGTTGTGCGTCACCACATCACCTTGGTTGTAAACGGCCGTCTTGTCCCACAAGTTGGTTGGTTCAACTGGTGGCGGTACATCCGCTTTGATCAGTGACAACGCATAACTGAAGTCTGCACTTGGCGCTAATACTTGGTTTGCATTCACGTTCTTACTATCGAACATGTAGTGATTCATCTCTTGATGCCAAATGCCCACATACCAATCGCCCGTTTGCTGCGCGTTAAATTGATCTGCTATTTCTGCCGCCCAAGTAGCCGTATTGTTTGTGCTGATTGGTAGTGAAATATCGACAATTTCATTCCCCGTCGCATTAAACGTACGAAAACGGATGGTGTCACCCGCTTCTACTGGTCCGAAACCTTGCTGAACAAAGTAGCCTAGAGATGTCAGATTATTGCCCGGTTCGGTTGGATCAACAGGGTCAGTCGGTGGCGTCGTGCCTGTTCCGTTTAACGTAATGTCACTACAGTTGTAGAAACCTTCCCCAGCGACATCAATACGCTGCCAACGAGTGTAAAGTACCGCATCGCCCGAACGATCAGCAGGGAAAGTCACCTGAATACGGTAGCGTTTTTCCGCATCAACATACACATCACCTGCGGTGTCGATCAGCTCTAAATCACTCCAAGTAAGAGGTTTTGAATCATCATAAGTTGGCTTGGTGAGATAGAATTCCCAGTACGATGGGTTGTGCGGCGCTTTGCCGTAAAACACCAATTCAATCTGGTTATTTGCATCTGGCGTAACATTGGTGCGCTGCCAGTTTGGAGAAGGAATGTTCAAGCCTTTCTTAGCTGTATCGCCAGCAGAACATAGCTCACCGTCGCGAACCACGGCTTTCACATGCTCCATATCTCGGTAATTTGGTACGTTTGCTGCAATTTCGCTACGCTGCACAAACGGATACGCGCCAGATTCATCAAAAGCCGCTTTACACGCTTGGTTAGGGATCTCGTTGGTCCAAAAGCCACCGTCTAAATAACACGTATTTTGACGAGCACTTGGAAACTCTACCCAGCCGTGGGCGTTGACGTTAAATGAGCTCAATGCGGCAACAGCGCTTAAGCTCAAAAGAGGAAGTGTTACATGTGATTTCATCGTTCATCCTTAATTTTGCTGACTCGCCGCTCTGAAACACAAGCGGTTTAAGCAAAACTAGCAGGATGGGATTATTTAGAAGGTGAGAATAAATATGGAAATTGTAAGAGTGCCATCTGCTTTCCAGCATTTGTTGTGAACCATTCTCATACTCGACTGACTCTTTCGAGTCACTTCAAATTCATGTGCCACAAAAACTGTCACCCTCGTTTGGCTATCGCTCGTCTTTTGGTGTGTCCATCACCACCATCGTTGTGATCGACTTGACGTGTTCGCACTCACCCAACACATCAGCGTGAAACGCTTTATAAGCGGCGAGATCTTGCGTTTCCACACGCAGCAAGTACTCGTTCGCACCAGTGATGTTGTGACATTCCACCACCTCGTTTACAAAACGCACATGCTCTTCGAAACCCAACTGCGCCTGCTTAGAGTGCGAGGCCAAACCAATCGACACATAAGCGACAAAACCCACGCCAAGTTGCTGATTATCCAGTACCGCTCGGTAGCCTTTGATCACGCCTTTACGCTCTAAATCTTGCACTCGGCGTAAGGTTGCAGACGGAGATAAACCAACGCGTTCCGACAGCTCCACATTGGAGATTCTTCCGTCTCGTTTGAGCACTTGCAATATTCTTTCGTCAAATCTATCCATGATGATGTTTCATTGCTTATTTAGTTTCTAATCATCAAATAAAAGCACAATATTGACCTCAGTTCTACTTATAGTTGTTCTCAACTTATCGAGAACTGATTCAAGGAACAATCTATGGAATATCATCAACTGGGCGCTTTGGCGTTGTTCGCTTTTGTCTCCACTTTTACGCCGGGTCCCAATAACATTATGTTGATGACCTCAGGGGCAAATGTCGGCTTTAAACACACTATCCCACACATGTTGGGCATTACCTTCGGCTTTGGTGCCATGCTAATTTTGGTGGGTATTGGCTTGATGAGCCTGTTCCATGCCTACCCGCTAACCCACTCGATTTTAAAAGTATTGAGCTTGAGTTATTTGCTGTACTTGACGTACAAAATCGCCACCAGCGACAAAACAGAAGCAAAACACGATTTTCGCCCGATGTCTTTTTTAGGGGCTGTTGCATTCCAATGGGTGAACCCAAAAGGTTGGTCGATGGCGTTGACGGCCATTACGGTATACACCAGTGGCGGTTCTTGGCTCGAACTGACTTTTATCGCCGGTATCTTCTGTTTAGCTAACTTGCCATCGGTGACATTTTGGACGGCGGCAGGTATGCAATTGCAGCGTTGGTTGACCACCGATAAACGCGTTAAGGGGTTCAACTACAGTATGGCTGCGCTGTTGCTTTTGTCTACGATTCCAATGATATAAGTCCATTTATGGTTAAAAAACGACTCACTTTACGTGGTTAGAGAAAGGATAGAGGTAATATTTTTCTTGAGGCTTTGGCGTTAATTCACAGTGTAAATTTGTTTAAAGACGCTACCCTCTTGTTAGGGAACTTGATAATCTTTAAATGAGAAAGAGAATAATTATCGAGTAAAGTAACAATGAAAAAGAAGCCTCAACCTAAAACGCTTGTTGTCACAGACACAGAAACCATCACTCCAAACATGCAGCGCATTACCTTGCAAGGTGAGGCGCTGAGCCACTTTCCTCGTGACTGCGAAGGCAGTTACATCAAATTACTGTTTAACGATATGGGCGGCGCGGATCTGAGCATCCTGTCAGAAGACGACCGACCAATCATGCGCACCTACACTATTCGACGCTTTCATCCAGAAACCAGTTCAATCGAAGTGGATTTCGTCCGACACGTAACGCAAGATCTGCAATGCGGATTTGCAGCGCGTTGGGCAATGGCCGCGCAAAAAGGCGACACGATCAGCATTGTTGGGCCAGGTAGCATCTCCAACTTAAATACTGAGGCGGATTGGTTCTTCATGGCTGCCGATATGACAGCACTTCCAGCACTTTCTGCGAAAATTCGTACGCTGCCAGAAGAGGCCAAAGGCTACGCTGTGATCAGCGTGATGTCTCCAGCCGACATTCAACCCCTAAACACGCCAGCCGATATGGAGTTGATTTGGCTAACCGAACAGCAAACCTTGGCTGATAGCGTTCGCGAACTCGAGTGGTTAGATGGTAACGCTTCGGTATGGTGTGCGTGTGAGTTCGATTCAATGCGTGCGCTGCGCCAATATTTCCGCAACGAAAAAGAAGTCGATCGCGAGAATATCTACATCAGCAGCTATTGGAAGCAAGGCGTGTCTGAAGATGGGCACAAAGTGATTAAACGTGAAGACGCGGAATCCAACCAATAGTGATTCATGTCTTTTCGATTCCAGCTCTCATCCTAATAAAAACGCCCGGCATCACCGGGCGTTTTAGCAACTTCAGTTGTATTAAAGTTCATGAAAACTCTAATCCGCTAGTTCCTGCGCTAAAAAGTCGATCAACAACCTCACTTTGGGCGATAAATTTCGGCTTTGTGGATACAGTGCCCAAATGCCTTCACGGTCGTCTCGGTAATCGGTCAGCACCTCGACTAGCTCACCGTTATCTAGAGCTTCTTGAACGTAATAGTCCGGCAACTGCACTAAACCCAAACCACGTTTGGCGGCGCCCATTAGCGCAAAACCACTATTGCATTTAATTCTCCCCGATACGCGCAAAGACTTATCGCGTTTATTTTCCTTAAAATGCCAATAATCGACCGAACCAACTAGGCACTGATGTCGAGCCAGTTCGGATAATGTGTGAGGCTCGCCAAATCGCTCCAAATACATAGGGCTAGCACACACGTAATTTTGACGCGACGAAAGACGCTTTGCGATCATGCTGGAATCTTGCAGGCGGCCAAGACGAATCGCCACGTCTACCCCTTGCTCTATCAAATCCAGTTTTTGATTGGTCAGAACTAAATCGAGATCCACACGCGGGTACTTCTCCAAAAACTGATGCAAGAGCGGTGCGAGGTTCATTTCCCCATAGGTCACAGGCGCTGTCACACGCAGCAAACCTCGCGGTTCGGTTTGCATTTGCGTTACAGCAAGCTCAGCTAGTTCTAGCCCTTCGACCAAGTGTTTGCACTGCTGATAATAAAGCTGTCCAGCTTCAGACAGAGAAACTTTTCGCGTCGTGCGATGCAGTAACTTAACCGCAAGACGCTCTTCAAGTGCCGATACGCGGCGACTGATTTGTGCCACTGACGTTTTCAGTTTAGCCGCGGCAGCTGTAAAGCTGTTAGTTTCCGCTACGGCAACAAACTCGCTGACTCCTTCCCAATTCGCCATGCTGTATTCCTGTCGACCTCTTCTAGACAAATAGTGATTACATTGTTCTCGTCGCGCTACGCTTTGAAAACTGGAAAACTTTACGCGTCAGGTAACGGACGAAGATCGTCGTATTGCGCATCAAGCTCAATGCCAAAATATTCTTTCAACGCATCCAGGTAGGTTTGACCTGGCTCTAGCTCTATTTCTGTTAGCGCTTCATGATTGGTGCATCTGAGTGTGTAGTTAAGCAGCGTCACCAACCCACTTTCTGTCGCTCTAGCAGCGACTCTTGCGCTAGTAAAACGTGAATTAGGCGAAGTCGAGGTAAAGAAGTTGCTACATGCAATGTCACCAGCAAACACAAACTCTAGGTCAAAGCTGTATAGATTGTTCCACGTGTCCGTTCCATCGGTTGAAAGCACTTGGAGGAAATAACCAAACTGAGCATCTTTGACAAAACGGAAGGTTTGTAAATCCGTCTGAATCACTTGGTCAAGGATAAATGGCAATGGCGCTCGAGGGGTATTGGAGCCAAAACCCACATCGACAATCCATGTTTGTTCCTCTAACGTCACTAACGTGATTTGATGACTACGACCTGTTGGTGTACCAGACACATGTACACGCCCTAGCAAACTTCGCGCTTCAAACCCAAGAGTGTTGAGCACATCAAGCATTAAACCATTTAATTCAAAGCAGTAACCACCGCGAGAGTGGTACACGGTTTTTTGAATAATATCTTCAATCTCAACAGAGACGCCTCGCTGCAATGCGATGTCAAAATTCTCAAACGGCAGGCAACGATGCTGCGCCACGTGAATTCTGTGCAATGACTCCAAATCGGCGGGCAATTCACTAGGCAAGCCTAGCTTGGTTAAATAGGCACTCAGATCCGTCTTATTCATAATCACTCTTACTTAGCTGATGGTTTGACAGTTTTCTACTTTAGCCCCTCTATCTAACTTCAGGTCAATCACCTTTTCCATTTCCCTTCCGCTTTAAGGAGGCATCGCACTCTTTTTACACGCTCACCTTATCATTATTACGCATATGTAAAAATCATTTTCAAAATGGACGGATTATCATTTTTACTGAAACACCTAAAATGAGCACCAACAAAACGACGAAGCGCGGTAAGCAAACCTTAACTACGCTTATTACGTCACTCCATATACTGAAAATATAAAGGAAACATCCAATGTCGCTTGAAATCAAACCTGGTCAAACTCACATAAAATCAAAAGCAATGGTCGCTTGGGCTGCAGGTGAGCCGCTTAAAATGGAAGAAGTTGATGTACAACTTCCAAAAGCCGGCGAAGTGCTAGTACGCATCGTAGCAACTGGTGTTTGTCACACTGACGCATTCACACTATCAGGTGACGATCCAGAAGGTATCTTCCCTTCAATCCTTGGTCACGAAGGTGGCGGTATCGTTGAAATGGTTGGCGAAGGCGTAACAAGCGTTGAAGTTGGCGACCACGTTATCCCACTTTACACTGCTGAATGTGGTGAGTGTAAGTTCTGTAAATCTGGCAAAACGAACCTATGTCAGGCCGTTCGTGAAACGCAAGGTAAAGGCCTAATGCCAGATGGCACAAGCCGATTCTCTATCAACGGCGAAACTATCTTCCACTACATGGGTTGTTCTACTTTCTCTGAGTACACGGTTCTTCCAGAAATCTCACTAGCGAAAGTAAACAAAGAAGCACCACTTGAAGAAGTTTGTCTTCTAGGTTGTGGCGTAACCACTGGTATGGGTGCGGTATTAAACACAGCTAAAGTTGAAAAAGGCGACACAGTGGCAATCTTTGGTCTCGGCGGTATCGGTCTTTCTGCAATCATCGGTGCTCGCATGGCTGGTGCCAGCCGCATCATCGGTGTAGACATCAACGAAAGCAAATTCGACCTAGCGAAACAACTTGGTGCAACTGACGTAATCAACCCACAAAAATTCGACAAGCCAATTCAAGAAGTGATTGTTGAAATGACAGACGGTGGTGTTGACTACTCATTCGAATGTATCGGTAACGTAAACGTGATGCGCCAAGCACTTGAGTGCTGTCACAAAGGTTGGGGTGAGTCAGTCATCATTGGTGTTGCTGGTGCAGGTCAAGAGATCTCAACTCGTCCATTCCAACTGGTAACTGGTCGTGTATGGCGTGGCAGCGCTTTCGGTGGCGTTAAAGGTCGCTCTGAGCTTCCAGAAATCGTAAACCGTTACATGGCTGGTGAATTCGGCTTACAGGAGTTCATTACCCACACAATGGGATTAGCAGACGTCAACAAAGCGTTTGATCTGATGCATGAAGGTAAGAGCATCCGAACAGTTATCCATATGGATCAATAATGCTGCCTCAGGCTCTCCTTTTGGGGAGCCTGAATTCCTTCTGCTAATTAGAGAGTTTATTCATGACCATTGAAAATGTAAGCCAAGCCAAAGTGTTTGGCGGTTGGCACAAGCAATATACACACGAATCCAATGCCCTAAACTGCACCATGCGCTTCGCGATATTCTTGCCACCTAACGCCACGAAATCAAATCCCGTACCCGCGCTATACTGGCTCTCTGGTTTAACGTGTACCGATGAGAACTTTATGCAGAAAGCGGGCGCATTTCGTATGGCGGCCGAGCTTGGCATTGCGATCATTGCACCAGACACAAGTCCGAGAGGCGAAGGTATCGCTGACGACGAAAGCTATGACCTAGGAAAAGGAGCTGGCTTTTACCTTAATGCGACGCAAGCACCTTGGTCACTGCATTACTGTATGTACGACTATGTGACTGAGGAGTTGCCTGCGATCATCGAAAGTAACTTCCCAGTCTCTGACGTGAAGTCAATTTCCGGTCACAGTATGGGCGGCCACGGAGCGCTCACCATTGGTCTGAAAAATTCAGAACAGTACCGTTCTATTTCAGCGTTCAGTCCAATCAGTAACCCAATGCAATGCCCTTGGGGACAAAAAGCCTTTACTGCTTACTTAGGCAAGGAGCTTGAAAGCTGGAAGCAATACGATGCAAGTGAACTTCTAAAACAACAACAATCACCATTACCAATTTTGGTTGATCAAGGTGATGCTGATGGCTTCTTAAATGAGCAGCTTAGACCGGAAGCGCTGATTGCTGCGGCAAAAATACACGATTCAAACCTAACCTTGAGAATGCAACCAGGCTATGACCATAGCTATTACTTCATCTCAAGCTTTATTGAAGAGCACCTCAACTTCCATGCAAAATATTTGTTTGCATAGTTAATTTAAGTAAGCTCATGAAATAAAAAATAAAGTCACCAAAACTAGGTGACTTTATTTTCTTTACGTACTAACAAATACATATCTGAATATCGATGATTTAAATATGTAAAATAATGTAACTTAAGAACAAATTCGACGTCCATTTCTCGCCTTATTAAATTCTCATTTCCGACACAGTATCTTTATTAAAAATGAAACAAAGTTGCACTAAAAACCAGTTAAATACCGCGAAATCATTACGAAACTCTACCATCATCCCAATACTCTGAGCTTTTAATTAAGAAGCAACTTAATAACCTTGACGTGACGTAAACCGACAGTTATTTTTGAAACATAACGTATTATAAAATCTCATCCGGTTGGCTCTATAATTATAAATAAATTACCGCTAGCACCTTTGTCCTAGCTAAGAAAAAAGAATAAAACTCAAAAGGGCATATGATGAAAAAGATAGTCGCGCTAGGTCTGTTTTTTGTTGCGCCATTCTTGTCTGCAAATACGATCGTATTTAGTAGTAGCCAGCAGCCTAGTGTCATACTGGAACTGGAAGAGATCCAAGCTTTACCTACCACTAGCTACACGATGACATTGCCTTGGCTTTCTGCTTCGTCAGAGTTTTTAGGCGTTAAACTCAGCACGCTTCTTACACACGTCTACGGAAAGGTACCAGAGCAGGTTGATATCAGCAGCTTAAACGACTATCACTCGACATTGTCCCGACAAGATATTCTTCGATATCAACCAATACTGGCTTATCAACAAGATCAGAATTACATAAAAGTCAGGAATAAAGGCCCTTTCTGGGTGATATATCCACTCAATCTCTATCCAGAGCTAAACTACAATAAATATCATGCGCAAATGGTATGGCAAGTAAATGAAATAAAAGAAAAATAATAAGAATGAAGTTATCAGAACCCTATTCTAAGAAACAAAGAATATTGCAATATTCTACCACCAGCAAAATGCTGCTGGTGGTGTTTGCCGTTTCTTTGCTTCTCGCGAATGTCGTGCTTTTACAGCAAACACGTTCACTCTCACAAAATTTTAATAACGAACAAAAACAAGCGACTTGGTTTTTATTCCAACTCTCCAAAGAACTATCAGAACTTGTCGGCGAGGCCAGACGGTTAGATGAAAACGTATTGAATATTGATGGTGCAGAGCTTCAATACGAGTTAGCGTGGAGCCGCTTTGACTTATTGACCAGTAGCACGAAAGCCAATAAGTTCTTTTCTCGGAACAACATGCACCTTTACTTCATTAACCTTTTTGAAGAGTTCAAAGAGCTAGAAAAACAACTAGTAGAAGCTAGAACAGGTGATAGCCAAGCTGCTGCTGCATTTTATCGTTCAACTCAAACACTATATTTAGGCTTAATAGACTTCGTTAATCAAAACTTCCGTCTAAGCAGTAAAGCTTATGAAGCACAAAAAGGTCAAACCCAGCGCTTAATGCAAGCACAATATATGTTGTTTGCGACGTTCGTTTTGTCGATTATCTCTCTAACTTATTTCTTTTATCGTGAATCCCATTTCCATAGAAAATTGGCGCTAAGCGACCCTTTGACGAACCTAGGGAACCGCAATGCACTATTCATAACCCTAAACAAATTTACTCAAGAAAAAAGGCCCTTTTCTCTCTGGATTCTAGATTTAAATGGTTTTAAAGAAGTCAACGACACACACGGACACCAAGTTGGCGACACTGTACTGCGGGAAATCGCTAGGCGGCTTAATTCTATGGCACTCAATGATTTTACTGTTTATCGCATGGGAGGAGATGAGTTCGCGGTTATCCTTGAAGGTGAACATCTCAATGAAGAGAACGTACGTGAGCAGATAAATACCGTCTTTGATGCACAAATATTAAACTCCGATAAAGTCTCAACACTTTCAACAAGCATGGGCTTAGCGCAATACCCTAAAGACAGTGACAATGTTGACTTTCTTATCAGCATAGCGGATAAGCGCATGTACAAAATGAAATTTCAACGTTAAACGGTATATATGATGAGAAAGTTCATGCAAGTACTGTTTCTACTGGCAGTCATTGCGGCAGGTGTGTTGGCTTGGGTATTTATCCCATCGCACGAAACCATCGGGCAAAAAACGCTTGAGCAGGCACTCAACGACGACTACAGCCTCGTTGGACATCGAATCTACTCAACCGATCCGGATGCTGGTAACCGATTCGGGTACTTCGTATTGGCAACGGGCCAGAGCATTGAAGAGCAAGAGCCGTTTTTGGTCACTTCGGATCAGTTTATTCGCATGGAACAAACGGGTGATAACACCTTGTCTGTGACCGTCAATGGCCGTATCTACCAATACCACAACGACTTGTGGGTACCAAAATCGGATGGAAAGTTGCAGCACTTTTTAGTCAGCGCAACTGCCAACTACGTGCGCTAAAAAACGGGAACACTACTACCCCTCCCACCACACACAAAAAAAACAAAGCCCCGCATGCACTGCGGGGCTTTTTACGTTAAGAAGAAAGTAACATCGAAAGGAGGGCGTTACTTCGCTAACACTTTCTCTTTAATCACTTTGAGTACCCCAGCCTCTTGGTTGCTTGGCGCAGAATAACGAGCGATTTTCTTAATCTCTTCATGCGCGTTGGCAACCGCGTACGAATGCTCACTGACTTGCAGCATTTCGAGGTCGTTGAGGTAATCACCAAACGTCATGGTTTCTGCCGGAGTAAAATTCATCGTCTCTTGAAGGTGCTTAATGGCCGCGCCTTTAGACGCCTCGGCATTCATCACATCCAGCCAAATTTTTGCGCTCACTACAACTTTATGCGTTGCGCCAAACTTCGCGTTCATGGTCGGGAACAGGAGCTCTTCCGAACCGTCAAAGTGACAAATCGCTACCTTGATGAACTCATCTTCGACCTCAAGCAAATCCGCCACCGTTTCACAGCGATGGTAGTACTTTTGAAACTCTTCCAGTGATTGCTGATCATGCGTTTCGATGTACGCCGAGCGCTTGCCACACAATACGATGTTCGCTCCGTCAATTTCACGAGCCGCTTTCACAATCTCCGCCACTTCCGCTTTAGGAATTGTGCAACTGTAGAGCTCTTTGTCTTGGTACATCACCAAGGTGCCATTTTCGGCCACACACAACACTCGATCTTTGATTGGCGCGAACGTGTCTCGCAGACTGTAATACTGACGACCAGACGCAGCGGAGAACAAAATGCCTTGCTCTTCCAGTTGCAAAAACAGGTCGAAAAACTCTGGATCCAAACGACCGTATTGGTCAAGCAAAGTGCCATCCATATCGGAAGCAATAAATTTGATGCGAACTTGTGACATTAACTAAAACTCTAAATGACGCTGCGAAAAATATATCCATGTAAGGTACAGGATCTTGTATGAATCTCAAGTCGGGATGACGACGCCTTTCGCAATTACCAAGGGTGCAGTTTAAAGTAATCTTCACTGTGATCGATGAAGGCTCTCACCGCAGGAGACAAGTGTTTGCGCGATGAATACAGCGCGTAAATGTTGAGATCATTTGG
This sequence comes from Vibrio sp. 947, assembly GCF_033339115.1. Taxonomy (NCBI): domain Bacteria; kingdom Pseudomonadati; phylum Pseudomonadota; class Gammaproteobacteria; order Vibrionales; family Vibrionaceae; genus Vibrio; species Vibrio sp. 947. The sequence goes on along the minus strand of NZ_JAWOTX010000001.1, from coordinate 561,357 downwards.
CTTCCAATCCGGCAACACCGACTCAAGCTGACCCGATTGCAGATAGATATTGCTCAAATAGGTTGGCAACATCGAAATACCCATGCCTTGCAAAGCGCCATGCAATAACGCCGTGGCCTCATTGCTGGTTAGGCGACACTCAATTCCCACCGATTCGAACTGGTCGCCCTGAGACAAATGCCACACGTGACGCTCAAAGTTTTTGTACCCCAAACAGTCGTGTGAAGATAAATCTCGGGGATGCGTGATCGCGTGGTGAGTTTGCAAGTATTGCGGCGATGCCACCAACACCGATTCACACACCGCAATCGGCTTACCAATCAAAGAAGGATCGGGATCTGACGCAATTCGGATTGCCAGATCGATACGTTGCTCGGTTAGATCACTCACTGAATCTTGCAGATCTATGTCGATATGCACTTTGGGGTGCTTTTGCATAAAACTGTTTACTGCTGGGATCAACTGTGAGAATCCAAATGAAGTGCTAGACGCGAGACGGATTTTTCCGGACAGTTCACCATCAACGGCAATATTCGACGTCAACGTATCGGCCTGTTTTAACCAGCGCTCAATCTGAGGCAAGCTGCGTTCCCCTGCGGTGGTGAGCGACACCTTGCGCGTGGTGCGGTGCAACAAACGAGTTTGCAGCCAGTTCTCCATCGCCTCTACATAACGAGTCACCATTGGCCGAGACATGTCTAACCGCTCTGCGGTCGCGGTAAAACTGCCAGAATACACCACATCCACAAATACTTTTGCTGCCGTTACTCTGTCCATACATTTGCTCGAAATAAGAAATAGTGATGCACATTATTGTGTATTTTTCCGAGCGTATCAATTTCCTAATATAGCTCCCGTTCCCAAGCCATCGTCGCTTGGCCCCAAATTCTTTAGGAGCTTATTATGAAAAAATTCACTTTGATTGCTGCATCCGTTTTAATGGCAAGCCCTGTCCTAGCGGCAAACCACTCTCCCCTTACCCTTGAGGTTTACAACGCCGACGGTAACAGCTTCCACGTTAACTCAACCTTGGTATACGGTGAGACTGACGCCATGGTCATCGACACTGGCTTCACCAAAGCTGACGCGATGCGCATTGCCGCTAAAGTGTTGGACTCAGGCAAAACGCTTAAAACCATTTTTATCAGCCAAGCGGACCCAGACTACTACTTTGGCGCAGAGGCCTTACACCAACAGTTCCCTGATGCGCAGATCATCGCAACGCCTGCGGTTCAAAAAATTATTAAAGAGAAATTGGCTGGAAAGCTGGCGTACTGGGGACCAAAGCTGGGCGCAAACGCACCGGTAAAACCAGTGATCCCTGTCGCGTACGATAAAGCATCATTAGAGCTAGAAGGTCATAAGATTGAAATTCGTGGTAACCATGGCACATCAGCACACCGCCCTTACCTATGGATTCCAGATAACAAAGCGATTCTAGGTAACGTAGCCGTGTACTCAAACGTACATTTGTGGATGGCCGATGCCGCTGACCAAACCGCTATCAATGCTTGGGAGCAACAGCTTAGCGAGATGCTTGCGCTTAAACCTCAAGTGGTCATCCCTGGTCACATGAAAGCAGGCACAAAGCTGAACGCAGACACCATTCACTACTCGCAACAATATTTGCAGGATTTTCAGCAAGCGAAAAAACACAGCAATAACAGCGTTCAACTCATTGACACCATGTCAGCGAAATACCCAGAAGCTCAATTGCCAATCGCGCTAGAAATCGGTGCGAAAGTGCATACTGGTGAAATGTCATGGTAACCGTGCATTACTTCTTCGATCCCATGTGTGGTTGGTGCTACGGGGCATCACCACTCATCGAAGCCTTGATGGACACCTCTCAATTTAAGGTAGAGCTTCATCCCGGCGGTATGATTGAGAAACGCGCGATTGAATCTGAATTTCGTCAGCACATCATCAACAGTGACGCTCGTATCACAACCGAAACCGGAGCAACGTTTGGTGAAGCATATCTGCAACGCGTGAAAAGCGAAGATGCGTTTGTTCTTGATTCTTATCTACCAACACAAGCGATCTTGAGTGCGGAGAAAATGGGGCTGAATCCATGGCACATGCTAAAGGCCATCCAATCCGCGCATTATCAGCTCGGGTTAAAAGTGAATGAAGCATCGACGCTCAAAGCCATTGCAGAATCGCTAGGTTTAGCCAGCGATACGTGGGAGCAAAACATGACGTTAAGCGAAGCCGAGCTAAACAAGAGAATTCGCTCTAGCCGACAGTTGATGCGCCAGTTACACGTTGGTGGTTATCCAACCCTGATTGCAGAAGTAAATGGCGAGTACTTGACCTTGCCGCACTCGACCTACTACGACAAACCGGCACAGTGGAAGCTTGCATTACAAAAACTGCAATAAGCTCTTCCCCACTCGCTCTTGTTCTTAATCCAAGAGCGAGTGCCAACACCGACATGGCAATCCTGACTCAAACAGGTACAATCCTCGCTCGATTTTTTACTCGCGCGGATACCCACCATGCACTCGCCTGAACATTGTTTTACTCGTTTTACTGCTGATACTTCTGACTATGAATTACCAACGCAGTTTACGTTTCCGTTCTACTACACGCCGCATCCTCTTTGCGTTATGGCCGCAAAGCAATTGCAGCAGCACTTATTAGCGCAAACCGACTTCGAACACGATTTTGGTTTGGTTAATGAAGAAACGGGGCGAGGCAAAATGTTTGGCGTATTGCTGGTAGAAAGCCCTCAAGGCGAGCTCGGCTTTTTAAGTGCGTTTTCTGGCAAAATTGCCGACCAAAACTTGATTCCAGGATTTGTCCCTCCTGTGTACGACATGCTGACCGATGAAGGCTTCTTCCGCGCAGAGACAGATGCCATCAACGCCGCCAATGCGGAGTACAAAACCTGTGCCGCGAATCCGGAATTGGCGGAGCTTAAAGCGCAAATCCAAGCCGACCGAGCCGCTTATCAGCAAGAAGAGCAAACACAGCGCCAAGTGATGATTGACGGCCGCGCCGCACGCAAGCGACAGCGCCAACAGGGCGAGCAAACGCTCAATGCCGATGATCTCAAAATCTTGTTGAATGAGTTGGGTAAGCAAAGTGTCGCCGAGAAAAACGTTCTCAAATACTTAAAGCAAGCGTGGGATGAAAAGCTTGCAATCAAAGAAGCGCGATTGGCCGAGTTAGAGCAGCAACTTGCTCACCTGAAAGAGCAGCGCAAGACACTCTCCAACGCTTTACAGCACAAACTGCATAAACAATACCGCTTCCTAAACAGCCATGGCGAAGCACGCGACTTGGTGGACATTTTTACGGACACCACAAACCCAATACCACCAGCAGGTGCAGGGGAATGTGCTGCGCCAAAACTGCTCCAATACGCGTTTAAACACGAATTCAAACCGCTGGCGTTGGCAGAATTTTGGTGGGGTGTTTCGCCAAAGTCTGAAGTTCGCCAACACAAAAAATTCTACCCATCGTGCAACAGCAAATGTCAGCCGATTTTGGGCCATATGATGCAAGGGCTGGATGTCGAACCTAACCCATTGGCGGAGAATTGGGCAGAAGACAAAGAGCTAGAGATAATCTACCAAGACGACGCTATGGTCGTCGTCAACAAGCCCTCGGGCTTACTTTCAGTGCCGGGTAAAACCATCAAAGACTCTGCTTATACTCGCCTACAAGCGATGTTCCCTGATGTGGAAGGGCCGTTTGTGATTCATCGCCTCGACATGGCGACCTCTGGCATTTTGGTGTTTGCCTTAACCAAGCGCGCGAACAAAAGTCTGCAAAAACAGTTTATGGCTCGCGGCGTACAAAAACGTTATATGGCACTGCTCGAAGGCGTATTAAACGAGCCTGAAGGGGAAATTTCACTGCCAATGCGTGGTGACCCCGACGACCGCCCACGTCAACTGGTGTGTTTTGAACACGGGAAACATGCAGAAACCTACTGGCAACTGATTGAAGTCAAAGATGGACGCAGCAAGGTATACATGTATCCGAAAACAGGGAGAACTCACCAACTACGTGTACACAGTGCTCATCACATGGGGTTAAACATGCCGATGGTTGGTGATGGTTTATACGGCGAAAAAGCGAATCGCTTGCACCTGCATGCTGAGATGCTAGAGCTGGATCATCCATACAGCAAAGAGCGCATGGTGTTCAAAGCTGAGTGCGAATTCTAACGTCTTCCCGATTTTAAATAACAAAAAGGCACTGACTAACAGTGCCTTTTTTGTTTTCTAACAACAGAATAAGCGTGATGCGCAATACCGAAAACCGTTAGCTCACCTTAAACTTGGTCCACACCTGAGAGCGCCAACGTCTTGCCATGATGATACCACGTACCCATTCATCGAGTGCGATTGCCATCCAAGCCCCTAAAACGCCATAACCCAAGTGGATGCCAAAGATGTAAGAGAAAAGCACGCCTAATCCCCACATACTCAAAATCCCCATTTGCACTGGGAACTTGATGTCACCCGCGCCTTTGAGCCCCGCGATAAAAATCAGGTTAAACACACGTCCAGCTTCGAGCAAAATTGAGCCCATGACTAACGAACTTGCCAATGCGAGTATTTCCGGTTGATCGGTAAACACGCTTAGAATCTCTTCTCTAAACAGGTAAATCAGTGTGGTTGCCGCCGTTGATGCCACAAACCCCACTAAGAAGTAGATTTGTACGCGTTTTAAAATGCTACTCACCCAACCTTTACCGATGTAGTAACCGGTCTGAATTTGCGCTGCCTGACCAATTGCCAGCGCGAAAGCAAACGAGAAACGGGCAATGTTTTGCGCATAAGTGAAAGCCGCTAACGATGCCGTCCCCATTTGCACCACAAAATACACAATGCAGATTTGCGCCACGTTGTAAGACAGCACTTCACCCGCGTTCATGCCGCCGATTTTTAAGATCTTTTTGTAAATCTCTACGGGCACTTGTTTCATGGTCGACATTGGTAGTTCAATGCTACTGCGAGCGAGAATAAACCATAACATTAACGTACCGATGACTTGGCTGACGACGGTTGCTATTGCTACACCTTGCACACCATACACAGGTAAACCGAATGGCTGGTAAAGCGCAATATAGTTACCAATGATGTTGAACACACCCGAGATCAAATTCACCACCATTGGGGAACGTGAATAACCATGACTACGCAGAATAGTTGTAAAAACAACGCCAATCGTAACGTTAAACGTCATCGCACCGCTTATCAGCAGATATTCATGAGCGTACTGCTCGACTTGCGCTTCCAAGCCGTAATACGGGAGTAGATATATCGCACCAAGCACGGCAATCACACTCAATAGCACACCGACGAGCACAGACAACGCAATACTCGCTACACCAACGCTCACTGACTCTTGCTCGCGCCCAGCGCCATTGTATTGGGCAATCAAAATCCCCGTACCGCTACTGACAAAGGTCGAAACGATGATTAAAAAGAAGGTAATCTGCGTGATCACACCAACAGCGGATACGGCTTTGTCTGAGTAGCCACTCAGCATGAACACGTCACTGGTTCCTAAAGCCGTCCGTAGCAAAATTTCGACAAGAATTGGCCAAGCTAATGCCACGATGGACATTCGTTGGTTGATGTTTTGGCTTTTAGGCATGCTTGTAACCTTTCCTACAACTAAAAACTGCCTCACAATTTTTGTGAAGCAGTTTAAAAATAGTGACTCGAACGAAGCTCGATATGAGGTTGTGATTTAGCGCGGATTCTAGTCGCATATTGGTCATAACGACAACAATATTTCGCCCTATTTCGGAAAAATATTTCTAATGCCTTTTCGAAACGACATATGCCTTAACGATAAGTAGAGCAGAGATTGGTGAACAATACTCTCAATCAACGATCACCGAACAGAATCAGGATAATCAATAGTAATATGTCTCACTAGATACATTACTTTGAGTTATCAATCCAACCATATAGAGCCATGAAGAAGCGTCATGAAAACCTGCATGCGCCACCATTCCTCTTTGAACACTCGCACCAAATCACACTGATGGCTTTGCACTAAAAATGACTGATATCACATTTGGAAACTTTGTTGTTCTATTTATCGCGAAAATACCGCCTAGAATAAGCGTACACGTTAATTAAGCAAGGATACGTAATGTCGACATTGGCTGGGGCGCGCTTAGAAGAAATGGCGGACATCCGCTCAACAAGAAAAAAGAAGATTGTCTTTTTATGCTCCAGTATCGCCGCTGCCTGTTTAACTTATGGTTCCATTGCTCAATCACTTGAGAATAACTGGGGTTTAAGCTTTTTCCATGCTTTGTGTGCCTTGGCATGCTTAGCAATCAGTTATGTAATAAAAGTCCAGCGGCACCATCAATACGCCGACTTATGGCTAAGTGCTGTCTTAATGTTCGAAGGGTTATTGTTACTTCTGTATAACGACGCTCCGTCAGGCAAGATGCTATGGCTATATCCTATTGTCGCCACTCTGGTATTAATTAATGAGTTTAAGGTCGGTCTGCTGTTCAGTGGCACCTACATTTTACTGATCTTTTTTGGGGTCGCTTTTTTAGATCGACTGCCAACAGCCACAGAAATCATAGAGCGGAGATTGATGCTGACCCTGATAGCGACCGCGTTTGTGTGTCACACGTTCTCGTATTACTACACGAAAGTCCTCAATTACATTCAAACACTGTATCGTGAGGGGATTGAGGAGTTAGCATATTTTGACCAGCTCACTGGGCTTGCCAATCGCTGGAGCTTTGAAACTTGGGCGCGCGCAAAGCTCGATGAAATCAAGCACTCATCTGATGACAGCATCACCGCATTGGTTTTTCTCGATATCGATAACTTCAAGCACATCAACGACACCTACGGGCACGATATTGGTGACCAAGTACTTCAAGCCTTCGCAACTCGATTAAAAAATAACATTCGCAACAAAGACAGAAAAACAGATAAACACGACTACTCCATCGCTCGATTTGCGGGCGACGAGTTTGTAATCATGCTTTACGATGTAAAAAGTAAAGATGACCTAGACAGCATCCTAAAACGGATCGTAAATCTGTTTCCGACAGGTTACCGAAGCTACGATATGATTAACGAGTTAACGATGAGTGTAGGTGCTGCTATCTATAAGCAAGATGCAAAGGATTTGTCTGAATTGACTCGATGTGCAGATAAAGCAATGTACGCAGCTAAACATACTGGTAAAAACCAGTACGCCTTTTATGAGCACTGCAATACGGAAGAACAGTCAACATCTGATGCACCAGCTGTACCAGAAGCTTGCTAATGACTAAGCGAACACATGCATCACCCAAAGCCCCACAACGAGGAATACGATTAACCACACTACTTGCAACGTTCTGTTCGGCTTGTCTTGCTGACGAGTGGGGTGATCTTTAAACGCACGGCCCTTCATTTTGCCCATTAAGCTCTTTCCTAGAGCACGTCGATAAAATTCACGTCTCTTGTGAGCGGCATTGGCAACTTCGGTAAAGCGCTGTCTTTGCTCATTGGTGAGATCTTTGTCCTCGTAACGAGGAGGGAGATCAGAATGCTTGCGTTGTACTGCCATCACTTCCTCCCTGGTCGATGGGTACATTTTTATTAAGTATATACCCAAATAACCAAAAAGATGCGTTATAAGTGAAGCACATAGACGAAAAAACCACCCGAAGGTGGTTTTATGACGAGCAACAAATGAACGCTAGAAGTACTCACATAAATACGCAGTCGCTTCTTTCACTTGAAGCTCAAATGAAGAATTACCTTCCACTTCAAAAAACTCACCACTTTGATAAGTCGTCCAATCGCTCTCGCCAACACGCTTGACCACAAGCGCACCTTTTACAACCGTCATACGCTCTGGTGCTTGAGTACCAAACGTGTACTCACCAGGAAGCATCACACCAACGCTAACATCCTGATCTTTCTGGTTAAAGCCTAGTGATTTTACACTACCAGCAAAATAGCTATTTTCCTTAATATTCATTATTGGTTTCCTTATCAAAAGTCCGCTCTTTTTTACCTTGTTTCTTTCCGTTACTCAAGCTTTGAAAGCCATTAAACTCAACGTAATAACGCACATCCTTTGCTACTGAGCGAGAACCTCTTTTCGCGAGGATTAATCAGGCGACCTAAACCGAGCAAGAAAAACTGCAAAGTAATGAATGTGAGCAAACAACAAAACCATCAATAAGATGTGTATCTGAATGTAAAAGTGGACATTAGATCATAGTTTCGTCGTCTCAATGGCGGGATTGTTTGTTTTTAAAAAGGAAGGTTTCCACCATGTTAAAAAAGTGGAGAAAATTAGATCTATGACGGACTCGACTCGCCGAAGGCGAAAAGCACGACAAGAACCAAAACTTTCATTTTTGGCTCGCCACCAATCCAAAATCCTCAAGAGTACATTTGTCTGCTTCGGGATGGGTCTGTTGACGTTTTTTGGCTATCAAATCCACCTCTCCTATCAAGAGCACATTGATCCGGAAAAGGTGTACGGCGAATGGATTGAGATTGGCGCGCCACCCTACCAAACAGAACGTCTCGTTTTCACTGAAGATGGGGTATACCGAAACCATCGACTTATTACGACGGAATTTGAATTCGATGGCAAGGTCATCACGTTGAATACCGGATTAGGAAAGACCGCGTATCAGATCTCGGGCTCTCATCTTTCACCTCAAATACGCCGTATTGAGCCTCTTATTCCAGATCAGCGATTCATTCGTAAAGGATTTGAGCATACCGTTCAGGGCTCAGAAACCGGCGCAGCCTCTAAACGTCGCGCCGCGTTGAGTGAGCACTTCAGCCGTGACTAATACGTCTTCACGGCTATTTTTCCTTTCAATTCTCTTTCTATATCAATGAAACAAAACCTTAATAAACAACAAAATAAGGCCTTCATCGCATTTAACTAACTCGTTACTGAGTAAACAATAATTTTAGTTTCTGCTGAGATTTTATAAATTATTGACTCAGTCTGACACTTTCTGTGTAACAGAGTGCGAGTTTTAGTTAAGTTCTCTCAAGTGCCTCGAAAACCGTCTTAATTTTTTTTGACGAAAAAAAACTCTCTGAAATGCTGAGTGTGATGCTTTTGCACGTGGAGTAAATCCAATCATCTTATCTGGTGCAAGAGCAGCCTATGTTCTAGGTAGAACATGAATCCAAGGATTGAGAGAGAAGTTATGATTCGATTTAACCTATGTGCAGCTGGAGTTGCTTTAGCGCTATCAGGCGCTGCAGTTGCGGCTCCAACCGCACCAAGTATCGATATGTACGGTTCCAACAACCTTCAGTTTTCTAAAATTGAACTCGCGATGGAAACCACGTCAGGCTACTACGACATGGTGAAATACCATGAGCAAGCGAAGATTACTGTTAAATTTAACCAGTGGAGTGGCACACCTGGTGACACTTACAACGTCTATTTTGATGGTGTAAAAGTAGCAAGCGGCCCTATCACTGGTAGCCAAACGACAGCTTCGTTTGAATACGGCCAAGGTGGCTTATACCAAATGGAAATCGAAGCATGTGATGCGACAGGTTGTGCGAAAAGCGCACCAGCTGAAATCACAATTGCAGATACCGATGGTTCTCACCTGAAGCCACTAACGATGAATGTTGATCCAAACAACAAAACCTACAATACCGATCCAAGCGTCGTGATGGGTACGTATTTTGTTGAATGGGGCATCTATGGCCGTGACTACACAGTCGATAATATGCCGGTCGACAACTTGACTCACATCCTTTACGGTTTTATCCCAATTTGTGGCCCAAATGAGTCTGTGAAGTCTGTTGGCGGCAACAGTTTCAACGCGCTACAAACTGCTTGTACAGGTGTGCCTGATTATGAAGTCGTTATCCATGACCCTTGGGCTGCTTATCAGAAGAGCTTCCCACAAGCTGGTCATGAATATAGCACGCCTATCAAGGGTAACTACGCAATGCTAATGGCATTGAAACAACGTAACCCTGATCTAAAAATCATCCCATCGATCGGTGGTTGGACACTGTCTGACCCATTCTTCGATTTCGTGGACAAGAAAAACCGTGACACATTCGTCGCATCAGTTAAGAAGTTCCTGAAAACTTGGAAATTCTACGACGGTGTTGATATCGACTGGGAATTCCCTGGCGGCGGCGGTGCAGCAGCCGATAAGGGCGACCCTGTAAACGATGGCCCAGCATACATCGCACTGATGCGTGAACTACGCGTAATGCTTGATGAATTAGAAGCTGAGACAGGCCGTACTTACGAGCTAACGTCCGCTATCGGTGTCGGTTACGACAAGATTGAAGACGTAGACTACGCAGATGCAGTTCAGTACATGGATTACATCTTCGCAATGACTTACGACTTCTACGGCGGTTGGAATAACGTTCCTGGTCACCAGACTGCGCTTTACTGTGGTTCATTCATGCGTCCTGGTCAGTGTGACGGTAGTGGCGTTGATGAGAACGGCGAACCGTACAAAGGTCCTGCTTACACAGCAGATAACGGCATTCAACTTCTTCTTGCTCAAGGCGTTCCTGCGAACAAGCTAGTACTTGGTACAGCAATGTACGGTCGTGGCTGGGAAGGCGTAACTCCAGATACGCTAACCGATCCAAACGACCCAATGACAGGTACTGCTACAGGTAAACTGAAGGGCAGCACAGCGCAAGGTGTTTGGGAAGATGGCGTAATTGACTACAAAGGCATTAAGTCATTCATGCTAGGTGCAAACAACACTGGTATTAACGGCTTCGAGTACGGCTACGATGCACAAGCAGAAGCACCATGGGTATGGAACCGTACTACGGGCGAGTTGATCACATTTGATGACCACCGTTCAGTGCTAGCAAAAGGTAGCTACGCGAAGTCTCTTGGTCTTGCTGGTCTATTCTCTTGGGAAATTGACGCGGATAACGGTGACATTCTAAACGCGATGCACGAAGGTATGGCTGGTGGTGTGGTTCCTCAACCAAACCGTAAGCCAACCGCAGCCGCTGGCGCAGATCAATCGGTAACAGGTCCTGCAAATGTGGTTCTAGATGGCAGCCTGTCAAACGACTCTGACGGCACCATCGCAAGCTACGCTTGGGAACAAGTATCTGGCACAGCAGTGGTACTAACAGGTGCAAACTCAGCGAAAGCAAGCTTTGATGCAGCAGAAGTTACTGTTGAAGAGCAATTAACTTTCAAGCTGACGGTGTCTGATAACGAAGGTGCAACGGCATCTGACCTCGTTGTAGTAACAGTGAAACCAGCAGGTGTTGTTGACCCAGTGAACAACGCACCAGTAGCGCAAGTTGTTGCTCCAGCAACAGCAAACGCTGGTGACGTTGTGGTTGTAGATGCATCTGCGTCTAGCGATGCAGACAACGATACCCTGACATTCAACTGGACTCTACCTCAAGGTCTGAATGCAACGGTTGAAGGCTCTAAAGTCACGTTCACTGCTGCGGAATACCCGCAAGACACAAGCTTAAGCTTCACTGTAAGTGTGAGCGACGGTAAAGCGTCTTCATCGGCAAGCGCGACAGTGGTTGTTGCACAGCACACAACCGATCCGAACCCTGGTAATTGTGACAACGCATGGGATGCGAGCGCAGTGTACACAGGTGGTAACCAAGTGACTCACGCAGGTAAAACGTGGGAAGCGAAATGGTGGACTCAGGGTGACGATCCTAGCCAATCTGGCGAATGGGGCGTTTGGAAAGAAGTTGGCGTAGCTAACTGTAACTAATTTCAGCCTTGCAGACGTTCTGCTAAATAAACAAAGGACAGCTTCGGCTGTCCTTTTTGGATTTAACCTCTTAACGAGGAGAGCAACACCAGAGACGAAAAAATCTGAGGTGTTACTTTCAAATCGAATTAGCGCAAAACGGAGCGAGTCAATCAGTAAAAGTAAGGGTTACCAAGCACTATCGAGCAAACGGTCAAAACTACTGAAGACTTGCTCACACTTCATCACTCGACCATGCCCCTGACCTTGTGTTGTCACTAACTCAACGTTTTTAATCTCTTCAGCCGCTTTTGCCGAGACACTGTATTTGGTGAACTTGTCTTGCTCATCATGAATAATAATGGTGTGAGACGGACGCTCAGACAAACGCTTCATCGGATCAATGGACTGTAACGGATAACCAAATTGGTCTTCAACTTCTGAAACCACAGCATTAAAAAGCTTCATCGAGTAACCGGAACGTGCAATGCTACCGAATAAGTTCTCTACGTAATTTAATACCGGAGCAATAAGCAGCAAAGGCTTGTTTTCTAACTTACTGTGCCTACACTCAAGAGCAGAAGCGGTGCCCATGCTGTGCCCAACTAGACCAACAATATCCTCGACCGTATCCAACACATCTTCTAATCCTCTGACAAACCCCGGAATGTGCCCATACTGCCCCTCACTCTCACCATGTGCCGGATGATCGTACGCCAAAGCAGTAAACCCTTTCGACGCAATATGTTCCATCAGTGGATAAAACTGACTTGCCGTTCCAGACCAACCATGAGTTAGCACCCAAATAGGTCCAGAGCCCAAAGTATAGGTTTTGATGATGCCTGCATGCCCTTTAATTTCACCTTTGATAAGCCCTTGAGGTTCAATATTTTTAGGTTGCGTACGAGCAGGTGTCAGAAGAAGCTTACGTGCGGTCTTCTTTGCATGCGACGGGGCCAGTGTATGGTGTAACCGAGTACTAATGTTCACCAAACTGCGCTTAATACTGAAACGTTGCGATGTATTAAAGTAAATTTTTTCACTCATAATCATGTCCTTAACTATCAGCTTTGCACAAAATCGAACGGTCGTGCTTTTTATACTGATAAGAAAGAGCGAACTCAGCCGCTCTTTGTGATTTTATGTCTACGAATCTGGGAAGCGAATAACCGATATTAGCCTTTCCAGCGAGAAAATAAGTTGTCGATCCCTTGCCAAAACAGACGCAAGCTTTCTTGCTCACCTTTAATTGAGTAAAAAACATGCGCACTCAAATAGAGACCGTACAAATCAAACGTTGCTTGGCGTGTATCTAAGTCTGCTGCAAATTCTTGCTTCTCTTTGCCTTTCGTTATTTGGATTTCCAAATAGCTCAGCCAAGTGTCTATGGATTTACGCAGTCCGGCCTGAAGCGGGCAATCTTTATCTGCCGTATCATTCCAAGCGTCAAGAAACATACAACTTCCTTGGAATGCGTGATTCCAAGTCATCCAAGAGTCGAGCAACCCTCGAATTTTACGCTCGATATTGCCATCCCCGAGTTCTCGAGCAGGCTCAATAACCCGATCAGCGAACACTTTATTGGCGTGATCAAGCACCGATAGCTGTAAATTCAACTTCGAATTAAAGTGGGCAAACAGACCACTTTTCGACATACCGCATTGCTTGGCTAACTCTCCAATCGTAAGACTTTCTAATCCGTCTTCGCTGGCGATCTCAAAAGCCCGCTGCAGAATAAACTCTTTTGTCACTTTTCCTTTTTGCATAGTCTTATTTTTAGCACGATCGTTCTTTTTTGCAATCTCGAGTTAACTGGTCTAACCATTATTCAGTGCTATTTTCGACTCACGAATCAGGTATTGATTGCGTTAATAGGTTAATAATTAAGAAGTTTGAAGTAAGTCTTAATTTTCAAAACAGCTTCAATGTAAGCGCAAGTCTGTTGACTTTTTCACGTATTACTTCAGTAACAACCTGCTATTTTCACCTAAGTTTTTTATTTAGGTAAACAATGTAATGGCAAAGAAACAAAAAATAGCCAGCTTAGAGTTTGCACGTATCATTGCGATGCTTGCGATTGTGGGTTTGCATTGCCAGATGGCACTGACGTACTGGCAGTGGGATGGGATACCATGGGTTGGCTATATGCTCAACCAACTGGCTCGTTTTGCTGTTCCGTTGTTCTTTCTCATCTCGGGTTATCTAATCCAGCCGAAGTTGAGTCACTCACCTATTGATACTCTTAAGAACTACGCCAAACCGTTAATGAAGGTTTGGCTCATTTGGAGCATGATCAGTTTACTGATGCCATTCCAATGGCAGACGGTCGCTGAGGCTGGGTATCTCGCCGAAAGGCAAGGTTATTGGGGGTACTTAATGTCAACCCCGATCAATTCACTCATCGAAGGCGGACTCGTTCATCTGTGGTTTATTCCGGCTCTGGTCATTGCCGTAGCGTTAATTGCCTTTCTCGTGCATATCAATATGGCGCAACTGATACTGCCAACCGCAGTATTGCTATACATATACGGGGTCTTTGCTGGCAGTTACGCGACCATTACCGACCTGCCAGCGCCTTTCTTTACTCGTAACGGGCCTTTTTTCAGCACGTTGCTAGTTGCTCTAGGTTATTTCGCACGAGAAGCGCAGTGGCGGTGGTCGAGAAACAATACGGTTCGATGCATTATTCTTGGCATGGCACTGCATTTTGGTGAAGCTTACTGGCTGATGCAACATGACATTGCTTTCAACTCGCACGACTTCCTATTCGGTACCGTTATCTGGACTGTAGGTGTCTTTATGTGGCTTTTGGCTCACCCTCATTTTGGCGACATGCCTTGGGTCTTCAAACTATCTCCTAGCGTGTTAGGAATATATGTTAGCCATCTGCTTATCATAATTGTCATGATGAATGTCGCTGGATTTATCGGGCTGCAACACCTCGCGAAAGATGTGTTTATTTATCCTGCAACGATTGTTGCAACCATACTGCTTGTGAAAGCAATTGACACTTCACCGTTGAAAAAATGGCTCCTACGCTAAATGCATTCAGCTCTAGATATAGCTAGCTTTAACTCAAAAGGGTTAGAGCTAGCCAGTTTAAAATGAGATTTCTCTCTCACTGACCAATTTTTGACTTTCTAATCCTTCAGAATTTGCTTTCACTCACAAAAAACATTGTTCATTTCCTTTAAATTGGCTCGACTATTACAACATTGCTCATTAAACGGAGGCTGTATGTGGGCAGGTCAAGGACTCGTTCCTTTTTTAGAGATTAGTCACTGGTTAACTTACGGTTTATATGCCGCTGCGGTTTTATTCGGCGCAGCAAGCATTGCGTCACTCAGAAAATAGTGGCGCACACTATCATTTCCTAACTCCTACTGTTAATTCGAGCTCTCTCACAACTAACTCATTCATTTGTGGCTAATATTTCTCCAACCAGACAAAGGAGAAATGTCTATGCCAATCTATCCAATTGTGGCTTTCTGCTGTTTGTTGTTCTCTAGCGCCACCTTTGCTGCATCAACCAATGAACTGAACCTCGTTAATTCTGGTGTCGGTTACGCGGCTCTGATTATCTTTTCGATCGCTTACATACTGGTTATGTTGGAAGAGTATCTGAAAATGAGAAAATCCAAGCCAGTGCTGCTCGCTGCAGGGTTAATTTGGATTCTGATTGGCTACACCTTTGCTCAGCACAACCAGCCTGAAATCGCCAAATCCGCACTAGAACATAACTTGTTGGAATATGCCGAGTTGCTGCTGTTTTTGCTCGTGGCGATGACCTACATCAACGCAATGGAAGAACGCAAACTCTTCGATGCCTTACAGGCGTGGATGGTTGGTAAAGGTTTTGGATTCAAAAAGTTGTTCTGGCTGACGGGGTTTCTCGCTTTTGTCATTTCACCGATTGCCGATAACTTAACTACGGCCCTTTTGATGTGCGCTGTAGTGATGAAAGTCTCTGGTGATAATCCTAAGTTCGTCAATCTTGCTTGTATCAACATTGTTATCGCAGCCAATGCTGGCGGTGCATTCAGCCCATTTGGTGATATTACAACCCTGATGGTGTGGCAGGCCGGTCATGTCAGCTTTGCTGAGTTCACTCCGTTGTTTGTACCGTCATTGGTGAACTACTTGGTTCCCGCATTTTTGATGTCACTGTTTGTTCCAAACACAAAACCGAATACGATTCACCAACACGTTGAGCTAAAACGCGGGGCAAGGCGTATTGTCGCGTTGTTCATTTTGACGATTGCCACCGCAGTCTCTTTCCATGCTGTGCTGCACTTCCCACCCGTTATGGGCATGATGATGGGCTTGGCGTACTTACAGTTTTTCGGATATTTTTTGCGCCAAACTCTCAAACACTCACTCGCAAAAAAAGCAGCTATGGCAATTGCCAATGGCGATGATCAGGCATTGAAGCGCTTAGGCTCAGTGGTTCCGTTTGATGTGTTTCATCGTGTGTCTCGAGCTGAATGGGACACCTTGTTGTTCTTCTACGGTGTTGTAATGTGTGTTGGCGGTTTAAGTTTACTTGGCTACCTCGAACTGGTTTCAAACGTCATGTACACGCAATGGAACCCAGTCTGGGCAAACGTAATGGTTGGTGTCCTATCTGCAATCGTCGATAACATTCCGGTTATGTTTGCTGTACTGACCATGGAACCAAGCATGTCAATGGGCAACTGGCTACTGGTCACATTAACCGCAGGTGTCGGTGGCAGTTTGCTTTCCATTGGCTCCGCGGCAGGCGTCGCTTTAATGGGAGCCGCGCGTGGACAATACACCTTCTTTGGCCACCTAAAGTGGGCTCCCGTCATCGCCTTGGGTTATGCCGCCAGTATTGCGGTACACTTGTGGATGAATAGCGGTTTATTTACTTAAAAGCACCGACAATCAGGTGCTTAACTTGCAATACAACCTAGCGGTCGGATGGATGGTTAACGCCATCCATCACCTCAATCGCTCCCAACTCATATGGGTTGACACCCTCTAAGCAGCCGACATTATAGCCATACTCACTCGGGTCAGAACGACGCTGATGGTGCGTATAAATACCGCACTCGCCACAGAAAAAGTGCTTCGCAGTGTGTGTATTAAATTGATACTGCTTCAAGACGTCTTCGCCTTGCACAATACGAATACCGTTCAAAGGTACAGATGCGACAATCGCGCCACGACGTCGACACATAGAACAGTCACACCGTCTCGGTTTCTCAATACCATTGGGTAACGCCAGTTCCAACTCAACTTTTCCACAGTGACAACTCAGTCGATGTAATGTGTTGATTTGGGTGTTGCCAACTTTCTTAATCATAACTTTTCCTTGTTGTTTTTCTATCTGTGTACATTATGTTAAACAGGTTAATATCATCATAATCTCGTCCAAAAACTCGACATCCATCACTTTTCGCGACATTTTATTGGCCGATTTGTTAGTTGCTATTTTGGCGACTGTCTATCGCGTCCGTGAGACGTGTTGTCTCCGGCGCGGTCTTTAAACCAAGGAAATTAATTTATGGACAAAGATCATAGCCTAAGAGAGAACCTCTTGGCTCTGACGCTCGGCAGTGCGTTAGTGTCACTTGGGGTGATATTTTTTAGCAAAGTAGGATTGCTCACTGGCGGTACGGCTGGCTTGGCGATCTTCCTAACCAAAGTGAGTGACTTCAGTTTTGGTCAGATATTTTTCGCTCTTAACCTCCCTTTTTATATTTTATCTGTGATGCGCATGGGTTGGCGCTTCACTATCAATACCTTTATTGCGGTTTCGATTGTCTCTTTTGCGGTCGATCATCTGCATCATGTGATTGAGATTTCACGAATCGAACCTTTCTATGCGGCACTTTTGGGTGGTGGGCTGATTGGAATCGGTATGTTGGTAATTTTCCGTCACAAAATGAGTTTGGGTGGCTTTAACATTCTAGCGTTGTACCTTCAGGAACGTTTTGGAGTTCGAGCGGGTAAAGTTCAAATGGCGTTAGATTGTGCCATCGTGGTGATGTCACTGTTCATTGTAGATGTGCACCTTATCGCTCTATCTGTTCTAGGTGCCATCGCAACGAACTTGATTTTGGCGATGAACCATAAACCAGGACGATACCAAGCAAAAGCGCAAGCAGCATAATCATCGCTGCATAGTCAACAACCCTAAAGCCCCCAGCCAGTCGCTCGGGGCTTTTTTCATTCAACGCTAAGATCACGTCAACGAGCTCGTTTTGCAGTGCTGCTGCATCTCTTCATCCAATTTAGCTTTATATTTCTGGCTAAGATGGAAGTGTACTTGCATCAACAAGTCATGTGCGTGGAACAGCTCAAACGCGTCGCTACCATTTTGCTGACAAATAGCCTCACAGCGCTCAGCATGCACTTTGGCTTCTTGCGGTTTATCCGCTTTAAGCAAGCTCATCGCTAAGCGATACTCTGCGCGCTCTTCTTGCATCCACCCCCCTGCCACTTTCCAATAGTCTAGCGCGAGTGTCGCTGCTTCTAACATCTTCGATTTTTCCATGCACGTGCGCTCAGCCAGCGCTTCGTACTGACATGCTAAGTTGTTCGCAGTGATCGCGATAGCGCGCGCTAATGGCCCTTCTGCATCGTTCGGCGTCATTCCTAACGCTGCCTTCACCAACCATTGACTCGCCAGTTCAAGCTGAACAAGTGCAGAAAGTTCATTCGAAATCAAAGCGTAAACTCGGCGTTGTTCTTGCTCTTCCAATAATTCCATATTGTCAGTGCCATCTACGAAATAGCGCGCAACGGCAATACTGCGTTGAAATGCCAAACTCTCGGCAACCTTGCGTTCATCAAAGTGCTCTAAACAAGTAAGAAACTGTTCTGGGCACTGGAGATGCCCAATAGCGGTATGCAGCATCAATGCGAATATTCGCTCGATTTGGGTAACGTCTTCCACCTCGCTCAGAGCCGTTTCTAGCTTAGCATAAACTTGTTCGGGATTTTCCTCGTGATGCTGCCAACACTCACTCATGAAGGCATCAAAATCCGTTTTGAAAGGCATGTCCTTATTGTCCTTCTTCTATTCGTATAACGATTATGAAACTCTACACTATCGTTACCCCTGTGTAGCACGCTTAATCCCAATACGAGAATCGCCTCACTTAAAGCGGTGTACCTTGCTCCAGCGCGAGCAAACGTTGCTTGCGCTCCACTCCACCTGCATACCCAGTCAGTTTTCCGCTTTTGCCAATAACGCGATGACAAGGTACCACGATAGAAATCGGATTCTTCCCGTTTGCTAACCCAACAGCACGCACAGCTTTAGGGTTACCTATCGCATTCGCGAGATCTTGATAGCTCCACGTTTCCCCATATGGAATGGTCGTTAGTGCCTGCCAAACTTGATTTTGAAAATCAGTGCCTGTCGCTGCAAGGGGCAAGTCGAATTCGTTGCGCAGACCAGCAAAGTATTCATCCAGTTGGGTGACAGCTTGGCGCAAGACCGGATGCTGCTCGTCTCGCACCCCCAGCTCACTCGGCTTAGTGGTGCATGTTTCAAACCAAATGCCAAGTAAGCCCTCAGCGTTCGATTGGATAGTCACCGTTCCCAGTGGACTCGGCATTTCGGTATAAAATGTTTTCATGATTGATTCCATAAGTGAAACGTCGCGTAGCTTCCCCAAGGGGCCGCAGTGTGCGTATTCAGTGATGGGTAACGCTGCATCGCCTTTTTCACCACTAAGTCTTTATCTAGAAAGCAATCGGGTTGAGATTGCCCTCGCAGTTGAGCATAACTGACGGTCCAAGGTCCAATGCCTTTCAAAGCTAGCCACTGCTGGGGGGCAGCTTCTGAGTTGTCCTGCATAAACTGGGCGAAGCGCACTAGCGTCTCTATACGGCTTTGCGGCATGCGCAAAAAGCTCACGTCGGCGTTCGCAATATCACTGGGAGTCGGGAAAAAACGTTTTTCTGACTCTCCACTAAGTGTGGCCACCAATAAGTTAAGTTGACCAATCGCAGCTTTAACCGACACCTGCTGGCCTAAAATCGCTCTAACCCCTGCTTCCCATGCATTCCATACACCAGGAATACGAATACCTTTACTCGACACGAGCCCAGGCGCGACATACTCCAAATGCTGCTCAACAGTACAAATATCAGCGTCAAGATCGAACATACGACGAATGTCAGACACCAAGTTTTGCAGCTTCGTTACGTCTTCAATTTCAAACGCCAGTTCTAAGTATCCTTCACCTTTTGTCGCTTTAAACCAGGCTTTGCTGTTATCCAAAAAAACGTTGCGCTGATAACTCTCATCACTCACTAGCTCAACCCCCTCAACCGCTCGCAAACGATAGAAGTCCAACATGTGCGACCAATTCAACTCACCTCGATAAGGTAAGGCAATTCGATTGCAACCCGCACCATCAAACTCTTTACGGCGTACTTGAGAAGGCGTTAGTTTGAGAAACTTTTGAAAAGCATCGTTAAAGCGGCGCGTACTGTTAAAACCTGATGCAAACCCCACGTCGGTGACCGACATAGAGCTGGAGTGAAGCAACTGTTTGGCGAACATTAGTTGCTGATATTGCGCATACTGCTTGGGTGACATACCTAGATACTGCTCAAACAACATACGTAAGTAACGGTCAGAAATCCCAACACGCTCAGCCAACTCAGACACCGAATGGTGATGCAACTCCCCTCTATCAATTAACGAAATCGCTCGTTGAAAGGTCGTCTCGACACCTTTCCATGCCCAAGATCCAGGCGCGCTGTCAGGTCGACAGCGTAAACACGGACGGTACCCTGCTTGAAGGGCTTGCGTCTTATCAGCGAAATACTCAACATTTTCTTCTTTAGGCAAATTTGCCGGGCAAATCGGACGACAAAAGATTCCCGTTGTTTTTACCGCCACATAAAATCGCCCATCAAAACGACTGTCTCGCGCGACTCGCGCCTTGTGACACTGCTCGAAGGTCAGTGAGGTATAGGGGTGAATAAACATAGTGCTTTCCTTGCTCATGCCTTTTGTCATTTATTGTTCATAGGCATCGTTCAATATAGTGTTATTGTAGCTTGCTTAAGCGCCCACAATTAGCCACTTTCGGAACTCAATATTGAGATTTATTGGCATTAGCGCTTTTGTACACTAAAGTTAGATCCAGAACATCACAACAACGTCGGCTAAAGGGAATTGGCATGGACTTACATACTTGCGTAATTGTATTAAGAAACCAAAAGGTTATTACCAGTAAATCCGTAGATCATTCTATTGGAATTATCGAAAGAGACTCAGATAACGAGATCTCAGAAATTCAGATTAATGCGACGGATGGACGTAATATTCGAACTTATCACTACAACAATGTAGAGGAGTCATTAGAGAGCTTAATGAACCTCTGACGGTTTTCTTTAACACACCTTTCTCCCTTGTTAAAAGCGAAAGCAATAGAGCACAGTACATGTGCTCTTTTTTTTGTTTAACAGCAAAAATGTTTATCGAAAATAATGACAGACCTTGATTTAAAACAGACAATAATCGGCAAATAAACACCCGAATATAAAAATCAAGACATTGATTTAAATAAATAAAAACCAATCATTCAATTTTTTAGAACGAGTTTATCAAAATCCTCCCGTTATTTTTATGCTCGCCTCTACCTAAACTGTTCTCAACAGCACGGGAGCACACGCTTCCCACTCATTGAAAAGAGTCAGAGGACAGAATCATGAAAGCACTATTACAGAAAATTACCACATCAAACGCAGGTTACAGCGCACAATCACTTCGCGTTCCAATCGGCATTATCTTTATGGCGCACGGCGCACAAAAACTATTTGGCTGGTTTGGTGGCTACGGCCTAGAAGGCACAGGTCAGTGGATGGCATCTATCGGTTTAGGTCCTGGCGTACTCATGGCGTTACTTGCGGGCAGCGCAGAGTTCTTTGGCGGCTTGTTCATTTTACTTGGTCTGCTAACTCGACCAGCAGCGGTTGCTTTGGCGTTCACGATGGTGGTAGCGATATTCTCTGTCCACTTTGAGAATGGCCTGTTCATGGCAAACAACGGTTACGAGTTTGGCTTGGCATTACTGGCAGCGAGCGTTTCTCTGGCGTTCTCTGGCGCAGGTAAAGCAGCGTTAGATAACTTTTTAAACAAAAAGCTCTCTTAAGGAGGCCTTATGATTACGGTAAGACATGCAGCAGACCGAGGTCGAGCAAACTTTGGCTGGCTTGATAGCAAACATACGTTTTCTTTTGGTAGCTACTACGATCCTCAACATATGGGCTTTTCTGAGCTGAGAGTCATTAATGACGATGTAGTCAAGCCTGGCGCGGGTTTTGATACACATGGCCACCGTGATATGGAGATCATCAGCTATGTGTTGGAAGGTGTTATCGCACACAAAGACAGTGAAGGTAACGTCAAAACACTACCTGCAGGTGAATTCCAACTCATGTCGGCAGGGAAAGGGATTTACCACAGTGAGTACAATGCATCGAACCAAGATACGCTGCGGTTTCTACAGATTTGGATTCAACCGAACACATTTGGAACCAAACCAGGTTATCAGCAAAAAGATTTTGGTCGCAATCCTGGGTTAACGACTATCGCAACTCCAACTGGAGAAAACGGCACGCTACTTATTAAGCAAGATGCGACTTTGCATCAGTTAATTCTTGAACCAAGTAGCGAACTAAACTTTGAGATTGAGTCGGGCCGAAATCTATTCATCCATCAAGTGACTGGGAGCCTTAGTGTCGACAATACCACTTTGACGGCTGGCGACGGCGCGAAGGTTGAACACCAGAGTAAGGTTGTTTTGCGCAATACATCAAACGAAAGCACAACAGCCCTGTTGTTTGACTTACCATAACTATCGATTCATCGAGATAAAAACAAAGCCGCCTTGATTTCTCAAGGCGGCTTTTTCGTTTTTCTGACTTTTCATTCAACGCTATTCGTCGGAAGTGCCAGAACCAATTTGCTGAAAACTGTAAGCGGTCAGTGGATCGATCTCTTTGACAATTTCTTCCACTTGCTTAATCGCGTCTACAGACGAGCTAGCTTTACGATAGCTCAAATAGATAGGGCGACACCAATCTTCTACTCCAGACACCTTGTGAAGCTGCCCATTAGCGATAAATGGCTCCACGAGAGAGATTGGTAAGTACGCGGCTCCACCCTTCTCTAAAATAAAGTCCAATGCGATACGCGCTGTTGAAGTGCGTAAATATGGAGCCGGAATCTTAGGGTGACGCTCAGAATGCTCTGAGGAGAAACGCGTCCCCCAGTCAACGTACACATATTTGTTTTCGAAAACGGTGTCTAAAGAATCTTTCTCAGTTGATACCAGAACGAGAACAACATCTGCCACTTTTTTACAGTTAAGCTCATCAGCTTTGATCTGATCGAACGCAAATGCCATATCTAACGTGCGCTCTAGCAAGCTACGACTGAGCATCTCACGTCCCATCACTTCTGCCATGAAGCCATAACCACCAAACGAATCTGTGACGACACTTAAACAATTCTGTAAATAAGCGTCCCAAATGTTTGGCGTGCCACCTAACGTTAGTTGCAGCGCTTTGCCATCTTCAAGCGATAATTCTAGCTTCGCTTGTTGCAATGTAGTGACCATTACCTCGGCATAGCTGATTAAGCGCTCACCTGCAGAGGTCAACTTTATGTTATTTCGATCACGAATAAACAATTGCGTATCGAAGTAACTTTCCAATTGTTTGATACGTGCGCTCACAGCGGCTTGGGTAATATAAAGGTTCTCAGCAGCACGTCCGAAGTGACGAACTCTTGCCAGCTCTAAAAATGTTCGAAAGACTTTTACATCCATAAACCATCTCCTGGTTAATATAAAACCAGATTAACAACTAATTAAAATCATGACGACAAAAAAGTTTTGTTTTTCTTTTGTTAGATTTAAGCCTAATTTTCGCCGTAAGTTCACTACATTCATCAATAACGGTTACAGAGGCTGTTGACATGTCTGACACTGAATTCCGTCATGGCAAAAAACGTTTTTACGATAACGTAAAATTCCCACGCGGCTTTGCAAAGTCTGGCGATTTTACTCTTTCAGAAGAAGAAATCCTAACAATTTATGGGGATACAATGCTTGGCTTAGAGTCAGGCGAATTAACACCTGAAAACAGCGAAGAGAAACACTTCATCAAGGTGTTAGAAAACCCGGGCAAAGCAAAAACAAAACTTGAGCGTACATGGCTAAAGTACACCCAACTTGCTCGTGGTCGCAAGCGCTTCCATACGCTAAATGGTCGTAACAAGCCTGACGCCACAGAAGAATACATTGAAGAGAGTTTGGTTGAAGACGATTAATAACCAATAACCTACCTAGTTCTCGCCTTTTTCTAGCAGTAGGCGAAAGCTCGTTTGACTTTACTGAGCGAGCAAGACAAGCTCATTTCTTCTCCTAAAGCCCAAGGGGGCATTCTCCCAAGGGCTTTTTTAATATTTGGGTGATGACCGTTTACTTGGCGAGCGTCGCAATCTTTTTCAGAAAGCTCTCTTTCAAATGCTCTTGGTCATATTCCAAGTGATAGGTGTTGTGGAAGCCAATTTTTAGCTCAACACCATTTCCTCTCAAGAAAACGTTGTACCCATCGTAGTCAGAAAACGCTTCTACACCTTCATACATTTTACCAAATTCGGTTGGTGTACCGTTGTTCATCACACATTCGTAAGCCTGTAGTACTTTGCTCGGATCTAACTCATTTTTCATACCGAATTCCTCACTGGTTTACACATTTCAATTATGGTTAAAGAATGAGCGCCATGCCATATCTAACCCATAATATTTGAAGTTCGTGTGCGATTTCGCACTCTGTAGGTTGTTAAAAAACAAGGTTAAGTGCGAAGGCAGAACTTAATTTAGATCATAAATTTTATCTATTGATTCGTCAGTTTCATAATGCAATTTCTTTGTAAAAAATCGTCTTATAAAAGCATTTAGATATAAAAATCGTCGACAAAACCAACATTGGTTAAAGAAAAAGCAAAATTTTGACCTAAAACAATAGCAGTTCGCCACCACTTATTTTATAATGCGAATTAATATTTCAGTACATCGTCAATTCCAATAACTAGGGGCACAAAATGAGACTTATCCCGTTAACTCGAGCAGCACAAGTAGGTAAGTGGGCAGCTGCGCATATCGCTAAGCGTATCAACGACTTTAAACCTACCGCTGAGCGTCCATTCGTTCTGGGTCTACCAACTGGTGGCACTCCTCTAGCAACCTACAAAGCCCTAATCGAGCTTTACCAAGCCGGCGAAG
This sequence comes from Vibrio sp. 947, assembly GCF_033339115.1. Classification (NCBI taxonomy): domain Bacteria; kingdom Pseudomonadati; phylum Pseudomonadota; class Gammaproteobacteria; order Vibrionales; family Vibrionaceae; genus Vibrio; species Vibrio sp. 947. The sequence continues at coordinate 536,370 of NZ_JAWOTX010000001.1, read as the reverse complement.
TCAGCTTCAAAAACGTCGTGACTTTTAACATGGATGAGTACATTGGCATCCCTGCGGATCACCCAGAATCTTACCGCTCGTTCATGTACAACAACTTCTTTAATCACATTGATATTCAAGAAGAAAATATCAACCTACTGAACGGTAACACAGACGATCACGACGCAGAATGTAAGCGTTACGAAGACAAAATTAAGTCTTACGGCAAGATCAACCTGTTCATGGGCGGCGTGGGTAACGACGGTCACATCGCGTTCAACGAGCCAGCGTCATCTCTTTCTTCTCGTACTCGCATCAAGACCCTCACTGAAGACACTCGCATTGCGAACTCTCGCTTCTTTGACGGCGATATCAACCAAGTGCCTAAATACGCGCTGACTATCGGTGTTGGTACGCTTCTAGACTCAGAAGAAGTGATGATCTTGGTCACTGGCCATAACAAAGCTCAGGCACTTGAAGCAGCCGTGGAAGGTTGTGTAAACCACCTATGGACAGTTTCTGCTCTTCAACTTCACCCTAAAGCGGTGATCGTATGCGACGAACCAGCTCAACAAGAACTGAAAGTGAAGACAGTGAAGTACTTCTCTGAGCTAGAAGCAGAAAACATCAAAGGCTTTTAACCCATAGGATGGCAGCCTAGAAACACACTAAAAATACAAAACCCGTGTTGAACACGGGTTTTTTCTTATCTGAACAGCGGGCTTAAGTCGTCAATAAGCTTTAATACCAAACTGACGAAGACGCTTAGGAAGCACTTCATCCAACTTGTCTAGTTCACTCGGTTCGACTTCGATAAGATTGAAATGATGCTGCTCATAAACAGTACGAATGGTCTCACGGTCGGCCTGAGCCATCTCCCCATCGTCACTTCCCCAAAATTGCAAATAGACTTTGCCACCTGGCAAGTAAAAATCGCTAGTGACATCTTGGTCAATCGGCAACTGACGCTCATAAGCGTGCACAACACCAGCCAAGTACAGCCAGTTGTCGATGAGCAACTCCCCCTTAGAGCGCACGTAATGCCCATCTAATGTTCGGTGCTTGGCTTCAAATTTTTGGCGAAAGCTTGAGTACGATTTATCCGTAGAATGTGACTCCGCGTCTTGCCCTAAAAACTCAATGACAGACTGCTTAAGACGCTTGTTACGCAGCACCACATCGTGCCATACGACAAAGGTATTTTGTGTTTCTTTATCGGTTCTTTGCTGCCCACCAGCGCGCACACCAGCTTCTGTGACACTCCATCCCTCTTCGGATTTGGTCAACCAACCCAGTTCACTCAAAAGCTGGTTCATGCGCTTCGCATTCAATTTCAGCTTTTCACCCAGTTGTGTCGCGCTCAATGTTTTCCCTGAGCTGGGAGTCATCTCAATATGTAAGTTGGTCGGCCAGACGATGAACTGGCCAAATTTAGGGTGATCCACATACTCACCGCCAAACTTTGCCCCTTCTTCGGTCAAAATCCACTTTTCATCTTGGCGAACGATGTAGCCTGCACGTTTGAGATCGGCAAACAGCAGCTTAGCTTCTACCTTGCGCATTTTCGCTAATGCCGACGTCGATATTTTTTCAGACATGTGGGTACCTCATGCTGCTGCAAAATTGAACACTATGTCGTCATAGTAACGCATTGATTTCACGGCTTGAAGTCAGGCAAACAAGATTTCGTGTTACAAATAGCAAAGCCAGCGTATAGGTGCTGGCTTTGTTATTTCGGTAAAAAAGCGAATGTTATCGAATAAAAGCGATGCATCCTTGCAAAATCACTAAATTCACAATGTCGATGAAGAATGCACCGACAATTGGAACCACCATAAATGCTTGTGGTGATGGACCATATCGACTCACGATGGAGCCCATATTCATGACCGCAGTCGGTGTAGCACCTAACCCAAAACCGCAGTGTCCGCTAGCGATCACCGCCGCATCGTAGTTGCCTCCCATCATGCGGAATGTTACGTAGTAAGTGAACATCGCCAACACTGCCGACTGAATAGCAAGAATAATAAGGAATGGGATCGCAAGATCGAAAATATTCCACAATTTCAAACTCATCAAGGCCATGGCAAGAAATAGAGATAGTGCAACCGTGCCAAGAATATCAACGGTTTCTAAATCAACCTTGCGCGCCTTCGTCACTTCCATGATATTAGTGATAACAACACCAATAAACAGCGCATACACAAAATCGGGAATCATTAACCACTTGATGTCAAAACTGCTTACCCAACTCTCCAGATACTTCGCGCCTGTCACGCAAAGTAGAATGATGGATAAGCTTTCAACGACTCTTTTCGCTGTGACGCGATCTTCCTCATGTTCGTTGTACGTCACCAGTTCAGGGAAACTCTGATGACTTTGATTGGTGCGTCCGTATTCCGATTCCAAGTTGTGTTTGTTTAGTAGCTTTTGTGCAACAGGGCTGCCAATAATCCCGCCCATCACCAAGCCAAATGTAGCAGAAGCCATTGCCACCTCTAGAACATTATGCAAACCATACATTTCTTGAAAAGTTTGCGACCACGCAGCTCCAGTTCCATGTCCGCCAGAAAGCGTAATGGATCCGGCGATCAACCCCATGAGTGGATCTAACCCCAACGCTGTTGCTAAGGACACGCCGACCGCATTTTGGATAAGAATGTAGACCGATGCCACAACTAGGAAGATGAAAACCTTCGCACCGCCTTTAATCAGTTGGGTGTAATTTGCCGCTAAGCCAACGGTTGCAAAAAACATCAGCATAAAGACGTTTTGCAGTGGTAAATCAAAGGAGACATCCACACCATTTAAGTGCATCGTCGTGATTACGCAAGCGACCACTAGACCACCAACAATTGGCTCTGGAATATTAAATTTTTTTAAGGTTGGTAACTTGGTATTGATGAACTGCCCTAAAAACAACACGCAAATTGCGACGAGGAACGACTCCTGTGGGCCGATAGATATTACCTGATTCATGAGACCTCTTTACTCTACTCTTTCTCATTCATTGAGCACGAGCTCAACGTGAGATAGGTGCCTAAGCCAGTCAGATTGCCTCTCGAAACTTTTGTTTTCTAGGCCTCTTTGACCATCAATTCTCATCAAGTAAGAAATAGGCAGACCTAAAATTATGCTAATTATCATTCAGTGAGAATATTCATTTAGAACAGGCGATAAGTGTATTGATGGGACGAGAAAAACAACACTTCTCAACTTATGAGAAGCAATTAATTTCCATATAAAACAAAACCTCAAAACAACGACCACATAGGTGGATATTTAGAGCGAATGAGACAGGCGGATACACTAGGTTTTAAATTATTACTTTCTCTCTAATGCACTAGGTGTTATACATATATATAACACCATCTCAACCAAGAGATTCACTCATGACTAATTGGCATGATCGCCAACCGATATTTCGACAGTTGGCAGACCAGATCACGCAGCAAATACTGCAAGGTGTCTGGCAAGAAGGCGATGCTCTGCCCTCCGTCCGTAGCATCTCTGCAGATATGAAAATTAACCACCTCACCGTTATGAAAGGCTATCAATTGCTTGTTGATGACGGGCTAGTGGAGAAAAAACGCGGTCAAGGTATGTTTGTCGCTTCAGGAGCAAAGCTCAAATTACTCGCAGACGAGAAGGCACGTTTTCTTCAGCAACAAATTCCGCAGATAGCCGACACAATACAGCGTCTGGATATGTCACTCGACGAATTCATTCTACAACTAAAACCACACTTGAAAGGTGACCAATGAGCGCATTAGTCAGTGTAAACAACGTCTCCAAGCAATATCAGCAACAAGGAGAAGCACTGCATGAAGTGAGTTTCGACCTACATGCAGGACAAGTACTTGGCTTACTCGGCCATAATGGCGCAGGTAAATCAACGCTTATTAATGCCCTACTCGGTGCACATGAATATCAGGGCACTATTCGTATCAACGGATTTGAACCCATTATGCAACGCGACAAGATAATGCAGAGCTTATCCTACATCTCGGATGTCAACGTTCTGCCAGATTGGATGACCGTTGCTCAACTGCTTAACTATACCGAGGGCGTGCACCCAGGGTTCAATCGCGCCCAAGCAGATACGCTACTTCGTCAAACGGACATAAAACCTCGTGCGCGCATCAAATCTTTATCCAAAGGGATGAAGGTGCAATTGCACCTCGCGATTGTAATCGCGACTAACACCCAAATCCTCATATTGGATGAACCGACACTCGGGTTAGATCTCGTTTATCGTGATACGTTTTATCGTCACTTGTTGGAATGGTTTCACGACGGCGAACGCGTGTTGATCATCGCCAGTCATGAAGTATCAGAGATTGAGCACTTGCTGACAGATGTTCTGATTCTCAAGCATGGTCGCCCCGTTCTACAAACCTCGATGGACAGTATTAGTGAAGACTACTTCATCCTTGAGGCCAGCGACGAATACCGCACACAAATTGAAGCGATGAACCCACTCTCGTCACAAAAAGGCCTCGGTTCAACGAAATGGTTACTCAAAGCCCAGTATGCCCAACAAGCAGAAACAATGGGCTCCATCCATGGGGTGAAGTTAGCGGATCTATTTTTAGCATTGCAGAAGGAGGCAGCGTAATGCGTTCAGTTGTCGCGATGTTGCAAAAAGAGTGGTTAGAAAACCCTCTTGTTTTACGTATTCCACTGTTTGTGTTGGCGTGTGGAGTTATTCTCTTTGTGAGTTTAATGAGTAACGACACTCTACAACACAATATGTTTTTCCAAATGAGCTTTGGTGGCGATGTCAGTGACATTCACAAAGAGCTTGGTGATGACGTCAATATGTTGATTTCCGGAGGAGCAGGGCTGCTGTCTATCTTGTTAGCCGTTCAGTACTTCCCAAAAACGCTACGCAAAGAACGGGCGGAAGGCAGCATTATGTTTTGGCGCAGTATGCCTGTCAGTGACATAAAAACCCATTTAGTGAAGCTAGGATTTGGCTTATTGGTGATTCCGCTCGTCTGCTCGGTGCTCGTACTCGCTGCAAATTTAATGTTGTGGTTGCTGAACATCTCTACTGATCACCAATTGGCTTTATTGTACCGCCAAGCCTCGTTAGGTTACGTGCTGCTGCATTGGGGAGAGTTTTTAATCAGAATGTTGTTCTCCGGTATTCTGCTGTTACCGCTGGCATTAACTGCGATGGCTATTTCACAAAAAGTGAACTCACCACTGGTCATTTTGTTTATCGCCATTTATGCGCTGCGTTGGATGCCTATCGCACTTTTTGGTTTCTACGGGCTAGATCAGTTTTTCTCCGAAGTGCTTTACCTTCCGCTGCACGCCATTATTACACCAAACCCATTCAATGCCATTCCTCAAGCGGGTTGGTTAAACGTTGGCATTTACGCCTTCATTGGTATTCTTGGTTGGACAGCTAGCCTCAAGTTCAGCCGAACTATCCAATAATGCTTCGTTCAATAAACGACCAAACCAAGTCATAAAAAAAACGGTCACAACTGGTGTTGTGACCGTTTTTATTTCGCCTCTAGGAGCTCATCCACTTAACTTTAACCAAGGAATGAAATGTAGCCTTGCAAGATAATTAAGTTGACGATGTCGATAAAGAAAGCGCCCACAATTGGCACCACCATAAATGCTTGTGGCGACGGGCCAAATCGGTTAACGATTGACCCCATGTTCATTACGGCTGTTGGGGTTGCACCCAAGCCAAAACCGCAGTGCCCCCCTGCAATAACCGCAGCATCGTAGTTGCTTCCCATCACTTTGAACGTAACATAGTACGTAAAGATTGCTAAGACGACAGACTGCACAGCTAAAATAACCAAGAATGGAATCGCTAGATCAAAGATATTCCATAACTTCAAGCTCATCAGAGCCATCGCTAAGAACAGAGATAGCGATACCGTACCTAACATATCGACCGTTTCGGCATCTAACTTACGAATCTTGGTCACTTCCAAGAAATTCGTAATGATCACACCAATAAATAGCGCATATACGAAGTCTGGAATCATCAGCCATGAGATTTCATACGTGCTTACCCATTGCTCGACATACTTGGCCCCAGTAACACAGATCAGTAGGAAGAAGAGTTTCTCCACCACTTTTTTCGCCGTTACTTTATCTTCTTCGTATTCATTGTAAGTCACCAACTCCGGGAACTTCTCGTGAGTTTTGGCATCTCGACCACCACGACCATACTCAGACTCTATGCTGTTCTTTTCCACCAGACGCTGCGCTACAGGGCTACCAATGATACCGCCGATGATCAAACCAAAAGTCGCTGATGCCATTGCAATTTCTAAGACGTTATCCAATCCATACACGTCTTGAAAGGTTTGTGACCACGCAGCACCTGTACCATGACCACCTGACAGAGTAATCGAGCCAGCAATTAACCCCATCAAAGGATCTAAACCGAGCGCCGCCGCAAGTGAAACGCCAACGCCGTTTTGTATGATGATGTAAAACGATGCGACAGCTAAGAAGATAAAAACCTTCGCACCTCCTTTCATCAACTGAGTGTAATTTGCGGCCAAACCAACTGTCGCAAAAAACATTAACATAAACGTATTTTGTAATGGCAAGTCGAACTCTAAGTCGATGCCGTTGAAATGAAGAGCAGTAATCATGCAGGCCACAATAAGACCACCTACAATCGGCTCAGGTATGTTGAATTTCTTTAAAATCGGTAGCTTAGCATTAATAAAATGCCCCAGGAAAAGCACACTGATTGCGACCAAGAAGGACTCCAGTGCACCTACAGATATTAAATGATTCATATCGCCTCTTATTATTGTTCTCTTCATTCTCCCTAATGAATGAGTGTTAGTTTAACCTTCGTTCAATAGCAAATTTTCTCGCTTTATTGTTTCGAAAATACTCAAAAAGTTGGTGTAGATGCGCCTTAGGCTAGTTTAAGGGGCGCTCCTTAAGCGATGTGTCAGTTTTTACGCTGTTAGCAAGCCCTTAAATGTGAAAGGAGCTGATACAGCTCCTTCAAATGGCCCCTCGCAATACCTGTGCGTTATCGCTTGGGGTGTCGTGTTGTGAGTAAATTCTGGGTGACACTTTCTGAACCACTTCGGGCTCCCTTACTTAAACAGAATGTGTCAATTACTATCAAACAAAGTTCCTTCCCGTTGTAACCGCTAAACGCCGAGAGCGCGTTCAAAACAATTGGGTTTGCCTGTTCCTGTCGTAGCTTTTCAACTCTGGCTCATGGTGTATAAACGAGCCGAATCCAAGGAAACTCTCAGGCTGCAACAAACGTTTTCGTTACAACGGAGCAGGATTATAACATATCGCTGATAATTTTCTTCAATTCAGTGACATTCACCAACCCCATGGTTAAACCTTGCAATGATTAACTGCCTATTATCATTTTCACAGATAAAGATCGAAGCACAGTTACTCAGTAAGCTTCTTAGAAAACGATGCATAGCGAATAACTTCACCGCCGTTCTTATCCAAGAGGTCTTGATAAACGCCCTAGAGAACCAAGCCGCCGAAATATGCGATGTTCTCATGATTGCTTTTCGAGACCGACGTCCCGACTTTGGCTAATGAGTACAACCCCAACTATGCATCAGACAAAAACATGTATAATTTTTTATACAAGTTATTCAATAACAAGAGTCCCACATGAACATTCATTCGCTTTGCCCTGCGCTATTACTCAGCATAGCCTCATCAGCTACAGCATCTGAAAACATTCGTATTCAATATTCTCCCGTAGATACAACTCATGAAAAAATAGCCCAACAATCTATTCAAAGCAGCGATGTAAACACCATCTTTGCTGAGCTATCTCAGGCCTACTTTCCATTTGATAAAGCTCTCACGCTGGTTTACGGCGGAGAAGATGGTCCAATGTATGATCCTGATACACACACAATATACGTTCCTTACACTTTTTATTTGGAGTCGCTCAATTACTTCTCCAATAATCAGTATGAAGAACGCTTCGGAAAATCCCCAAAAACAGGGGCGCTAGATACGTTATTGCACACTTTACTTCATGAAGCTGGGCATGCTTACATCGAAGATCAAAGCATCCCTGTTCTCGGAAAAGAAGAAGATGCGGTCGATAATTTTGCCACCATTTTAATGATTGACTTCCTAGAAGATGGCGCAGATATGGCCATTAGCGCCGCCGACATGTTCGCATTCGAATCCGACGACAGACCGGACTACTACGATTTTGGCGAGTACATTGACGAACACAGCTTTGATTTGCAGCGTTACTTTTCAACGTTATGTTTGGTGTACGGTAGTGATCCTGAGCAATACAAAGCCTTACTCGATGAAGTAGAAAAAGACTACCTGCGTGATCGCAAAGAGTTCTGCCAATTCAATTACGGCAACATTCGCGACAATTGGCTGCATTACTTGCAAAACAATGAACCAAAAGAAAATTCGCCACGTAAAAGCGATTAGAAAATCTCAAACAAGAAAACCGCAATGACAAAACTCACCATATTTTATGACGGAACCTGCCCGCTTTGTGCCAAAGAGATGAAGGCGCTAAAACAACGCGATGCCAAGCAGCAAATCAAAACCGTCGATATCTATAGTGATGCATTCGCAGATTATCCTCAGATCGATCCTGAACAAGCCAACACCATTTTGCACGCCCTCAACGAAAAGGGGGAACTTCTGCTGGGGTTGGACGTGACTCATCGTGCGTGGCAATTAGTTGGTCGCGGTTGGCTCTACGCTCCACTACGTTGGCGACTCGTTAAACCTGTTGCTGACTGGCTTTACCTCAAATTCGCAAAGAATAGGTATCGCGTCTCATATTGGTTAACAGGGACTTCTCGTTGCAATAGTGGGTCGTGTTCACGTTAATTGTGATCCTGCTTAAAAATGCTACGACCTTAGTCTAAATTTATAAACTTCCAGTACTTCTGATTGATTAACTCGGTTAATCTCTAAGCATTACAACAATAAGTATTAATAATTTTATCAGGCAAGCTTATTCAGCTTGTCACTTGTAACGCTGCGCCGAGAGAAGGACGTCTCTATGAATCTGACGATCAGAAAACGACTATATATCCTTTCAATAATTCCAATTCTAACTATGGCAATAGGCATGATGTGGTTCACCTACGCACAAACCACAGCCTACAACGAGCACGAGATTGAGCAAACTCGAAGTCGAATGATGGAGATGAAAAAAGCCGAACTCAAAAGTTACGTACAAATGGCGCGTTCCGCTGTCGAGCCGCTACTCGCACAAAATGCCCCACTGGAAGAGGCTCTGCCTATCTTGAAACAACTAGAGTTTGGTCAATCCGGCTACATCTTTGGTTATGATTCAAAAGGCGTTCGCGTCGTGGTGGGTAAAAACACCAAAGGCATCGGGGAAAACTTCTATAACTTGCAGGACAAGAAAGGCAATTACCTGATTCAGGATTTGCTAAAAAATGCCAAAACTGGTGAGTTCACGACTTATTACTTCCCGAAACTCGGTCAGAGTGAAGCACTACCGAAACTCAGCTACTCAGTCTTTATTCCTGAATGGGATTTAATGTTGGGTACAGGCTTCTACACTGATGATATCGACGCCATTGTGGCAAACATGGAAGAAGCTGCGCATCAGGCCCTCAACACCACACTGACGGCTATTGCTCTGTTCTGTGTTTCGATTGCAGCGATCGTCGCGGTCTTCGCGGTGTTTGTTAACCGCAGTATCATGAAGCCTATTGAGCAGTTTGATGCCTCAATCCACTCTTTCGCGCAAGGCGATGCCGACTTAACCGCGCGCATGGAAGAATCAAGCGTGCCGGAGTTCACCCAACTTAGCCGTAACTTCAATATCTTCGTTGAAAGCCTGCAAGGCATCATTAAGAGCGTTAGCCACGTAGGACAAGAAGTGGTTTCAGAGACCAACGAGATGTCACAGCGTGCATCGCAAGTGGATGAATTAGCTTCTGGTCAACGTGAAGAGACCGAACAAGTCGCAGCGGCAATGACCGAGATGACAGCAACGGCGCACGAGATTTCAAACAACGCTAACCAAGCAGCGCAATCAGCCAGAGACGCCGATGAAAACTCACAACAAGCAAAACACATTGTTGATTCAGCAGCGAACTCTGTCGAAGCGCTCGCGCTAGAAGTGTCAGAAGCCAGCACGGTGATTTCTCGTTTAGAGAGCGACGTAAAAAACATTTCTTCTTCGCTAGAGGTTATTCAAGACATCGCCGAGCAAACCAACCTATTGGCACTGAACGCAGCCATTGAAGCAGCCCGTGCTGGTGAACAAGGTCGCGGCTTCGCAGTCGTTGCCGATGAAGTCCGTAAACTGGCAAGTCGCACTCAAGACAGCACAGGCGAAATTCACCAAATGATCGAGCAGTTGAAGTCTGGCTCGGATGCGGCAGTGAAAGCCATGGGTTCAAGCCAAGCGCGTGGTGAAGCAACGGTAGAAGAAGCACGAGCAGCCTCTGCCGCACTGCAAGAAATCCAAGCCGCAATTGCTAACATCATGGACATGAACACGCTTATCGCAACGGCAACTGAAGAGCAAAGCCAAGTTGGCCAAGAGATTTCACAACGTATCGAAGTCATCTCTCAACAAAGCAGCCAATCGGCACACCTTGCCAACCAAAACCGAGCAGGCAGTGGCAACCTTAACCACAAAGCTAACGAGCTGTACGACTTGGTCGGCCGCTTTACGGTTTAAGCTTTCCTCACCAATTCACCATGGAAACAGCGACGCCAAAACGTCGCTGTTTTTATTTCTGCTATCCTCATACGACTTAGCTATAATGCCGCCAACTTAGCACCCTCAAGGGCAAAACCAGATGATTATTATGACCACCAATTTCGGTGATATCGAGATTGAACTGAACCTAGAACGAGCGCCAGTTAGCTCGAAGAACTTCAAGAAATACTGTGAAGATGGCTTCTACAACGGCACCATTTTCCACCGCGTTATCGACGGCTTTATGATCCAAGGAGGCGGTCACACCGAAGACATGGCAGAAAAGCCAACGCGCGCACCGATCGCGAACGAAGCAAACCGTGGTCTAAAGAACCTTGTTGGCACTATCGCAATGGCGCGTACCGATGCACCGCACTCTGCAACGGCACAGTTCTTCATTAACTTGGAAGACAATGATTTCCTAGACCACACCGCAACGACCAACCTAGGCTGGGGCTACGCCGTGTTTGGTAAAGTGACCGCGGGTATGGATGTCGTAAACCGCATCGCGAAAGTGAAAACGACCTCTAAACTTGGTTACGATGATGTGCCATGCGATCCAATCATTATCGAGAAAGTGACGATCAGCGAATAAGTCCATTCATCTCTTCGGAGAAATCGTCGCTATAAAACGAAGAAAGCGCCTAACGTCTTATGACCTAGGCGCTTTTGTTTTTGTTGCTGAAACAAATGAGCAGCGAGTTTACAGTGTAAAGAGTGAGCAGTTCTAGCGATTACATCCCTTTGAACAAACTTTGAGATGCACGGCTCACAGGGAGCTTAGTTTCTCCAACGTGCACAAACATTCTGCCAGCAAAGTCTTTGTTTACTATGCTAATTTTGCACACTTGCACCACGCTTGAACGGTGCACTTGCCAGAACTGTTCTGGGTTAAGCTGCCCTATCAACTCTTTCAACGATGTACGAATCAAATACTCCTGCACTTTGCCTTGTCCTTGTTGGGCATACACAGAAACGTATTTTTCTTCCGCTTTGAGATACAACACATCAGACGTGGCAATCAGATGAATATCTTCCCCTTGCGTCGCTTTGATCCACTGAAGATATTGCGGCGTTTGTGGCGCGGATAATTGCTGCAACTGCTCTAATAGGCTGCTCATCTGCACATTACTGCTTTGTTGTTCTCGCTTAGCAAGGCGTGCTTTCACTCTTTCACACGTCGTCAGGAGGCGCTCATCCGAGATAGGCTTGAGCAAATAATCGGCGGCATTTTGTTCAAAGGCTTTGATGGCGTAATCATCGTACGCGGTGACAAACACAATCAAAGGTGGATTGGCGAGTTGATTGAGTTTTTGCGCTAATGTCATGCCATCCAAAACTGGCATACGAATATCGAGAAACGCAATATCAGGTTGACTTAGCTCAATGGCTTGCAACGCTTGTTCACCATCGGCGACTTTGGCTATTACCTCTAGCTCTGGCCACACTTCAGCTAGGCTTTTATCAAGATGACGCCTCAATAGCAGTTCATCATCAGCAATAATGGCAGTAAACCCTGTATTCATTCCTTTCTTCCTTGATTACGATTCCATTGGCCAACTCAGGCGAACACAAACGCCACCCTGAGCAGACTCACTGATAGAAACCTCTCCTTGCCCTGCGAACAAAGCTTCAACTCGCTGCTTGAGATTACTTAGACCCACGCCAGAGCCCATGTGACCACTAACGTGATTCAAGCCAACACCAGTGTCTCTGACTTCAATCCTCAAGTTCTGCTGTTCGCGTTTGATGAGCAAACGGACTTCGCCACCTTCTCGCTTCGGTTCAATACCATGGATGATGGCGTTTTCGATTAAGGGTTGAAGCATCATCGGCGGTAATTCGGTTCTGCCTAATCCCTCTTCCACCTCAATCTTGTAACTGAGTCGATCACCCAAACGAGTTTGTTGAATACCTAAGTAAGCCTCAATTAACGCCGTTTCATTGTCTATGGTAGTGTGCTCTTCACGTGAGCTTTTGAGCGTTGCACGCAGCAGCGCGGTTAACTGTTCTAGCATCAGCTTAGCTTTATCAACATCTTGCGACATGAGCGCACTGATATTTGCCAAAGTATTGAATAGGAAATGCGGTTCAATCTGGCTTTGCATCTGCTTAAGCTGACTTAGCAACAGCGCACGATCTTGCTCTGCTTTCTCGCGTTTGATGGCTTCCAACTCTCGTTGAGCAACCGCCTCTTTCTCACGCGAGTAAAAATAGAAATAACACATACCGCTAAACAGTAATCCCATTAAGCCAACAGGGATCATATCGGAGATACCAAAATACTCTCCGAGCCAAAATTGCGCATTAATCACCCCAAACAATAAACAGGCAACAAGCGAACACACCACTTCTATCATACGTGGGATGGTTGGAAATAAACGGTCAATCAACCATGAGAAGAAGATAGCCGAATAGCCAAATCCAAAGCTAACCGCCACATGAATGTAGAATGGACCGCCCCAAACCGAGAGCGTCATTGCTGCGATAAAGAGACAAAATGCCGTGGTCACTAATAAGCTACGCGGCCATCCACTTTTCACCACTGATTTTGCTGAACACATTTAGAATTTCCCTTTGATATTAAATACAATCATATGCTTATCATTGATTTGTGCGTAAGCAGATTGGTCGTCTCCGGTTAAAAAGCGTGCGGCAACTTCCACTTCTACACTTTGATCGCCAGTATCAATCCATTGGTAGTTAAGCCACTGCGTGACAATCACACCGCCATCTTGTGGCGACAGCATCACATCCAACGTGGGGGTTACATCACTTAGCCAGCCCATATCCGCTTCGCCGTTCCATGCAGCCCACGCTTCCACATCCCAACTCCAGTGCAGCATTACGTTATGCTGAACGATATTGGCATGCTGAAACCCTTGGGCGTAGCTTGTCGCAAGTAGAGCGCAGCTAGCCAACAGAGAGTTGTTAGGTTCAGGGATCTGAGAAAGTAATTCTCCACGCTCTATTGCTTGTTGCCATTCGTTTTTCGACCATGCTCGGCTGTCGTACCAATATTCAGCAATCACGTTGTGTCCGGCTTGGTTTGCCCAGTTCAATCCAATTAAGGCTTGGAATGCACTGCCCTGCTCCTCAACCGAAACGGGTCGGTAAAGATCACCCTGCTGAAACTGATAGCCGACACTTTGCTTTTGCCACAGCATGGAACCGTGCATGGCGATGGATTCATCCCACACAGCAATGGCACTGGCTCCGAGTAAACCTCGGCGCACATCATCGTAATAACCAATAAGTTGATACTCGGTGTCACCCACCAGCGCATAACGACGAATACCAACACCTTGTTGCTCTGCGGCTTGATCAAGTGCACTTTGGTCTTGTTGCCCCCAGCTTGAATCCGTTGCAATCACCGTCCACTCGCCTGCCATATCGTAGTGTGAAAGTGAAAACACACCCGCACCTTCTTCTGCTACTAAGCCAACAGGATTTTGTCGATAAGGCTTAAACAGATCCAAAGGTCGGTAGCCATAACCCACTCCCCAATCCACGCGCAACTTACCCAAACTCACATCAAGAGTGGTGTCACCGACTTGCCACTCTCCTAGCCAAGCAAGCTCTCGAATCAACAGTTGGTTATCAGCTTCACTCCACCAGTCACTCTCTCCTTGTTGGTTGAGGTACAACCCTTGGCTGTACAGAGCAAACAAGCCGCTGAAGTTCTGATAATTCACCTGCACATCCAACAGTGCATTAAGTGAATCACGAGAACTGCCCTGCGCCTGCATAAACGCGCTATCACGCTGCTTGGCCCTTTCGTAACTGACAGCCCAATCCCACTCAAAACTCAGCTCATCATTGGCAAAAGCAGGGACTGCTGCGCCCACACACAATGAGGCTGCAATCAACAAACTGGTGCTTTTGTTAAGGTTAGGCTGGTGCGGTTTCATGTGACTTCCTTGCTCGTTTTCATGCTTCTATTTGCAAAGCTCAGACTAAAGCTGAGTCGTGTTGGCTTTCGGCAAATAGCTTGGGTTGTAAAACTTGTTATCCAGTTGCCAAGGCACGATTTCTTGATACTCGATAACGGTCTTTTTGCTCGGCTGAATGCTATCAAGCAAGGTCATCTCACTGACGTAGTCTTCGCCGTTGTCGGTTACACGTCCATATTGCGCTTGCTTGGCGAGTTTGCCAGAGCGCAAGTAGAGATCGGCTTTGATTGGAAACGCATCTTGCTCAGACAACCACAAGTCGATCTTCTGATAGCTCGCCCCTTTGGTTTTCGCGGTTAACGCAAGGTGATAAGCCGCGACACTCTCTCCGTTCACCGAAACGGTTTCTGTCGCTTTCCATTCACCTTGATAATCTTGGCTCCACGTCAGCGTTGAGATGTCGCCGATAGACGCTTCACCAAGCAGCTTTTGCATTGGCGTAATACGAATCGGGCGGCGGCTCTTTGGCATTTGCAGCCAGTAGTTATCGCCCATCATCAACATCTTTTGCCCTGCTTCAACCGCCGATTTGAATACCACCAGCGATTCACGATTTGGACGCGTGTACACGTGGTAAAGGCGAGTTTTATCTAACTCTTGGTCTTGATATAAGCGCACCAGAGACACCACTTTGGAGGAATCATCTTGCAAGCGGTAGCTGTCGGCTTTTTCAATCAATTGCGCAACTTGCTGTGCATCTAGTGCTGTTTCATTCGCACTGACATTCATGCTTGCAACGCCATTTACCGTTAGCAATGCAATTGGTAATAGTGATTTGAAATTAAACATAAATCAGTGCCTCCGTAATTGGCTTGTTCACCCCTTTGCGTGCCGAGAAAAACGCCGCAACCAAACAAATCATCAATACTGCGAGTCCAGCTATAGCCACCAGCTCCCAAGAGAAGTAAATCGTTAATGGGTAACCTTCTGTTCGTCCTGGCGGTGGCGGCATTTGCACATCCACGACCATCAGTAAGACGGTGACTAGCGCCGTAAACAAAGCACCGATTAAGCTGCCAATCACGGCAAGTAACCCTGCTTCGCGCAAGAACCCAGCAATAATTTCGCGAGGGTAGCTACCAAGTGCTGACAAGGTGCCAATTTCACGTGTGCGTTCCGTTACCGACATGGTCATGGTGTTGAACAGCGCGACAAAGACTACCAGCGCCATCACTGCACCCATGATGCCGAAGATACGGTCGTACAAATCTTTCACTTTGAGATAGAAGAACGCACGCTCTTGCCAAGGCGTAATCTCAATATCTTGATCACCAAAGTTCTGCTTTTGCTTACTCAGAACCGAAGCCACTTGTTGCTCGACTTGGCTCGTTAAACTGGTATCGAACAGGAAGACCGATAACGCACTGACTTTGTCTGAACCGAGCAGCGATTGCGCGCTGTTGATGTGTACGTAAAGTTGGCGTTTATCAAGCTCTGGTACGCCGGTTGAGTAGATGCCACGAACTTTGAAGTCATACGCGTTCAATGCACCATCGGTTGTGGTCGCCAGTAAGGTAATCCAATCGCCAACGTGCACGCTTAGGTTGTTCGCTAAATCAACGCCGAGCATCACTTCTGGCTCTGTAGGGTCATAACGCGATGCATGAATGTTGGACAGCGTCTGCCCTTCACGCACATCCAAAAACGGCCCTTTCATATCGAATTCGCGCTCGTTCACGCCAATGCCGATAAAGATCGATGACTTGTTGCCGTTGGAAATCAAACCACTGAATTCAACTCGTGGCTGCACGCCTCGCACTTCATTCAACCCAATCAATTGCTTGGTAATGTCGTCGGCATGAGTTAAACCGTTACTCAGTGGCATCTCTTCTTCTTTGGCGAAGTAACCCGGCGTGGTTAACGTCAGATGCCCCGTGTCACGCGCTGTCGACTCTTTCAAACTGTCGTAGGTGTACAGACCAAAACCACCCGCACTGGTTAAGGCAAACACGGCAATGGCGATGATCAGCATCGACAACAAACTGCGGCGGCGATTGCGTTGCAGGTTCAACCAAGCAAGGCGAACGGAAACTGGAATTAGCTTGCCCATGAAACCTCCTCCACACTTGCGTGCGTTTGGGTAATTTTGCCATCCACCAATTCAATGGTGCGATCGCAACGGGATGCCATGCGAGGGTCGTGAGTGGCGACGATAAAAGTGATGCCAAGCTCGTGTCCGAGCCCTTTCATAATGTCGATGACCTTGTTGGCAGTTTGGCTATCAAGACTTGCGGTTGGCTCATCAGCGATCACCAATGCAGGTTTGTGCACTAAGGCGCGCGCAATTGCCACACGCTGCTGCTGACCGCCCGACAAGTTATCGGGCATGTGATGAATAAACTCACCCAACCCAACGTGTTCTAGCATTTGTGTGGCGAGCTCGGTTTGTTCTGCTTTTGAAAAGCCGTTGAGATGCAGCGGATAAGCCACGTTCTCTAGCGCCGTCATCACGGGGACAAGATTGAATTTTTGGAACACAAAACCAAGCTTTTCTCGGCGCATTTTCGCCGCATGCATTTGTCCGGTTGGGTATGGGCTGCCTGCAAATGTCACCTGACCTTGGTATTGAGTATCCAGCATGCCAAGCACGTTAAGTAAGGTGCTTTTGCCTGAGCCAGACGGCCCGCACAGAGCCACCATTTCGCCGGAAAACACTTCACCAGAAACGTCTCGCAATGCACGTACGGTTTGGCTGCCAAGGGCGTAATCGCGACTGAGTTGATTAAAAACGATCATGACGCCTCCCTAATACTTGGCTAACAAAGCTTTCGCGGTTTGCGTTTCTAGATTGCTGTCGCCCAATTGCTCCATTTGCGCTAACCATATTTTGGCTTGTTGAACATCTTTAGCGCGCAGTGCCGCTTCAATGGCATAACGGTAAATCCAAGACGTTGCGGCGAAAGGTTGTTGGCTAAAACTCGGTTCATCGAGCAGAGAAAGGTACAGCTCGTAGCCACGCTCAAAGTGATTGAACATGTCTGGCAGAGAGGTAAACGTAGTAGCTGCCATGGCGGTAGCTAGCTGGTATTCCGGCAAGCCTTGTAAGCGTTGTTGCTCTTGCAGTGGTACTGGCTGGTTCGCCATTAAATCCAAGCCTTTTTGGATTGTGGCAAGACCGCGCTCGGTGAACTTCATCTTGTTCCAAGGCATAAACGCCTCACGACCTTGCAACGTCTCAGCACTGCCCAAGTAAACCAAGGTCACCGGCGTTGCGCCCTGCTCTTCGAGTTGTTTGGATAGTTCGCCATAAACAGTATCAACTAAGCCAGAGTCACCCTGCGCCGCTTGGTTGAATTGACTGAGTGTGCGCTCGCTTGGGTTAGCCAGAGCCAGATTGCTGCTAAGTGCAAATGCGGCGATAAACGTACTTGCCAGTTTAAGAGCTTTGATTGAGCGAGATTGAGAAACCATCATGTACTGTCCTTAGTTGAACGTGATTTGATGGTTTCAGATTAAGGGAGAAGGTCGCACGCTGCTTTTGCATGCGACCAATGGCAGTTATGCAGAGTGAATGGTATTGAGAGAGGATGAATGACATTCACTTAAACAGAAAATACAATTCCGCTCATTCGTAACTCTACATTTTTACGGCAGTCACAATAAAAACACTGGCTTAAAATCTGAGGCTAGTGTATTTATCCATCCCACAGCTACCCATAACAGACAGTGTCGCACTCTCCTTTCTTACACACCTTTGCATGGTGTCTGTTGTTTCGAAATCGAGATTCTTAGCATCGGAATAGTTTGAACTCTTCGAGTTTTAGTTGTTTTCGCACTCAAAATAGGTGCGTTATTAGGTCGTTGAAAATGAATAAGCGTTATTTCCCAAGAGTTGATTTTCCACTGCTAATGGCGATCATTCCGATCATGCTGTTAAGTTCGCTCACTCTCTGGAGTGCCAGTAGCTTTAATGAGGCGATGCTCTTCAAACATTTGGCGCGCTGCGGACTGACATTAGTTTGTATCTTGGTCATGTCCTCGATTCCAGCGTCCAGCTATCAGCGCTCAGCTCCATATCTCTACATTATTGCGGTTGCTCTGCTACTTGCTGTCGCTTTATTTGGTGATAGCACCAATGGCTCTCAACGTTGGCTCGATATCGGCTTCTTCCGCTTTCAACCGTCTGAGCTAATCAAACTTTCCATTCCAATCATGATCGCCTGGATGCTGCATATTGAAGGAGGTCGACCAGACAGTCGGAAAATTGCATTTTGCTTACTTATTACAATGATTCCTGCCGGGTTAATCGCGCTACAACCGGATTTAGACGGTGCAGTTTTTACCATCATTTATGCATTGTTCGTTTTGTTTTTGGCTGGCATGAGCTGGAAAATAATCTGCGGGTTTATTGCGAGCATTTTAACGTTAGCACCTATTTTATGGTTCTTCGTTATGGAAACCTATCAAAAGAGTCGTGTAACACAGTTCTTGCACCCTGAGTCCGATCCACTGGGTTCGGGCTACCAAATCATCCAATCTTTGATTGCGATTGGCTCAGGCGGTATGAAAGGCAAAGGTTGGATGAATGCAACGCAGGGAACACTTGGCTTTATTCCAGAAAGTCATACGGACTTTATTTTTTCGACCTATGCGGAAGAATGGGGCTTTGTTGGCAGTTTAGTCTTACTCGCATTGTACTTGTTTATTACTGCACGCGTTATGTTGCTTGCATGTCAGTCTGACCACTTTTTTAGTCGGCTGGTAAGTGGCGCATTAGCGATGAGCTTTTTTCTGTATGCTTTTATCAATACGGGCATGGTGAGTGGCTTGTTGCCAGTAATGGGTAGCCCACTTCCCTTCTTTAGCTATGGCGGCACGGCGATGCTAACTCAAGGTATCTGTTTTGGTGTAATCATGTCGCTGTGTTATTCCAAATATCGTAACGTATAGCTCTGCTTGAGAAAAAGCGATCAAAAAAGGCTTCCCCGAGGAAGCCTTTTTACAACGATATGAGCGAATTAATTACAGCTCTGCGTTGTGGTAAACCTGCTGAACATCATCACAGTCATCTAGAAGATCTAGGAATTTCTGGAACTTCTCAGCATCTTCACCCGATACAGGCGTATGAGTTTGCGGAACGAATGTGATTTCTTCAACATCGATCGTTAGATCTGGGAATGCACCGTTAAGCGCAGTTTTTGTTTTGAAGAATTCTGTGTGAGGTGCGAATACAGTGATAACACCGTCTTCTAGCTCAACGTCAGTAACGTCTACATCTTCCATCATTAGCGTTTCTAGGATGATTTCATCATCGTCGCCTTTGAACTGGAATACCGCTTGGTGATCGAACATGTGAGAAACCGAGCCCTCAACACCAATTTTCGCACCGACTTTCACAAAGCATTGGCGTACATCTTGGAAAGTACGGTTGCCGTTGTCTGTTAGACAGTCAACGATAACGCTAGTACCGCCAGGGCCGAAGCCTTCGTAACGTGCTGGAGTGTAGTCTTCACCACCGCCACCGTTCGCTTTGTCGATCGCTTTATCGATAACGTGCGCAGGAACTTGGTCTTTTTTCGCTTTTGCGATCAGGTGTTTCAAAGACAAGTTCATGTCTGGATCACCACCACCGTTTTTCGCGCACATGTAAATTTCTTTACCGTATTTGGAATAAACTTTAATTTTCGCGCCTGCAGTTTTCGCCATAGAGGCTTTGCGCACTTCAAAACTTCTTCCCATCGGGATGTCTCTCTAAATTCAAATTTAATGCGAAGGATTTTAGCAAAAAGCGAAACCTTTTCAATTTCGCTTAGCAAAGGAATAGGGAGGTTACCTCATTCGTCGCATTGGATTGAACCATTGCCACGGTTCGCGTTAAGCGACACCCATTACTCGTTTGTACTTTTCGACCGATTGCTGGAAAAACGCCTTTTCATCAGCATCGTTAATCTTGGACAACTGTTCTTCTATTGCTTCAGGACCAGATTTGGCCTCTCTGAGCTTCCAAACCAAAAACGACGCCTGCTTATCCAGTTCGATTTTGTTTTTTTCGTCAGGCGGCAATAGGGATAGATTAAACGACATTCACAGCCTCAAGGTACTTTAAATACTAGCCGGGCACTATATCACACAGAGTTACAATTACAGAATAGAAACGCACTTAACTTGATCGATTTCAAGTTAACTATTTAGGCACAGCGCTGATTTTCAGTGCTTTTGGTAAATGCTGTTCGAATATTTGTTGTAATCGAGTCTTGGTAACGGGTTTAGCCACGAACTCGTTCATCCCAACATCGAAGCAATGTTGCTGATCCTCTTTAATGACATTGGCACTTAGCGCAATAATTGGAACGTGTTTCCCCCACTCTCCCATTTTTCGAATTCGCTCCGTAGCAATAAACCCATCCATCACAGGCATTTGGCAGTCCATAAAAATCAAATCGAAAGGCTGCTGATCACACAGCTGCAATGCTTCTTCGCCATGGTTGGCGACACTCACTCGCACACCCAGTTTTTCTAACATGATGCGAACTACCTTCTGATTGACGATGGTATCTTCAACAACCAATACCCAAGGTTTATCATTATCTTGAGGGCTGATTTCGTTGTCTTCCGCTTTCGGGAAATCTAATACATTAAGTTGGTCGGTATAGGTCGATTGCGCATTTATTACAGCAACAGGAATCGAAAATTCAAAACAGCTTCCCAGCCCAAGCTCACTTGTTAGTTGTATTTCCCCTCCCATCAAGTTAACCAACTGTGCAGCTATCGCCAAACCAAGCCCTGTCCCACCATACTTTCTGGTGGTACTACCATCAGCTTGTTGGAAGCGTTCGAAGATTGCTTGTTGGTGCTCTTTCGCAATACCAATACCAGAATCCACAACTCGAAACCGGATATGAGCGGTCTCTCCATCAAGTCGAGACAACGCTACAAGAAGCTTCACATGGCCGCGCTCGGTAAATTTAATCGCGTTGCTCAACAAATTGTTCAGAACTTGTTTCAATCGTGTGGCATCACCTTGCACTTCGATTGGCAAGTGAGGATCAATATCGCTGAGCAGCTGTAAGTTTTTCTGCTTGGCTTTGACACTATGTAAACTGATGACATCGTCAAGTAGCTCGCGAAGATCATAGCTCGTGTATTCCAGCTCTACTTTGCCAGCTTCAACTTTAGAGAAGTCCAAAATGTCGTCGATGATCGTCATTAGTGAGTGAGAAGAACTGTCAATGATCTCTACAAACTCTTTTTGCTGGGGATCGAGGTCGGTGTCATTGAGCAACGACGACACACCAATAATGCCATTCATCGGTGTGCGGATCTCATGACTCATAGTGGCAAGAAACTCACTTTTCTTACGATTAGCGACTTCTGCCCTATCGCGTTCAGCCTCTAACTCAGTCTGGTGCTCTTTCACTTTCTCAACACTTCGGTTGTATTTCTCTGCCAAAACACTCACTTCATCAAAGCACCATCGTTTAGGGAGAGTCACTTTACTCGGCACTGTACCGCCACGAAAATCGCTCACCGCACCAGACAGCAATTGTAACGGATTGACCAACAAGCGAAACGCCACCCAAAGAACACCAATGATGAGGACAAGAATTTTGATCGCTTCTGTCGTAAGTAGAAAAAAGAACTGCTGCCAAAGATCTTCATATATCGCGCTAAGATCCGATTGAACCGTTAATATCGCGAGATCATACGTTTTATCGCCGACCCGATACTGCATCGGCCAGCTTCTCTCGACAACATCCTCAGAAAGCGCCGAACCTAATTCAATGATAACTTCGTCTTCACTAGCAATACGTAAGTAGTCCACCGAGGGCATACGCATTGCACCTTGAGCTTGTGTCAACAACAGCTCCCTATCCTCTACCCACAAACTCGCAGAAAAGCTCGATAAATAGCTAGACTCAACCTGCTTTAATTCAACATCTAAATGGGCTAAATCTTCGTGAAAAACTCGATATAAGCTCACTGTAGAAATGATGACCGTAAAGATTAAACTCAACGTTAATACCGCCAACATAAGTTGGTTGCCGATACTAAAACGACGTTGAGATCGCTCTTTTTCATCCATATGAAACCGCTCCGATAAACTTGCGCTACTCTAAATATAGCTACGCACAAATAATAATCGAGGATACGATGAAAAGACTTCTACTTAGATTGGCTTTTAGCTTAATTGTTGTAAGTTCTCATGTGACCGCAAATCAAGTGAACTATTACGTCATTGCTGAACAAGCTCGACCATTTCAAATTGAACAACAGGGACAAATGCACTCCGGAATTGTGACCGATATCGTCAGCGCTATCTTCGCGGAGTCGGATTACCAAGTGAATTATCATACTTATCCATTTAAACGTATGATTTCCATATTGGAAGAAGGCGCTGAGCCAAACTGGTTAACTTATGGCAGCCCGAACTGGGGCAAGGTGCAATCGGAAAATTTATCTGAGGAGCCCATTTACACTGTAAAACATGTACTGGTGTCGAGTAGCGAGAAGCCTTTAGAATTCAAAAATATGGATACGATGCATGGTCGTTCTATTGTATTACTGCTGGGGTTTGATTATCCAAATTTAACACCGT
This sequence comes from Vibrio sp. 947, assembly GCF_033339115.1. NCBI lineage: Bacteria > Pseudomonadati > Pseudomonadota > Gammaproteobacteria > Vibrionales > Vibrionaceae > Vibrio > Vibrio sp. 947. The sequence continues at coordinate 513,191 of NZ_JAWOTX010000001.1, read as the reverse complement.
TCTTTGAAAATGGCAGTGTCAATGAAATGCGTGTGAAAGACTACAACGCCGCATACCGAGTGATAAGCCGAACCCCTGGAGATACAGCTTTTGTCGAGATGGAATCCCGAGTCCTTTACAACTTAAAGCGACTCAATTTGCCGTTAGAGAATTTTCAGATACAGCCTTTCAGCTCGGTTATTCCTGACTACTCAATCTACCTGGCTTTTTCACCTCAAATGCAACCAGAAACTCAAAATTACATCAATACACGACTCGTTGAATTAAAAACCTCAGGGGAAATTGATGAAATCATTCAAAAGTATCAATGAATCAACTCATTAACAAAAACGCCAACGATGATACGTTGGCGTTTTTGTTTCTGGGAAATCTGTAGCACTTACTTAGTGTGGTTAACAAACTTAGGATCAAACATGTGCCCCAATTTACTCGCCTTGGTTTGCAGGTAATATTGATTACTTGGGTTATTCCCTTCTTGTAATGGCACTCGTTCAATGACGTTAATATCAACCGCTTTTAAGGCGGCGAGCTTGCGTGGGTTATTCGTCATTAGACGCACAGCGTCAATCCCCAAATGCTCTAGCATTCCTTTACAGAACGCGTAATCACGCATATCAGCGGCAAAACCTAAACGCTCATTTGCTTCCACGGTATCTGCGCCATCATCTTGTAAGTGATAGGCACGAATTTTATTAATCAAGCCGATTCCACGCCCTTCTTGACGTAAATAAAGCAGCACGCCACATCCCTCTTTGACGATGTTTTGTAGCGCTCTATTAAGCTGAAAACCACAGTCACAACGCGTGCTAAATAGAGCATCTCCGGTAAGACACTCCGAATGCAACCGAATAAGTGGTGCTGCACTTTTTGTTGGCTCGCCATAGACCAGAGCAAGATGCTCTTTATTTGTCGCGGCTTCAATAAAGCCGTACATCATAAATGTGCCCCACTGGGTGGGCAATTTGGCTTTATCGATAAACTTCACGAGATTGTAAGGCTCAACATGTCTCAGCTCTGCTCGAACATTCATCAGAATCTCTCCTAGATGATTTTCTCCTTTACCATCTCCCCCGTCTCCCCAAAAGGCATCTTTATGAGAATGCTCTGTTAGGCAAGCGTTACCCGTTCTCATTAATTGCTGCGCTAATGGTGGATTTTGTAGAAACTTTTCCCTAACGATGAAAGCCATAACAGCCAACTTTATATCGTCCCAATCGCTTCTGACAAAGTGTTCGTATTTGCGGCTTAAAGCAAACGCTTCGTCAGGGGTGCTTGCGTGCTGAATTTTACTTTGCAACTGAGCATCGAGAAACTTTTGTGCTTGGTAATAATGTTCGCTGGTGGGCCAAGTTTGGGAGGAGATATTGACTGGGGCATGGCAAAAATTTGAGAGAAAACCGTGGGGCTCATCGGGCTCATAAAAAAGGATTTGATCAACCATACTTGCGCTCCTTGCTTTGTGGTTGCGATAATCAACAAAAAGCATATCGCTACTGATATATCTAGTAACACAAGGTCAGATTGTCAAACTTCTTCGGGACGGGACGTGAGTGTGAAACTCGTGCTTTTGAGGCGCAAGACAGATAAATGGAGAGTTTGAATAAGAGAGTAATAGAGTGAAAAAATAAAAAGGGCAGTCCGTCGACTACCCTATGGGTTGCTAAACCAACCTGAGGCGATCAGTGTATCAAGCCAAGCTCCCTTGCTTCTTCAATGGTCAACCCACTTTCACGGATCTCACGTAACGCTTCAATGCGTCTTCTGGCTTCTGCTGATTTCACTGTTTTCTCTGGCTTCACAACGGTTTCCTCATCAGGTAATTCCCATTTGTGAGCGATGTTGGTCATCTCGTCATGGTCGATAGAATTAATGGACATATTTCCTCCGAACACACCATGTTTTCGATGCGTAATCTATAGCAAAACCGGAACAAGGTGGTAAGAAAAACTGTAGGGAAATGTGACCCCTCCCGCCCTTTCGTTAACTCCTTAATAGATTCATCATTTAAGTTTTGCCAAGGGACAAATTTACGATTAAATTTGAGTAATTCCCCCTACGAAAAGTGTGCTGATCTAGCTCTCAATTCTGCTCTTCTTTAGTTTTATCAACGACGCATTACACCACTTCCTGTTTAACCTAACTTTCGAGTCACTTCACTGATTCATAGCTTGATACTTTCTAAAAACCGCCACACCTGATAATGATAATAATTATCTTTTAGATTAATAAGGTGTTTATATGGATGGTATTAACTTAAGTCATGCATACCACAATGACCCGGTCATCCAGATCCGAGATTTGTGCGTCGATTACATCACTGATAATGGTGATTTTAATGCGGTAAAGTCCGTCAGCTTTGATATCGGCAAAGGCGAAGTATTTGGTCTTGCCGGTGAATCTGGATGTGGTAAAAGCACAATCGCATTCTCAATAAATCGTCTTCATAAACCGCCAGCGTTCATTTCTGGCGGTAAAATATGGTTTGATGGTAAGGATATCCTTAGTATCTCAGACTCTGAACTGACCGCTCTAAGGTGGAGTGAAATCGCCATGGTGTTCCAGAGCGCGATGAACTCACTCAACCCTGTCTTAACGATACAAGAGCAATTTGCAGATGTGTTACGACACCATCAAGGCCTCACTAACGCTCAAGCAAAAGATAGAGCAGAAAAGTTGTTGGACTTGGTCAATATTCCTCGAGAACGCTTAGCAGAATATCCTCATCAATTTTCAGGAGGAATGCGTCAGCGGTTGGTGATAGCCATTGCTTTGTCTCTAAATCCAAAACTGATCATTATGGATGAACCCACAACAGCATTAGATGTAGTGGTACAGAGAGAAATTTTACAGCAAATTTATCAGCTTAGAGATGAGTTCGGTTTTTCAGTCCTCTTTATCACTCATGACCTGGCACTCATGAGCCAACTATGTGATCGAATTGCAATCATGCGTCACGGAGAAATCGTCGAAGTCAATCGAGCATACGATATACGCAATCAGCCTCAACACCCCTACACGCAAAAGCTATGGGCTTCTTTCCCAAACATCCATGACGTCCACAAACAACCAGAGTTACAAGGAGCGTAACCATGAGCCAGCCTATCATCCAAATGAAAAATGTGATTAAAGAATTCAAAGTGGGCGGTGGTTTAGCGAAAGAGGAAACCTTTCGTGCGCTTCAAGGAGTGACTTTTGATCTGTACGCAGGAAAAACCTTGGCTTTGGTTGGAGAGTCAGGCTGCGGTAAGAGTACTTGCGCTCGTTTAATAACCAAAGTCTATCCTGCAACGGAAGGCGAGATCCTTTTCGATGGCACTGACATAAATGAGATCACGTCACGATCGGCTCTACAAGAATATCGCAGTAAAGTACAAATGGTGTTTCAAGATCCGTTTGGCTCTCTCAATCCAACTCATACCATTCGCCATCACCTAACGCGTCCTTTAAAAATTCATAAACAAGTCAAAAACGAGCGCGACATCCCAGCCCGCTTGGAAGAGCTTCTAAAGCTGGTGGAACTACCTGAAGAGACATTGAATAAGTTCCCTCACGAACTCAGTGGTGGGCAACGTCAGCGAGTAAACTTAGCAAGGGCTTTAGCGGTAGGTTCGCAAATCATTCTTGCGGATGAGCCTACGTCTATGCTGGATGTTTCTATTCGCTTGGGAGTGTTGAATTTAATGCAACGAATGAAGCAAGAACTGGGAATTGGTTTTTTATACATCACTCATGATCTGGCGACTGCGCACTACATCGCGGAAGAAACCGCAGTAATGTACAAAGGGCAAATCGTTGAATGGGGCGACACTCATTCAATACTTAAGAATCCGCAGCATCCTTATACTAAGCTGTTGATTTCTGCCGTTCCTGATCCTGACTTACCTTTTGGTAACTTAGTGAAAAATGAGCCAAACTATTCGATAGATGCCGATGAAATTCGTCAACGTAGCAGCATAATTGTCGACGAATTTGATCAAATAGGGCCAAATCACTATGTAAAACAATGGACTGAGGCAGCGTAATGGATTTGAGTACTTGGCAAGATCAAATCACCATGTGGTACGAACAGCGGAAACATGATCAAGTAGAAAAATTGGAAACGATCTTATATCAGGTGCCTGATGACGTGTTTGGCCCCGAATTGAGCGATCTTCAAAGTAAAGCGATTACTTGCTGGTTGGATGGATGTTTACGCGTGTTTCAATATGCAAGCTACCAAGACCCTCAGAAAGCATATCAAACCTTGCTTTATACGAGTGCAAAGCTTGAACAAGCAGCATGCCAAGTCTCGACTGATATTCTGATCAAAGATTGGTGTTTGAGACGACTTCAGCATCTCACCGTTGTGGCGTTAGAGTTTTGTAATCAGCAGTGTGATCAAAACAAGTGGCAGGAACAAGCCCATAGCTTAATCGAATCACATGTTGCGTTGATGCGTTCATTACATTGGAATGAACCCAAGAAGCATGATCAAGGTTTACCTCATTAGTCCGGAAAAATGATCAAGGCTTAATTAGCGGAATTTTAGGCAAAAAAAAGCGAGTTTCCTGAGGAGAAACTCGCGAAGTCTATTCAGAATGAATGTAACAATATGAGCCAATCTATTAATCATCAGAAAGGACAAAAGGTTGTCTATTCGGGATAAATAGTAGTATTAGGCTTGGCTTCTAATGTCAGTAGTTTGTAAGAGTTAAGTCTGTTTTTTATCATCGAAAGACATTGTTACATTTCAAACCGATACATCACACCTATAGCTTGATACACATCAAGCGACACTTTTAAATCGCCATTTCATCCAAGGCACGAAATACCATTTCATCCATGTGACCATCGAAGATTTGACGACAAACTTTCCGACGCACCGCTAACCCCGCAATCAAGCGCTCGATGGTAAGATGCTTAACATCGTTCTGGGTGTTAAACAGCTCGACGGTTTTACTTAATGTCTCATAAGGAATCGGCTCATCCCCTACCCTTAGCCAATCGAGCTTCTCTATGTAATCTGAGCACTCTTCTTTGATTGAGGCATACGAGTGCCCTGTCATCGCAGACAAAGCCGTTATACTGCGTTCTAGAGCCTCTGGTGAGGTATATTTAGATAGAGTAATGGTGATCTCATCAGCATTGATCTCTACCAAATGTTTTCTTTGCTTCACGCGTCGCCCTAAATTTCCTCTTGGAGACGGTGCTTTGCGTTGAATGGGCTCAAATTCGCCGTCTATGATGCCTGAGAGCTCCTCAAGCTGTTGTCGGGTTACCATCTCATTACGAAGTGGATTTGGCAGCGTAGGCGCCATGTTACGCTTTCCTGCGTTGGTCGTTCGCGCTCGCGAGTAACGTAAGACCTCTTCGACATCACATTTGATGTCGATCTGGTAGTCCATCACTTTGTCATTTTCGATCATGGTTTCGATCGTCAGGTGATAACCCCACAAATTAACGACGAATAGATCATCATTCCCTTTTCCATCAGACAACCGCTTTAGTTCTCGGATCAGATCCATGGAGAAACGTCGCCATTCAATGTTACGTGCAAGTTTCTGGTTTAACTCACTCAGTAGCATGCAATCCGTGTGACGACGAACCATGCGACTACGGAAGAAAGAGTACAGTTGAAACACCAAAGTATGTTGTTTCAAGATCTCTGGTGGGAACAAGAAGAAATAATCGCGTGTTAGTAGTTCTTCGTAGAACGACGGTTCCCACACCAAGATGTATAAGTTGGGTTTAATACGAATTTCGCCATCACTGCCCTCAACGGGCGCTTCTTCTGAAGCCGTGATGGTACGGGCTAAGAAGCGGAAGCGGTCACTCTTAAAGCCTTCGGGCATGTTTTCACTTAGCCAACGTCCAGTAAGTTCATGGAGCTGAAAATCAGTGAATTCAATGCGATCAATGCTATCGCGAATGGAATCACGAGCTGGGCCACTGTCTTTTTTGCCTCTGAGCGACAAAATATCAGTGATGTATAGCGGCGTTTTGTTTGGTACGTGAGCCGCATCAAGCTGATACTGATCTTTGTGATGATCATGGTACTGAACTGTTAACGTGAAGAGAGCGAACAGGGTCATGAGATCATCCACAGTCATGATATTTTTGGATGATCGCGTCTCAATAACGGCTTTTGTGCCAGAGATCGACACCATGGATTTCTGATAACTTTTTCGAGTTCTTGGTGGCGCAAGTGCTTGGTCAATTATCCCAGCCCAATTTGTTGGAGATACAACAAATTGATCGGCTTCATCTTTCATCGTGGGAGGTGTGTTTAACCCGTGCTCATTCAACAAACGTTTGTTTACTTGAGTCTGAGCCAATGCTTTCGAACGTTTTTGTTTCTCGTTCTGGCGAACTTTGTCGGTAACAAGACTTGTTGCTCCCAACACAGATATAAGCTGATTGGGATTCACAAATTTATGTAGCATCGTTTTACCAGCAAGTCCCTCTTCAAAACGCACTGGAGTTTGAGTAAATAAACCAATATTTACTGCCGCGCGCAAACGTTGTTGCAGAGCTGCACGTGTGAGTTGCCCATCTGTTGCTTCCACAATCTCTGTGGTTGAAACCAAACCATCCTTGCTGCTGAAGCCTCGTAATGAGATCAGATTAAGCAACTCTAAGATGCTTTTGGTCACCCCTTTGAAATGTTGGTACTGCTCTACCCAATCCGCAGAGGATTCATGTACCTCAAAAAGATGGCCATCTTTGTGGCTTCTCGGTGCTTTAATCAGAATTTTTTCATCAGCCGTCATTTTAGATCCAGATCACACTAGCCGTAGTTGTGCTATGGTTCCGAAGAATAAAGAAAAACAGATCATAAATAAAGAAAAAAGATTGTTTTTTAAATAACTGATCTTTTTGATTAATCTGATCTTAATTGATTATATGATCTAATGATCTGGCTTGAAATTTCTCGCTAAGCTTTTGTTCTATAAGACTATTATTTCCATGTGTTTCGGAACTATGATCATAAGAAGTCTGAAAGTATGATCAACAATAACCTGAAAGCATGATCATATTTATTCGTAAGCATGATCATTAAGGTTATGAAAAGATGATCAAAAGAGTCTTGAAACGATGATCATGATGTTTTTACAGGTTATCCACAGATGCAGTATTTAATAATGATCTTCACGATGATTATATTGTGCATTGGTGATGTTATTTATACTCGGATCGATGATCAAGAGCCAATATATCTATCGTTCTGGCGCCCATATTGATGAGATATCACTCATCTGATTAAAATACATTCAAGTCGCTCATATTTAGAAGTAAATCCTAGTCTCTGCTTATTTACAGGAAGCATGATCATGAGAGCGTGATTTATCATAGCAACTTGAGCAATTTCATTGTTCCGGCTTCTATAACGTCAATTTCTGCTCAATCCCCCATTCTGTCTGCACTCAACCGTAAATTAGAGAAGAAAACTCATGCTTCCGAGAGATTCTAAGGCTTGATCATATTTCCGATTAATGGATCTTATTTTATTTGCTTGTTTACACCGTACTCTGCTCAATTTTTCCATGATCATGCTTTCGGATTTGCTTATTAACACGGAAGCATGATCATAAGCATACCTTGATCATACTTCCATAGATGTTTCGCTGGAACTGCCCTATTTTGCTCGGAGACATGATCAAGGTGTTCAGATCTTTATTGTTCCGATATTACTTACTATTTATCGTTTAAATTAGGTTGGTCTAACATAACCCGTAATTTAGCTTAATATTATAATCGTTCCGGTAGAAAATTGATTTACATTGTAAATGAGTGACGCTGTAACACTTTTTATTTTTAAGTTTAGGTGTCCACTTATGAGAAGATTATTTGATTAAAAATAGTTATCTTTTTGACCATAAATCATAAAAGCGTCGATTTGGGTGTTTTTTTATGTGATGGTAATTCAAAATGTTCGTGCACCTTTTTGTTGTTTTTGGTCTTTACTGCTGTACAATTGCAATTATAAATCCTTCCAACGGAATTTGGCATGAAAAGAGAAAAAACGATTGAAAACCTTCTTGAGTTAGCGGAGCTGACTCAGCAGGTTCAAGCTGACCGTATTGAAATTGTTTTAGAAGAGAGAAGCGATAACTACTTCCCACCAATGTCGAAAGCGATGATGGAAACCCGTTCTGGTCTAACTCGCCGTAAGCTCGACGACGCGATTGGTAAAATGGAAGCCGCTGGGCATCAATTTACTAAAAACAACGCGAATCATTATTCAATTACGTTAGAAGAAGCACACATGCTCATGGATGCGGCTGAAGTGCCTAAATTTCATGAGCGTAAAAAGAATTCAGGTAACAAACCTTGGATTATTAATGTGCAGAACCAAAAGGGCGGTACAGGTAAATCAATGACCGCGGTTCATTTAGCGGCATGTTTAGCGCTAAATTTGGATAAACGATACCGTATTTGTTTAATCGACTTAGACCCACAAGGCTCGCTACGTTTATTCCTCAACCCGCAAATCAGCATGGCAGAGCATGATAATATCTATTCTGCGGTAGACATTATGTTGGGTAACGTGCCTGATGGTGTGGAAATTGACAGTGAATTTTTACGTAAAAACGTATTGCTGCCAACGCAATATCCGAACTTAAAGTCGATTTCAGCGTTTCCAGAAGACGCGATGTTTAATGCGGAAGCATGGCAAACGCTATCTGAAGACCCATCACTCGATATCGTCCGTCTGCTGAAAGAGCAACTGATTGATAAAATTGCTGATGACTTCGATATCATTATGATTGATACCGGTCCACACGTTGACCCATTAGTATGGAATGCGATGTATGCATCAAATGCCTTGCTAATTCCTTGTGCGGCTAAGCGTCTGGACTGGGCTTCAACAGTAAACTTCTTCCAGCATTTGCCTACGGTATATGAAATGTTCCCGGAGGACTGGAATGGTCTTGAGTTTGTTCGCTTGATGCCAACCATGTTTGAGGACGACAATAAGAAGCAAGTTTCTGTTTTAACTGAAATGAACTATCTTCTAGGTGACCAAGTTATGATGGCTACTATTCCTCGTAGCCGTGCGTTTGAAACCTGTGCCGATACCTACAGCACAGTATTTGATCTGACAGTAAGCGATTTTGAAGGCGGTAAGAAGACACTAGCTACCGCGCAAGACGCTGTTCATAAAAGCGCACTGGAATTAGAGCGTGTGCTGCACTCTAATTGGCCGTCATTGAATCAGGGGTAATAAGTAAATGGCTTTGAAAACGTCTGAATTAAACGCGAAATTATTTGGCAAAACGAATAAGCGTCGTGTTGTGACTCCGCAAGAGGCGCAAACTGCGGCAAAAGAGAAAGCTCAAACGATTGAACTAGCAGTTGCAGGTGAAAATATTGTTCAGTTTGAACTTGTGCGTATTCCTGCAAATAAAGTTGCGACAGAAACAACAGTATTTGTTGATAACGCTCGTGAGCAATCGTTCTTAAACGAACATGCTTTATCTGATGTTTTAGTCACACTCAAAGAGCGTGGCCAACAATATCCAGCAGTGGGTCGTAGAACTGAAGATGGCAAGATTGAAGTTTTAGATGGTAGCCGTCGTCGCATGTCTTGTATCCTCGCTGAACAAGACTTTTTGGTTTATGTTGCTGACAACATTAATACTGACCATGCTAAGTTTTTGTCTGATGTGGCAAATGCTCACAAGCCGCTCTCTTTATATGAAAAAGGGAAAGAGATGCAGGCTAAGCTTGATAGTGGTGAAGCTGAGGATCAGAAAGCATTGGCAAAAATGTTCCAGTGCAGTGAAGCGTTGGTAAGTGGCGCTTTAAAAGCCGCAGCATTACCGTTAGAACTGCTTCAAGCGTATCCGAATGTTGGCGATCTCGGTCGCCCAACAATCGTGAAACTGCACAAACAGTTTTCAACGCTAACGCCAGAGCAGCAGCAAGAGCTGTTAGATAAATGTCGCTCTAGCGAAGGGTTTTTATGGCAGCGAAGCACTGCTCAAGGCGTTGCTCGTCTGACAAAAGAAGTCACGGAAAGCATCGAAAATTGGATTACTGAACTTGCACCAGCAAAACCTGGTAAGAAGACGGAAAAAGTCGACTTAGTTAAAGGTCGAGCAAGCTATAGCCGAAAAGGTAGCAGCCTGGCGTTGAACTTGAAGAAAGTTGAGGACAGCTTAATGGAAGAGATTCTTGCGTTTGTACAAACCAAACTGCAATAACAAATGATGATTGAATCAACCGCCTCCGGGCGGTTTTTTTATATCTGAGAAGCGTCAAATTAAAGATGTGATACCATTGCGTCAGTTCAACGTTGGATAGACAAAATGCAGACACAATCTGATTTCCTTTCATCACTTCAACATCAAGCTCACCAATCTTTCCAAAGGATTGGTGTTGTCATTCAAGGGGAGGCTTCTTGGCAAAATGCGTTGATGTCAGAGTTCCATAAAACGCAGCGCCATCAACGTTGGTTTTCTGTTGGTGATTTTGGTTTGAAAAACGTATCCAGTGTTTCGTCTAAACAAGGGCACATGTTGCTAGGCAGAGAGTGTGACGTTCTATTGTTTGATGCTCGAAATGGCTTTGACGCCAATAGTTTTACCGCCGCGCTTGGCTCATTGGTTGGCGGCGGTTTTCTTATTGTCATTACTGAGCTGCGACAAAATGCGAATTTTGCTCAGCAATGGATGCACAAACAATGGGAGAAGCTCGTTGTTATTGAGCAAGACAAACCATTGCCAACGGCTCCAGACATCAAGCAAGCAGAAAAAGAAAGCCACTACACGGAACAAGAACATGCCATTTCTCTAATTGAAAAGGTGGTGACAGGACATCGAAAGCGACCATTAATTTTGACCGCTGATCGTGGACGTGGAAAAACAAGTGCCCTCGGAATTGCGTGTGCGAACTTATTACAGCAGAAGCCGCTTAGAATCTTAATTACGGCACCATCTATAAAAGCCGTTGAGCCTGTTTACCAACATGCTTTACGTTTACTCCCTAGCGCACAGCGTATTAAGAAGGACAGATTAGAATCAGGGCAGGGAGCCATTCAATTTATTGCTCCAGATGAACTATTATTGAGTCGACCTGAATGTGATTTGTTACTTGTCGATGAAGCGGCTGCAATTCCAGTTCCTATGCTCAAAAGCATTACCGAACATTATCATCGACTCGTTTTTTCTACGACTATTCACGGTTATGAAGGTTGTGGCCGGGGCTTTACGATTAAATTTGTTGATTGGCTTCAGAAACAGCGTTCGGGAATGAAAACATGGCACATGACACAGCCCATCCGCTGGAGCATGAATGATGCGCTTGAATCATGGCTCTATGACGCGTTTTTGTTGGATGCGGAGTTAACGCACCATCAACTTAAACAGGTCGACTCAATTTCCCTTTCTAAAGCCGATAAGAAAAATTTGATATCGCAGCCTAGTTTGCTGCGTGAGTGCTTCGCTCTTTTGGTGAATGCTCATTATCAGACCTCGCCGAATGATTTGATTCACCTTTTGCAAGACGACAACAGTCAGCTCTATTTTGCTAAGCAAGATAATGCGGTTGTGGGGGTAATATTAGCGGTCGAAGAGGGTGGGCTTGACGCTGAATTGGTTGAAGAAATTCAGCTTGGTAAGCGTCGTCCTAAAGGACACTTAGCCCCAGTTACGATTGCAAACCACCTAGGATTTCCGAATGTCGCGAATCTATCGACGCTGCGAGTCATGAGAATTGCTGTTCATCCGGAATTGCAAGGAAGAGGCATCGGTCAAAAAATGCTGCAGCAACTTGATCAAATGGCGGCTAAACACATTGCTTACTTATCCACGAGTTTCGGTGCGACGGAAGAGTTGGTCCATTTCTGGCTACAATCGAACTTCCGTGCAATTCGTTTAGGGTCAATGCGCGATGCTGCTAGCGGTTGTTATTCAGTCTTGATGGTCAAACCTTGTGATTCCCAACAGACGGCTTGGGTCGATGAATCTCAGGCGCTATTTGAAGAAATGTTGTCTAACAATGTGGCTGACGTCTATCCAAAATTAGAAGCCTCTATTTTTCGAGCTCTATTACCGCAACCTTTGGGAATGAGTCCACTTCATCCCGCTAAGTTATTACTAATTGAATGCTATGCTGATGGTGGTAACAGTTATGAGTCCGTGTCTGCTTGGCTTCAGCAGTGGTTACTTAACTTAGGTTTGAACTCCGCTTCCGACTTGATGATCAGTAAGCTTTTTCTTAACCGTAGTTGGACTGAATGTGCTCAGCAATTTGGTTTACCTGGAAGAAGGCAAGTTGAGCAGCAGTTAAGGGACGAAGTAAGACACATTTGGAACGATTTACACTGTAAACACTAAAGGGAAATTTACACTGTAAATCCAGCTCCTTTTTATTTCGGCGTGTATTTTGATTGAGCTTTAGGTTAAATCGAAATGCTCTCTTAATATCTGTTTAACCGTTATTGATGGATTACTTTCTTTAGTGACGTGAGCCCTATAATAAGAAATGCGAGGTTTGTTCAGAAAACGGATTTGGGTAGACTGAAAGTGTTGATGGGAAGCAAAGTGGTAAGGGTATGTGGAAGCTGTGTCTTGAGTTATCTGAAGATAAGACCAAGGTGATAGCCCGTCTTCCGGGAGAAGTGGACCTCGGTGGTGAGCTAAATCAAAATGAATTAAACGAGCAGCTCGTCGCAATGAACGCTGAAAAGATGTTTGTTGTTGAGGGGGAAGTCGTGAGATTCATTAACTGCGCCAAAGAACGTAAAGCCGAGGCCTACGAAGGCATCGTCATTGCGGAAAAACGCAACGCGCAAGTTGAGGTTGAATTATCGAATAATGACATGCTCGCCAGTATGAACGTTGTCGGCGCGTACGGAGGCCGAGGTTTACGTGGCCCCGAGATTGTTCAAGCCCTTGCTCAAGCGCGAGTTTCGAAAGGCATCAACAAACTGGCTTTGAAGAAAGTGTTGGTTGTCAGCACTCAGCTCAAACCCGGCGAAACTTTTTCTCAACCTGTAGCGGTTGGTAAGCAACCTATCAAAGGCAAAGACGCTCTTTTTACTCCTCTTGTTAAAGACATCACCAAACGCATCCTCAAACCCAAAGACGGCCAATCTGCTAGCGACAAAATTGATTTACGTAACCTCGGTGAAACTATCGCGGTTGACGTAGGCGATGAGGTGATGCGCCGCACGCCTGCGACCAAAGGTACGCCTGGTTTTACTGTTCAAGGGCGAGTGATTCCTCCACAAGCCGGAAAAGACAGCCCAATGAAGCCAGGCAAGGGCACCGAGATAAGCAAGCAAGACCCAAACCTATTGATTGCATCGGTATCCGGTACGCCTCTGATTAAAGACAAAACCATCGAAGTTGATAACGCACTCTTCCTCAATAGCGTTGGCGTGAATACAGGCCACGTGAAATTCAAAGGGAATGTGATTATCGGTGGCAACATTGAATCTGGCATGATTGTTAAAGCGACGGGTTCTATTACTGTAGGCGGCTTCATTGAATCGGCTGACGTACAAGCGCAAGACGACATCCAAGTTGGTAAAGGGATCATTGGCCACACCGTGAGTGATGGCCAGCCAAAGAGTTGTCACGTCAAAGCCAAAGGTTCGATTCGTGCCAGCTACGCCCAATATTGTGATTTGCAAGCCGGAGAAAATATTGAGTTGGCGGTGCACAGCATGAATAACGATATTGTTTGTGGGCGCAATCTGACGGTGCTAGATGCGAACGGTAGGAACGGCACGCTCAGCGGCGGAGATGCCAAAGTCGGTGGCAAAGTGGTGTGCTTACAATTGGGCGTAGAAGGCGACACCGCCACTAAGGTAGAAGCGTTCGCACGCTATTCTGCATTTAAGGAGCGATTAGCAGAGCTCAAAGATCAATACAAACACGCTCAAGAAGGAACGATGGATGTGATTCGTAAAGAGCTCGAATTTAAAAAACGTCCTAAAGCCGAACGTACCGACGAAGAACAAGCTCAGATTGACGTGATGAAAACACAAAACAACGAGCAGCTTGAAGCGATAAAGCAAAAGCTAGAACAAACGGAACATGACTTTGAAGTCGCGTTAGAAGAAAATATTGTCGAAGCCAAAGAGCGTGTATTCACTCGCGTGACGGTGCAGTTTGGCGACGAACAAGTAACGACAAAGCGCACTCATGGCGGTTGTTCGTTCCGTTTCAATCAATACGAAATTAAAGTCTCGGCGAACTTGGAAGAAGAGGACGTCGCTGCGGTTTAAGCTTTCTTACTCACTGAGCCCACACGTCGCAACAAGATGTGTGGGCTTTTTTTATCTACAAATCGACAATGTGCTCTTGATAGTAGTCCGCAAGCGCACCCACTTGGCTGCTACACATTACTTTCATTGCTTGTTTAATGTGTTCTATTGGCCAGTTCCACCATTGGATATTGAGTAGAGTTTCAATCTCTTTATCGCTGAATCGTTGACGTACGACTTGGTTGTTTCCAACCACCACAGAATAAGGTTGCACGTCTTTCGTCACTACGGCGCGTGCTCCGACGACGGCTCCATCGCCGATGTTTACTCCGGGCATGATCATCGCCTCACTGCCAATCCAAACATCATTTCCCACCACTGTGTTTCCGGCACGCTCGAAACCGTCTTGTACGCCTTCTCCAAATTCTTCAGGAGAGAAGGGGAAGGTCGAAATCCAGTCAATGCGATGACCTTGGTTTCCTGCCATCATGAAGGTGGCTCCAGAAGCGATGGAACAAAACTTGCCAATGATTAATTTGTCGATGCTATCGGGTTCTCTACTTTGCCATTCTTGAAGTGTGACGGGGTCACCCAACAAGTAGCGTACCGCTTGCTCTTCGAAGCTTTTTTGATGATAGAAGCCCGAGTAATAGCTGTAATCGCCAACGATGATATTGGTATTAGTGATGTGATCTTTAATGACTTGACCTTTTAACCACGTGTCGAAAACACTCATAACTCATCCTTTCAAATTTAGGTTGTACAGAGTTTAGAGGCTTTCTATTATTTCCAGTAGTTTGATTTTAGAGATTCAGAATTACTGTATGGAAATAAAATGGCTCAGCTACGTACCACTTTACGTCGCTTTGTGCGAGGAGCGAAGTATTGCTGGTGCAGCAAAGCGCCTGAATTGTTCGAATGCGCATGTAAGTCGGCAACTTAAACAGCTTGAAGACATATTGTCGGTGCAGCTTATTCAGCGAACTACGCGCCAGTTTAATTTGACCTACGATGGTTTGCGGTTTTATCAGCAGGTAAAGCAACTGCTCGAAGGCGCTGAGCAGATCAATGAGCAAGTCATGGCAAACGAGATCGTATCGGGAAAATTGAGAATAGCGGCGTCTGCTTCTTTCGGAGCCGCGTTACTCAGCCAAACATTGATCGAGTTTCGATTGCAACATCCACAAGTGAGCGTCGAAGTGATCTTCACAGAGACACCTCTCGACTTGATTGAGGCTGGGTTTGATATCGCATTCTACTTTACCGATACTCCTCCAGAGGGATACGTCGGCCATCAGCTACGCACTTTACACTGTAAACCGATCGCTCATCGCTCGTATTTAGCTGATAAACCAAATGTAAGTACGCCAGAGGAGCTTGGTGACTTAGAGCACATCCTTTATAAAAGTCGCGACTTGGTGTTAGATAAGTGGACGTTTACGCATAAGCAAACTCAACAGCAGTGCAGCATTGAGTTAGAAAGTACGCTGAGTTTTAATCTTGTCCAGTCCATGTTGGATGCTACTTTGGCTGGCTGTGGTGTAGCCATGTTAGATGAATTTGCACTGGCTAAACTCGACCCTGCACAAAAAGAAAAACTCGTGAGTTTGCTGCCAGAATGGCAAACGGATGCGATTTTGCCGCTTTATCTGCTTTACCCAAAACGTGAGCACTTACCAAGAAGAACGCGAGCGTTCATTGATCACTTTAGGAACATATATTCTGTCGGCGAATAGCGACAACAAACTTAGCAACAATTGAGGAAACAAAGGAATGCGAAAACACTGTATTGCGATTGGCGGTGGGGGCTGGATGATGGGAGAGAATCCGAGCCCGCTCGATCAATACATTTTGTCTTTGTCTGGTAAGGAGAATCTAAACATTTGTTTTCTACCGACAGCCACGGGAGACGCCGATGAAGTGATTGAACGTTTTTACGATGCGAAGCTTAGTGAAAACGTGACCCATTTTCCGCTGTTTAAGTTTGAAGCTGGTTGGAAAGAAACGCTATTTGAACAAGACATCATTTACGTCGGTGGCGGTAATACGCGTTCGATGTTGGCCATTTGGCGCGAATGGGGTATCGATAGAATACTCAAGCAGTGTTATGAACAAGGCATCATCATTTGTGGCATGAGCGCAGGTGCAATTTGTTGGTTTGAGTTTGCGGTGACAGACAGTGATCCCGAAGCATACCAAGTTATGCTTTGTCTTGGATTTATTGACGGTTTGGCTGCGGCGCATTTTTCTCATGTAGGTGAGAAGTTCGAGGTTTTCCAAGCCTTTGCTCGTTCTCAACCGAGCATCACTTGTTATGGCATTCACGATTATGCGGCATTGCACTTTGTCGATGGAAAATTGTTAGCTACTGTCACCAGCTTTCCTGATGCCGGTGTGTTGGTTAAAACAGGTAACGAAGAAAACATATTGCGAGGGTGAGCCTCTTCAAATCAGCATTAAAGGCAATAACTACTGACCGGACACAGAAGAAGCTCATGGATTCAGCTAACTTACATTAAGTATCGTGCTTACAGCTCGTAACGCAGACCTAAGTGGTAGTAGCTTTCGTCTGCGTGCGCACCGCCAAACGAGACTTCTTGTCCATTGCTGTAGCCACGCGAACCGTTACGATCAACGTAGTTTGTGTAGATAGAAGAACGAGGCGTCAGTTTGTATTGCACTTCTAGCGTTGTATCTTTCAGCTCTAGCTCGTCACCCTCACTGTTTTCTAAAGAACGATAACCAGCACGCAGTGCCCATTTGTCATTTACACTGTAAACCGCCGTCAATTCCATCACTTTGTCGGTACTGGTTTGCGAGTAATAGCCCTCTAGTTCATCTTCCGAGTACAACGCACCCAACATCAAATCTCCTAGGTAGTAACGTGTACCTGCGCCCCAGAATGTGTAATCGGTGTCGTTGCTTTCACGCGCATCACCTTTATTTTTCTGCATCGCCACCACTGGTGCCAAGGTACCCAAATTCCCCATGTCTAGCGTATAACGCAGTGCAGCGTTGTAACCGTAGTCGAGCTCAGAAGTGTTGTTTCCTAAAATGTACGCGACAGAAAAGTCGAAATTACCTAGGCTGTTTTGATATTGCAGCGTGCCATCTTGACGGAAAACTTGCGTCGCGGTTTTGTCGACTTTATTCGCTTGGCGCGCCATAGAAACATCGGAAGAGGCGAACACATCACCAATGTCGGTAAACATAATCAACCCAGATGCCACGCGACCACCAGTAATGCGACCATAATCTTTCGCATCAATACCCGCCCATACATAACGTGCGGTCAGAGACGGTTTGTCGTTTACTTGGTTTGCGTATTCAGCGGCACCCACTTGGTATTGCGCTTGGCCGATGATCGACGCGTACTCGTTGATGGTTTGTGAACCGTTTAAACCAATACGGCCATCAAACTCGCCATTTGCATCGCCGTGCTCATCATTTTTACTGGTGACATTGAAACCAAGACGAGAGTAAATATTTAAAACTGACCCATCTTCCGCTTGATACAGCTGCGCTGCCATTGCGTTTGATGCCATCAATGTTGGGAGAAGTAGAGTCAAAATGTGCTTTTTCATGATTAACGACCTTTCATTTCTATTGTTTTAGGTACGACAAAGCCCCTTCCGAGTAACGGAATAAGAAAAATTGTCGTGAAGTAGAGAGAGGGTGCGCCCTTGTTTGCCAAGGGCGCGAGCTAGTCCATTCCTATAGGGGAAGAATGATTTAGCTTAAATCGACGTCTTTGCAGCCAAAGAAGTAAGTCGCGAGGAAGCCCACGATGTAAGAGATAAGCAGGCCAGCAACAAACACCATCATGCCCGGGAAGATGCCATTTTCAGATGTCATGAGAGGAATCGCCACGATACCGGATGGGCCAAACACCGTATTAAGACCAACTGGTAAGCCAAGGTAAGAAACTAAACCGATAAAGAAGCCGCCCGCAGCACCACCAATACAAGCGGTAACGAATGGTTTTACACGTGGTAATGTCACGCCGTAAATCAATGGTTCGCCAATGCCTAGAAGACCCGGAATAATAGCGCCTTTAACTTGAGTGCGCAGTAGAGCGTCTTTTTTGGCTTTGAAATACAGCGCCATTGACGCGCCAACCTGACCGCCACCTGCCATCGCCAGGATAGGGAATAGTGAGTTAAAGCCCTGTGCTTCCATCAATGCGAAGTACACTGGAACAAAACCCTGGTGGATGCCAAATACCACAGAAATTAAGAACAAACCTGCCAAGATTGCAGCGCCTAATGGGTTATCGTTCAAGTTGAGGAACAACCAAGACATCCCTTTAAACAGCTCGCCGCCGATTGGCATGATGATCAAGAAGGTTACCGCACCCATGATCAACAGAGTGATAACGGACGTTAAGATCATGTCCAGATCATCTGGCATGTATTGACGAACCTTACGCTCGACTTGTGCACCGATGATCGCTGCTAAAAGTACGCCGATAATGTTGCCGCGCGGATCAATCGCAAAGCCGAAAAACTCGTTCATGCCAGAGTAAATGCCGGATGTCGCCTCTGGGTTGTAACCCAGCACAAACAAAGAGGCGAGAATGGCACCATTAACACCAGAGCCGCCAAATGCTTGCTGCGCGTTGTAACCAATCAGAATACTTAGGAAAGCAAACAGACCCTTACCAAAGACTTTCATGTAGGCGATCAAATCCAACATAAACTGGCTTGGTGTCTGGTCGAGAACAAACATCTGTTTCAATAACGTCGCAAAACCTAGCAACAAACCAGCGGCAATAAAGCCTGGGATCAACGGCGTAAAGATGGTGGCAAACTTGCTTAAAAAACGCTGAACCGCACTGGTTTGCTTACTCTTCATCTGTTTTTTCTGCTCGGCTGCGACGGCAGAAAGATCTTGTTGCGGCATATCTGCTTCTTCACTGTCACCAGAGGTTAAGCTGTCGATCAATTGATTCATCATCTCAGCCGCTTGTTGAGCTTTGCCGGGACCGAGAATGATCTGAAACTGCTCATCGCTTTCCACCACACCCATTACGCCGGGAATTTGCTTGATAACTGACTGATCAGCCAAACCATTGTTGGCGAGCGATAAACGCAAACGCGTCATACAGTTACCACATTTGCTTACGTTGCTGCTGCCACCCACTGCGGACAGCAACTGCGATACTGTGTTTGAAGTTATTTTTGCCATCGGGTCTATCCTTCAGAACTCGGATTATTTAGTTATTATTTAGTGCTGCGCGAATAAAACCGTTGTGCGCGGCGAGGCGTGATTTGGCTTGTTCGGCATCCAAATCGGCCAAAATCATTAAGATGGCAGTTTTGCAGTGGCGATCGCAGGCATTTAATGCTCGCTCTGATTCTTCTTTTGATGCGCCAGTTGCTTCTACAACAATGTTGGTTTGGCGTTGGATGAGCTTGGCGTTGGTGGCCTCTACATCCACCATTAAGTTGCCAAATACCTTACCGCTACGAATCATTGCACCTGTCGTGAGCATGTTTAACACCAGTTTTTGTGCGGTGCCGGCTTTCATGCGAGAAGAGCCAGTGACAACCTCTGCGCCAACTATCGGCAGAATCGCGATGTCGGCCGCTTTTGCCATGGCACATTCCGGATTACAGGCGATAGATGCGGTCGTAGATCCGATGGATTTAGCGTAGTCCAAACCACCTAGTACATAAGGTGTACGGCCACTCGCTGCAATGCCTACAACCACGTCATGTTTGGTGAGGTGAAGCGCTTTTAAGTCGTCTTGACCCATTTTCGCGTTGTCTTCTGCGTTTTCTACCGCTTTCAAAATCGCTTGGTGTCCACCAGCAATTAAGCCAATCACCATATCTGGATGCGTGCCGTAGGTAGGAGGACACTCGCTCGCATCAAGAATTCCTAAGCGGCCTGATGTGCCAGCTCCCATGTAAACCAAACGGCCACCATTGGCGAACGCTGCAGTAATTGCATCAACCGTCTTTGCAATTTGTGGTAGCACTGCTTTGACCGCGAGCGCGACTTTTTGATCCTCTTCATTAATGACTTGCAGCATCTCGATGGTCGAAAGCGTATCAATCTCTGCACTGGCTGGATTACGGCTTTCTGTCACCAATCGGCTTAAATCAATTTTCATGTTTTACACTCTTCGTAATGTTCAATCTGAGGGCGATTCTATGGAATAAAATATTCTGTTTTGGTGATAAGAATCACACTTGAGGTTATTCTTTGTGCAGGAGAAATTTGGAATAATGAGAGAAAGTATACGTCCATTACATCCGATATAAACTGGCTTGGTTAGAATGATCATGGAGTTAAATCAAACTCCAATTATTTTTGTTTTGGAATAATTTATTTAAATTTTTTGAGGTTTTTGTTGTGTCAGTTATCAATAAGATAGTCGCGAGGCGTACTCAGCTTTCGCAAAGTGGTCGTTTGGTCGGCGATTGGATTGTTGAAAACGCAGAAAAGGCGGCGCTGCTCACTAGCCAAGAACTTGCGGCGCAAGTAAAAGTGAGTCAATCGAGCATTGTGAAATTTACTCAGCGTATCGGCTTTAAAGGTTACAGCGAGTTTAAATTAGCTCTGAATGAAGAGATTGGCCGTAAGCATGCGATGCAGTCGACACCGCTGCACAGTGATATTTTGGCTGACGACCCCATTGCGGTTATTTCACAGAAACTGGTGAAAGCGAAAACCGACGCTATGTTTCAAACCACCAATACGCTGTCTTACGAAGCGTGTCACCAAGCGGTGAAATGGTTGAGTGAAGCGCGTCGAGTGCAAGTGGTCGGGATTGGGGGCTCTGCACTGACCGCCAAGGATTTAAGCTTTAAACTGCTTAAACTTGGTATTACGGCGCTTTCTGAACAAGACAGCCACGTGCAGATTGCTGTTGCCCGCACGCTCTCTCCAGAAGATGTTCAGATCGCAATCTCGTTTTCGGGTGAGCGCAAAGAAATTCTCGTCGCGGCAGAAGCGGCAAAAGAGCAGGGCGCGAAGGTGATTGCGTTATCTGCGCCTGGAAGAAGTCGCTTGCGCGGTATTGCCGATATTACGTTTGATACGATTGCCAATGAAACGGAACATCGCAGCTCATCCATTGCTTCGCGTACCGCGCAAAACGTGATCACCGATTTGCTGTTTATCATCTTGGTTCAGCAAAGAGACGACAGTGCCCGTCAGTTGATCAGCGATATTAGTACCGACATCAAACAGATCCTCACATGATCGCTTGTTTAACAGCGGACTAGAGATCCGGATCGTGCCTCAGCAAAGCAATAAAATCAGAGAGATGTTTTTCAATGGTGAGATCGGCAGAAATCGCGGGTAATTCCAACGTGATGCAAGGTAAATCACGTTCACTACACCAAGTGCCGAATGAGCCGGGTGTTTCGTAGTCGACATCGTCAACGATTGGCAGTTGGAACTGTTCGCCGAGCCATTTGGCAAGGTCGGAATGTTTGGGATCATCCACAAAAGCAAGCGGTTCATGAAACGACACCACAAACTTTGGCTTGCGCAGTTCAATCAAGTTAATTAATGCGCTAACTTCAGGCTCTAGTTGGTTTTTAGTGCCAGTTTTCACCTGTACGTCTCGAACGGGTGTGTGAGAGCTCCATCGATACACTGTGCCATGCTCAGTCCAATTTTGGGTTGGAAACGCGCGATTGAGATCCACTTGGTTTGCATTTGCGCGTGTGCCTAGTTGGTTGCCGTCAGGATTCATTGACAGAATCACATCATGTCGTAAGTTTTCAGCAGGCAAGCTTCTTAGCGCGCAGGACAAACCTGCAATCGAGGCCGTCTCGTCCCCGTGAGTGCCTGCCAAAATCAAACCTCGCGAAGCACTTTCGACTTGAGCCGGAAAATACAGTAATGGCGCACCAAGCACGGATTGACCGTATGATGTTGGCCGAATTAAAAATGCCGCTCTTTCCGTTCTTGGAATTAGACTCACCGTAATCTCCTGATTGATGAAGTAGTATCAATATCTAAGCTAATTACACCTAGCTAAACTGAACCGTTTAAACTCGTCAACGGTTGAAATGTTAATTGTGGCACTTGCTTCACAAGACGCGTTAGGAGAACGAAAAACGATATGGATTTTAAAAAACATTCAACGGCGTTGCTGATTTCCTCTTTATTCACCCCTTTTCTTGCTACATCAGTTGCTGCGGAGACCTTACCTAAAGGCATTCAACTTGCCGCAGAACAGCATGTAGTACGTGCGAATGACGCAGAGGCGGCGACGCTTGACCCAGCGAAAGCCGAAGGTCTGCCAGAAATGCATGTGATTCGTGACTTATTTGAAGGGCTTGTGATTCAAGATCGTGACGGAAACATTATTCCCGGTGTGGCAGAATCATGGGAAACCAACGACAACCAAACCTTTACTTTTCACTTGCGCAAAGACGCGAAATGGTCGAATGGCGAGCCTGTGACAGCGGATGATTTTGTCTATTCACTGCGCCGAGCGGTAGATCCGAAAACCGCTTCTCCAAATGTTTGGTATCTCAAACTCACCAAGATCAAAAACATCACCGATGTAGCAGAGGGCAAAAAGCCTTTGGACGATCTCGGTATCAAGGCAGTGGATAAATACACCCTACGTTTTGAGTTGGACAGTCAAGTGCCGTACTTTGTTGCTATGACTGGGCACACGTCCATGATGCCAGTGCATCAAGCGACAGTGGAAAACCGCGACAAGCCGTGGAGCGAACCAGACCAATTTGTTAGTAACGGTGCATTCACATTGGATAAGTGGGTCGTGAATGAGCGCATTGAACTGGTTAAGAGTCCAAGTTACTGGGACAGCGCAGATACGCATCTAAACAGAGTGACTTACATTCCGTTTGAAAACCAAAACGCGTCGATCAATCGTTATGCGGCAGGAGAGCTGGATATCACGTCAGATGTGCCGACTCATATGGCGCAGAAACTTAAACAAGATTACAAGCAGGCTTACACGGTGGTGCCATTATTGTGCACGTATTACTACGCGTTCAATACCACTCGTCCGCCATTTGATGATGTGCGAGTGCGTCAAGCGGTGTCGTACTCCATCATGCGCGATGTGATTACGAATGGTGTCACGCAAGTGGGCAACCTTCCTGCTTATACTTTTGCGCATCAGTACACCGCAGGGTTTGATGCGACGCCGCCTGAATACAGTAAGTGGAGTCAGCAACAACGTGACGAGAAAGCGCGTCAGTTGTTAAAAGAAGCGGGTTACAGCCAAGACAAGCCGCTCGATTTTAAATTGTTGTACAACACCAGTGAGGCAAACAAATCGATCGCGGTTGCGATAGCGTCGATGCTACAAAAAAATCTCGGTGCAAACGTGGAGTTAGAAAACCAAGAGTGGAAGTCGTACTTAGTGGCGCGTAAACAAGGCAATTTCGATGTGATGCGCGCTTCCTGGTGTGGTGATTACAATGAAGCGTCTACTTTCCTGAGCTTACTTCGCTCAGGTTCTTCGGGTAACTTTGCACGTTACAGCAATGAAGCGTACGACAACGCGATGAACAGTGCATTGGCCGCAACCGATGAGAAAGCGCGCCAAGGTTTCTATGAGCAAGCCGAGCAATTGTTGGCGGCGGATATGCCAATCGCACCGATTTACTACTACATGCAAGCGCGTTTGGTTCGTCCTACGGTTGGCGGTTTTGCCAAGAGCAACGTAGAAGGTCGTATCTACTCGAAAGACCTCTACATCAAGAAGTAGCGCTCAAAACAAGCGATAAATATGAAGCCCCGAAGATGTATCTTACGGGGCTTCTTTTTATTGTTAGCGAGTGGAGAGCTTGTTCACGAGCATAGCGACTCGTTTGCCAAGATACTCTGCTGTTGCAACATCAGAAGCATGCAACTGACCATCTTCACCACCTTGTGCAACAATACCACCTTGTACACCATAACGATTCAGGTTTTGCTCCCCAGAATTGCTGATCTTATCCAATCCGACCCACATCATACCGTGCTGGTAAGCGAAGGTTTGAAGGTATTGCAGTGAGCAAGATTGGTCGCCATTCATTGCCCCACCACTGGTAAAGCCAGCCGCGATTTTGCCCGCCCATTTTTGGTAATACCAAGATTCACTGCTTGCATCTGCAAATGCTTTAAACTGCGCTGCTACACCGCCCATATAGGTCGGTGAGCCAAAGATAATCGCATCACACTCAGCAAGTTCATCCATTAGTTTAGAGTTCACAAAACGTCCCTCAATAATCTCACTGCCTTCAATTCGGTGAGAGAGGATTTCACATTCATCTTGCTGCTTAATGCCTTGTTGTTCAAGGCCTGCGGCAATCGCGCGAGCAAGCTGACCAGTAACGTCGGTTTTAGAGAAATAAATAATCGCAATTTTGGACACAATGGTTCCTTTTTTCATTGTTGATTTTTAATCGTGCGACTAAGGCTAAAACCTCAAGCTAAGTTGAGGTCAAGAAGAGATTTGAGATAGATAAAGTACGAATTGGTATCTAAAGAGCTTTCTTATAGGGTAAGTCGACGGCATAACTACAGTGAATGCAACGACGATGAATATCGTGTATAAAAGCGTTAAAGGAAGATCTTAAAGATGTAGAAAACTCTCTTGGAAACAATGATAAAGGTACCGATACTAGTGATGAGTAATAGGCGGAAAAATAGATTAAAATATGTAAACTCAGACCTGATCCAAGGCGGGAAAAGTACATTTCATCGTTTCTTAAGGCGAGGGATTATTATCATTATGGTAGGAGGCCTTTCTACAGCCTCTTCCACGGTATTTGCACACTTTATAGCGGGTGTGTTTGATGTGGATATGAATGTTCATCCAGAGAGCTTAGAAGAAAAAGTGCATGCACTACTTTTTGTTTCGGTCAGTCTTGTTTTTTACCTCTTTTATGCCCTTATCTCGCTAAATATTAGTGGGTGGCTCATAATGAAGCTAAAAATATAAGCTTAACTAAAACCATGTCCTTGTATTTTAAGGAAGATGGAACTAGTGACGATTTTTTCTTTGCTTGCACCATCTCTATTTTTTGTATTTATTTAAGGTTCGTAAATAAGAAGCTTCCTTTGGTTGAAGTGGCGCTTTTGGTTTCGGCGATGTGTCATGCTTTTATCATGAAAGAATACAGTGGTGACCTTCAGCTTATACGTTTTGTCTCTTCACTGTTTTTCGCCATTAACTTTGGGTTATTTGTGACCACCAAGTGATACTAAAAAGCCGATGTAGATACATCGGCTTTTTAGTGGGTTATTTCTTTCTGCGAGTATAAATCCGAGATTTTGCTTTACTTGGCTCTGGCTTGTTTTTTGCCAGCTTTAGCACTGCTTTTTGCAAAATCTGGTTGTTTGGGTAAGTGATTAAGTTACCGTTGTCGTGCTTAATTAACACGTGAAACATGCTGATTTCTTGAATCTCACCGCAGATGTCTTCATCTTTGTCTACGACTTTAATTCGGTCACCCACTCGGTACGGGAAGACAAAAAAGATCAAAAAGCTGGCAGTGATGTTGCTCAGAATTGACCACTGCGCAATAAACGCCACACCTAATACGGCAAAAATGGACGATAGGAACAAAGACACATCGCCATAGCCAATACCTGTGATAATGGCAAAAATAGAGGCGGTCAAAAATAGCAGCGCGACATTGAAACAGCGCTGAATAAAACTCAAACGAGCCTTTTTTACACCTTTCGTTGTTGCCAAATTTAGGATGGCTCTATTTACAATCCTCTTCAGGATGCGATACGCGATCAGGACAAAAATGCCCATCAATAGTTTGTAACCGAGGGAGCCCGTAGTGAAATACTGGCTCACTTGCTCTAATTGGATCCAATCATTCATTTCTTCATCTCGACGATATCTAGAAAGCGGCTTTTATAGCTGATTTTTTGCTGTAAGTAATCACAATTTTTCTTTACACCATTTGTCTCTGTGTTGAGGTTCCACAGAGTACTATATAAGTTAATCAAAGACTTAGTGAGTATTACGAACTCTTTGGCTTCATTACTTATATTCAATCAAAGCTGACGTGATTTTGAAGAGAGCAATCTTTGAGCTGTATCCCATATCCGACATTCTATGACGCTAGTTCCGTATAAACGAGCTGAATATGACTTTTGTCCTGATAACCTAAGATGTATTAATTGAAATAGCTTTTAGGGCGTTGAAAAATGGAAGAAGATGAAAAGGCGATTATGATTTTATTCGTGATTGTTGGCCTTGTACTCGTTTGGGTCGCGCTTGAAGAACTTAATTATCTCGGACTCCCAATAAAATAAGCCCCGTTAAACACAAGTTAAACGGGGCCTTTGTCTTTTATCAATGTGAATTCAGGCTAGCTAACCGCACGCACTTTGCCTTGTTTCAAATCGTTCAGCACTTGCGCTTTAGGGCCATCTGCGATGATGCTGCCTTTCTCCATCACAATTACGCGATCAACGATGTCGAGCATAGACGTTTTATGCGTAATCAGAATCAGCGTTTCACTAGGTTTCAACTGTGCTAATTGATGCTTAATGTGCATCTCTGAGCGGTTATCCATTGCACTGGTTGGTTCATCCATGAGTAGAACAGGAGGACGACCCAAAAATGCACGAGCGATCGTGACTGCTTGACGTTGACCACCCGAAAGCATTGCACCACCTTCACCAACTTGGCGTTCTAAGCCCGCAGGGTCAGATTGCGTAAACGCAGTAACACCGGCACGATTCGCTGCGTCTAGTACGTCACGGTCATCGGTTAATGGGCGACCTAGCGTAATGTTGTCGCGGATAGAACCAAAGAACAGATTCGAATCTTGCGGCACACAACCAATATTACGGCGAATGTCGACATGATGCAGCTGTGCGATGTCGGTATCATCAATGCGAACATGACCTTCCGTCGGCTGATACAAGCCCATGATGAGACGTTCTAACGTGGTTTTACCCGAACCGATACGGCCTATGATCGCTACTTTTTCGCCTGGGTTAATGGTCAAGCTCAAATCTCGAATCGACGCCACCGGTGAATCTGGGTAGTGGAAGGTCACGCGTTCAAGTTCAATTTTGCCTTGTACTATTGGGCGGTGAATGTAACGTTTACCTTCTTCTTGTTCATCCGGCATTTCCATGACTTGATTGATAATTGTCATAGAAGACTTCGCTTGGTTGTAGCGCGTAGAGAGTAAGGATAACTGAACCAAAGGACCAATCGCGCGGCCGCTAAGCATGGTTGCGGCAATCAAACCACCCATGGTTAAGTCGCCTTCTGCAATTAAGTAAACGCCTAGGATGATCATCCCTACGTTACTACTTTGCTGGACAAAACCTGCCGCGTTTTGAATGCTATCCGTAATTCGGCGGCTTTTTATATTCCAGTTCGCCATGTGCGCAACTGCCTCTTCCCAGCGGTATTGGAATTGGCTTTGCGCACTGAGCATTTTTACGGTTTCTAACCCAGCCAAGCTCTCTATCAAATTGGCATATTTTTGCGATGCTAGGCGTGAACCCTCCTCAATGGAGCGGCGCAGCGGCCCTTGTATCAGTAGCGAGTGAATAATCAAAATGACCACGCCCACCATCGGTACATACACAAGATCGCCAGCCATTAGCCATATAATCACTAAGAACAAAATGGCAAAAGGCAAATCAATGAGAGCACTGACGGTCGCTGAAGTAAAAAACTCTCGAATAGATTCGAATTCTTGTAAATGGCGAGCGAAGGCACCGACCGAAGGCGGCTTTGATTCCATTCTAATCCCCATCACTTTGCTGAACAGTTTGGATGAAATCAGAATGTCAGACTTCTTGCCCGCCACATCAATGAAGTAATTTCTCAGCGACTTGAGAATGAAGTCGAACAGGAACACGACAAAGATGCCGCTTGCTAGTACCCATAGGGTTTCAAACGCAAGATTCGGAACCACTTTGTCGTACACCAAGCGAGTGAATAGCGGAGCGGCAACCGCAAAGAGGTTGATGAGAAGTGATGCGATTAAAACATCACGGTAGATGCGTTTTGACTGCCACAAGGTGGACCAGAACCAGTGGCCTTCGTTGGTTTTGAGCACTTCGGGAGAGCGCTCATCGAAACGGAATTGCTTTTTAACTAAAAAGTACCGACCAGTGTATTGCTCAAGTAGGTCTTCTAATGGAATAGAGATCGGCACCATTCCACTTTCTAGGGTGGTGACTTCGGCCTCGCGTTTCTCCATAT
Organism: Vibrio sp. 947; assembly: GCF_033339115.1. NCBI lineage: Bacteria > Pseudomonadati > Pseudomonadota > Gammaproteobacteria > Vibrionales > Vibrionaceae > Vibrio > Vibrio sp. 947. Next base: position 484,818 of record NZ_JAWOTX010000001.1, on the reverse strand, counting down.
TGATGCTGTTGAGAACGCAAGAGTCACCGCCTTTAAGAACTAAGATTGCCGGCAGAATTAGGCTGGAGATGCTCTCCAGCTCTGCGCGGTTTTCCTTGGCAACCAATCCGGCCCTTTCCGCTGCTCTTGGTAGCAAAAATGGGGTCAGTTTACCGTCAGATAGCGGTAGTCCGTTGACTAGCGCTTCTGGCGAGTTAGCTAACCCATAGTAACGGCTAACGTAGATGAGCGAATTCAGTAAAGGGTCTTTCATCGTTGATAAACCTTTTTATTCCTTGTCGACGATGAATCCTTGGAATACCTCAACAAAATGTTCAGTGAGGAAATCCAACTGGATTTGAGTTTCGATACGCGATGCGATAGTCGTAATACCAAGGTTGTGGGCAGTACGAGAGATCGACGTTAGCGTGAATTTCTGTTTTTCGTCGTGCAAGTTGTGTGTGAATAGGTAATCGAGCTTCACATAGTTCGGGCGGAACTCTTGGATGTATTCCAAAGATTGGAAGTTACGTCCGTAGTTATCTACGCCGAACTCAGCACCTGATTGGCGAATGGCATTACATAACAGTGCTGTGTGGTGAGGCTGATCGATAAAGCATTCCTCTGGAATTTCAAAATGTAGCTTAGAGGCCACTTTGGCGTGTTTCTCTAGCATGCTCGTTGTCCAGCGAATAAACGATGGTTGAGACAAGCTGCTTTGCGCGATGTTAATCGCGACTGGGTCATTAAGTTCACCATTTTCTAGCATCTTAATCATTGATTCAATGACATACTGGTCAAAGATGTTGGTGGCGTCTAACTGTTCTAGTGCGAATAGGTATTGATTCGCACGATACGTTTCACCATCTTTTTCGATGCTTGAAAATACTTCGTTGTGGAATACTTTACCCCATGTGTTTTTCGCAGCTTGGAAACGGAATTTAACCCAATCACTATGAATGGCTTCTTCAACCAACGCTTTCCATTGCTGTTTACCCATCAAACTAGAAGGTGTATCACTGCCAATGAAGCCGTATGGCTTGTCTGGTTGCGCTTTGGCTTTCGATAGTGCGTTGTCCACCATCGAGAGGATTTCAGAGCGCGTTTTCTGATCTTTGCTGTGTGCAACCCCTAGTGACGCTTTAGGTTTTGCTAAGCCTGTTGGGTCAGTATTTAGGCCGTTCACACAATTGACGATGCTGTCCGATAAAATGCGTAACTCGCTCTCATCCATATGAGGGAAAAGCAAGCCGAACTCATCACTAGACAAGCGAGCAATAGTGGCACCCGGTACATCAATGGTGTTTTTCAAACGTTGAGACAGTTCTTTAACGTGGGCATCTGCGCGTTGGTAATCTTTGGTCTCGTAAATGTCCCCAATGTATTCAGCATGGAGTAGCGCGATACCCCCTTGCGTTTGCTCTGCAAGCCATTGGTCAATTTGGTTGATGTAGAATGAGCGGTTACCCAATTTAGATATAGGATCGAGGTAAGCTTGAGCACGCAGACGTTGCGCCTCTTTGGCTTGCTCTTTGAATGATAGCTCGATTTGAGCAGACATCATGTTAATGCCATCTACCACCGCGATAAGATCTTTGGTTCTTGGACGAGCAAGCGGTTCACCAAATTGGTTATTCGCGATTTCATGCATTTTATTCACGATGGCCGTTAATGGTTTTAGCGAGCGACGTAGGATGTATGAAATTGCCACTAAACCAGCTAGAAAAATGACACTGAATACAGACAGCAAGCCAATAAAACCTTGCCAGAGCTGCTCGTAAGCTGCGCCTGGGTGGCTAATGATTTCTACTTCGGCGAGCTGCATCCAACCACTGGTCACAACACGCTTATCGTGAATCGCTTTAAATAGATTCATGTCGATAAACCATTGTGGCACCGTACTTGGTTTAACTGGGTAAGTACGCACGATCTGGTAGTCAGAATCTAATGCTGTAAGACGAACAACGGAGTAGGTGCTGCCGTCAAACAGAGCATTAATCACGGACTCAACCGCGACTTTATCTTTGTCCTTTAGGTAAGGAGCCAATGCCAAACCTACGGTGTTAATAGTGTTGTTGACCTCTGAACGTTGCTGTTGCTCCAAGCTGTCTCGAGTCGTGTTGAATTGGATTACGAATACTGATGCCAACAAGAGTATAAAGACCGTAACCATCCCCACCACAAGCTTCTTATATAGGGTCATGTTTCTCACTCGTCATAGTTAATTTTAGGTTTATTTAACTGCAACTTACGTTCGCGCGAGCGTAAGTCATTCCAAAGGCTCAACCGTGATGCTTTCCCTGCCAGCTCTCCAGTGCTAGCAGATGACTTCATCAACCACAGGTTTGTACCATTAAAACTGTATATCGGTAGCAAGTCGCTACGCTTAGAGGCTCGGACAATGTCAGGATTGATATTATCGAGAATGAGCGGCTCAGAACTTGGGGTAGGGTAGTAAGCTAATACCATGTGAAACTGATTCAGTTCGATGGCTTTTACGTATATTAACCGCATCTTTGAATCTGGTATTCCTAGCTCGAGTAAAGAGAAGTACTTAGCAATAGTGAAATCTTCACAGTCTCCTGCGTTACTCCCTAAAAATTCGAGTGGCGTAGCCCAATAATCTGTCTTTCCCCACAGTTTTATGTCGTCAACGAAATACAGCTGATTAAAAAAGTCGTTAACGCCAGCGAGCTGTTCATGAGTCTCTAATTGTTTAAATAAGTCGAGGTTCTTTCGCCATGTATTTACGCGCAATCCCGCACGTTCGCCGTACACCGCTGTGACCGTATTGACCCATCGTTGTTCTTTACTGTTCAGCGCACCAAGTTGGAACGACAAACAACTTAAGCTGATTAATAATGTAACTTTACGCTGCAAATTGGATCGCATATTCGACTCGTATCACAAGTATACTCTTCTAGAGAGTTCGTCAGTGAGAAATAAGTGCTTTTTATTTAATCGCTTATCGCTCAATACTCCCTATCGCGAGTATCTTAATGTGGTTTACTCCTTCAAGGCGTTCGTTTTGGCACTTAAAATCGGTTTAAGTAGATATTCCAAAACGGTTCGCTTCCCTGTGATGATATCGACCGATGCTGTCATTCCTGGAATGATTGGTAAATCTGCATCTTGACCAAAGTTTGTTTTTTCGGTGCGTACACGAACAATGTAGAAGCTGTTGCCTTCTTCATCTTGAGTGGTATCCGCGCTGATATGTTCCAACTCTCCCTCTAAACCGCCGTACTTTGTGAAGTCGTAAGCTGTAAACTTCACGATAGCATGAAGATCTGGGCGTAAAAATGCGATGTCTTTTGGCGCAATTTTCGCCTCTACCAATAGTGTGTCTTCTGTTGGTACGATCTCGACGATATCCATACCAGGTTGGATAACACCACCGACAGTATTGATGTTCAGTGTTTTGATTTTGCCTGTTACTGGCGAATTCACAACCGTTCGGTTTACTCTATCTTCCAAGCCCACCGCTGATTCAACCAAAGCAGATAACTGGTCTTGGGCGCTGTTGAGTTTCTCTTGCTGTTCAGAGCGGAATTTGAGTGCAACATCAATACGGTTGAGCATGGATTCTCGAATCGCTGATTGCAATACGGGAATCTTGAGCTCACTGGACGTCATTTCACGACGGGTATCGTTGACTTGGCGCTGTAATTTGAGCAGTTCAATACGAGGAACAACGCCCTCGTCTGCCAAAGGTTTGGTGATATCGAGTTCTTTTTTCGCGTATTGGTAGCTTTGACGCAAGTTCCTTACTCGTGCTTGGATCTCTACCAAGTCCTGCTGCTTTTGCTGCACTTGTTGGTCAATAACAGAAAGTTGGTTGCGTAAATTATCTAGATCTTCGCGATATTCTGCTTTTTGACGCTGTGTGAGTTGAGGTCGAGTCTCTTCCAAGGTTGGTGGGAAGGTCAGTTTACCGTAATCAAGTAGTACACTTTGACGCCAGTTTTCCGTTTCAAAATCACGATTAACGGCAACACTGTTAATAGAAGCGGATAGTTGCAGCACAGATGCGGTAAGGTTGGCAACTTGTTGCTCACGTTCACGAAAATCCGAGCGAAAGCGGGTGTCGTCGATAAGCAGTAACTGTTGGCCTTTTTCAACCAACTGACCTTCTTTGACCAAGATTTCTTTGACTAAGCCACCTTCTAAGTTTTGGACTACTTGTATCTGTGAGGAGGGAATCACTTTGCCTTGACCAACCGTGACTTTGTCGATTTCAGCCCAAGATGCCCAACCTATTGCTGCAATGAAAAATAGCACCATAACCCAGAGCATAAAACGCGCGCTGTTGGGGGTATTGAGGAGCAATGCTGCAGTTTTGTCATCAACAAAATCCAACTCTTCATCGTTGAGTTTGTTGTAGTTATCTCGGCTCATCACAGTCCCTGCTTATATAATTACGGATTATCTTTTTGATCTTATTATTATTAACCGATCGTGTCAGCATGCTCGGCTAATAAAATATGAGAAGAGGGTTATTCTCTCTTCAAATGAGCTTTCTTACACTTTCTAAATCAAACAAAAGCATAATTAGCGCCGGAGTATAGCTATTACGCCTTGAACTTGGTTTTATCCAACTGATGTTTTTTTAGTTTGTCGTACAAGGTTTTGCGTGATACCTGTAATTCTAGTTGAACCTCTTTGAGTCTGCCGCGATGTCTTTGCAATGCATCGAATAACAAGCAATATTCAAAGTATTCTGTGCGCTGAGTCATACTCTGAATTTCAAGGCTTTTCTCACTGTTCCAATCTTCCATTCTAAAAGTATCTGGCTTGAGGGCACGAAGTTCAGCAAATTGGCGTAGCTGCTTAACGTTTTCTGGCCATTCGAGACTGGTGAGGTGTTTGACCTCTTCTAGGCTGATATGTGGCGGCTGTAACTGATATCGGCTCGCTGTGTGGCGCACAAAGTGCTTGTATAAAGGCCCTATATCTTCCTTTCTTTCATCGAGCGTCGGTAAGTGAATTAGAGTCGCCAGGGATTTTAGAGGTGGCTCGGCTTGGGTGGTCGCGCCAAAAACACGCTCAAGTTTTGGGTGCTTGAATAAGTATTCCCATTGCTCAAATGATACATGCTCTGCGCTATGTAAGTACAAACTGCAGTGGCGTTTTCCTTCACTTAAGCGGTGTATGGCTTTGTCGAGCGCTTCTAATGAAAGCTCATAGAGGTCTTCACCAGAAGCGGCGATTAGCTCACTGTCCGGTGTTGCATGTATGTCGTGGGCAAATTGTGCAGCGAGTCGCCGACCCGTACCATCTTGACCTACAAAAATGAGCGGCTGGCTTGTGGGCGCACTGATCAAGGCGCGACGAATGCTCACCATGGCCTTACTGTGACCAATCATTTTCGGACCAACATGAGTTTGCATGTCGAGCTCTTTCTTAAGCCAGATGTTTTCTTGCAACAAGTTCAGTTTATCGCTGGCATTGTTGAGCGATTTCATGAGCTGTTCCGTTGAAAACGGTTTTTCTAGAAAGTCGTACGCGCCGCTTTTCATCGCATCTACCGCGGTTTTCACATCTCCATGTCCAGTAAGTACGATGAATTGAAAGTGATCGTTTTTGCTTCGCAAAGTTCGCATAAACTCCAAGCCATCCATCACGGGCATATGGATATCGGTAATGATAATCGCAGGCATATTTGAGTCGATTACGCGTAAGGCTTCTACTGCGTTTGGTAAGCAGGTGACGTCTATCCCTTCAATCAGCAGGGCTTGAGACACGGCATCACGAATGTGTGGTTCGTCATCAACAAAGAAAACTGGGTTATTCATGGTCGTTTTCCACTTCTGGGGTACGTTTATTCTGATTGACTATTGGTAGCGTCACGATAAAGGTCATCCCTCCTGCTTGTTGTTCTGTGCTCTGATGTTTATAGGCACAGAGGGAGCCGTGATAGCTCTCTAAAATGCGTTTGGAGATGGTCAAACCTAATCCTAAGCCCTCTGGCTTAGTCGTAAAAAATGGATCAAAGATTTTTGCTAGGGCTTCGTCCGACATGCCAGGCCCGTTATCGGAAACAAGAATGTCGCAACTGTCATCATGACACTGAACAGCAATGGATATTTGCGGATCGATACAGTGGTTTTCCATCGCTTGTGCCGCGTTGTGGAAGAGGTTTATCAGCACTTGTTCTAATTCAACGCTGTGAATGGCCAGCTTCACATCATAGTCGATGGCCGGAACTTTTAGTGTTACTCCTTGCTTAATAAGCTTGTTGCTCAAAATGCTGGTGGCAGTATGTACCGCGTCGTGCAGTACTGAGATTTCATTGTGTGAATCGTGCGTGGCTTTCCGAGTAAAGACTTTTAAGCGGGCAATGACTTCCGAAATGGTGTCATTAAGTGTCAGCATTTTGCCCAAATTGTCGGCGACCATTGGGTATTTTTCCATTGCCAACAAACGCTGCGAGTTTTCGGTATAGGTTCTTAGTGCGGAAAGTGGCTGATTTATCTCATGATTAATACTGGCAGACAGCTCGCCCAACAGTGCCAATTTCGCGGCTTGCGTCAGCTCTTGTTGTGTTTGTTTAAGCTCTTGTTGGCTTTGTTCATATTGGCGGATGGTCTGTTGTAGCTTTTGGTTGGCTTCACTCAGAACTAGTGTCCGTTGCACTACTTTTTCTTCTAGGCTCACATTGAGATGGGCAAGGCGTGCTTTGTTAACTAGGGTTTGGAACCACGCTAACGCAATTAGAGCAATGAGCGCATATAAGATCAGGAAGACGATATCGGCCTGTAAAACGGCGGCAAGAACGCTGTTGTGGTTAATTAAGGCAACGACGCGAAACCCTTTATCCAATAAGTGTGTTGCGTATGCGAGGTAATTCGGTGATAGAAGCAATTGATTGTCATCAAACTCCGTGACACCACTGTGCGCCGTCAACTCACCAAAATATTCGGGCAAGGTATCGCCATATTGACGCGTTTCGGTAAGTTCAATTATTGCACTCGATGACAGTGGGAAAAGTGCACGATAGCGCCAGTCTGGTAAATTGCTCATAAACACGACATTGTGTTTATCTGTAATGAGTACGTCAGTCGTGGTTTGCGAAAGGCGCTGTTCTAATTGCTCCAAGTTCACTTTTACTGTGATCACGCCAACGACTTCCTCATTTACCCACAGCGGAGATGAGAAGAAGTACCCACGTTTATTCGAGCGCACGCCTAATCCAACATATTGAGCGGGCTCACCGCGTCGCGCATTTTTAAAATAGGGGCGATAGCTAAAGCTAGAGCCAACAAACGTATCTTCTTGCTGAAAGTTACTTGAGGCTATGACTAACCCGGTGCGGTCATGAACGTAAATCGTATCAGCCAAACTTTGCTTCAACCAATCTGATAACAGTAGGTTGAGCTCTTGAGAGGGCGTTCCGCGCTCTACTGCTTTGAGTAGTCTTGGGTCGTGACTTAATAGGTTTGGTATCTGTTCAAACTTTGCCAGTTCGTAGTCCACTTCTTGTGACACTTGCGCGGCTTGTCTCTCTAGCTTTTGTTGCCATTGATCATGTTGGTATTGAGTTGCGTAATGATGAGTAAGCGCAAGCCCTGAAATGCCGCCGGCACACAGTAGCAGTAAAAAATGACGTAGGGCTTTGGGGTTGAGTAAGTTCACGATCGGCTCACTGGTTTTTTGTGTCATGGTATCAAATGACGCACTGTGATGCTGTGAGCGGCAACGATAACAAGCACAATGATGTCCTTGTATTTCCTCAGTATCGGGAGCACAATCGACAAAAACGAGTGAAGGAGTAAAGATGGAACTTGCTGATATTCGTCGTGAGTACACCAAAGGTGGGCTGCGTCGTAAAGATTTGAAAGCTGATCCTATTGATCAATTTAATCTGTGGCTAGAGCAAGCAGTTGAAGCGGGTTTAACGGACCCGACTGCGATGACAGTTGCAACGGTTGATGAAAATGGCATGCCGTTTCAACGCATTGTTCTATTGAAAAACGTCGACAAAGATGGTTTTGTGTTTTACACCAACCTAGGCAGTCGCAAGGCCCAGCAGCTAGAGCATAACAGCAATATTAGTTTGCACTTCCCTTGGCATCCGTTAGAGCGCCAAGTTCATATTACTGGTGTGGCTGAAAAGCTTACCGCCGTAGAGAATATGAAATACTTTACTTCTCGTCCTAAAGAGAGCCAGTTGGCCGCAATCGCGAGCAAACAAAGTAGCCGTATTTCTGCCAGAGATGTGTTGGAAGGTAAGTTTTTAGAGCTAAAACAGAAGTTTGCTAAGGGTGAAATACCAGTACCAACCTTTTGGGGTGGCTTTCGCGTAAAACCAAAGAGCATCGAATTTTGGCAAGGTGGCGAACATCGCCTTCACGATCGTTTTCTTTTCTCCCAGCATGATGGAAGTTGGGACATTGATCGTTTAGCGCCATAGGCTTATGGTCCCTCATGAATAAACAAACACCGCCGAATTGGGGCGGTGTTTTTGTAGGTAGAAGCGATGCGAATTATCGCTCTCCATTCAACACAACCGATAATTGATGCTTAAGCAGCGTTTTGGGTACAACAGAGCCGTAGCCTGCTTCCATTGCTTTATCTATTAGTTCGTTCTTGCTGTTCGCTGCAAACTTATTACGTAAGCGTGCGACGTGACCTTCAACGGTTTTTGTTGATATGCCCATGACCTGAGAGATAAATTGAGGCTTTTTGCCATAGAGCAAGAGGAAAAGCGTTTCTTGCTCGCGGCATGTGAGCTTCTCTGGTTTTGGTTGTAAGTCAGAAAAACGAAAGATGGATTGTTGATTTGGGTTGGTACTGATTGCACGACAAACCCAATACCCGACTTCAATCACGGCGGTGTCGGTGAGTTCCCTTCCGTAGAAAATGGTGCCTACGATGTCGCCTTTGTCATCTCGCCACGGTGTTTTAGTAAATATATGTGCTCGCCAGCGGCCATCTGGATAAGGGTGGATATCCAGAATTTTTAGTGACTCGCCAGTTTCGAGAACGTGTTTATCTTGGCGTTGAAATTCTTGCGCGCATTCAGTGGTTGGGCTGGCCATATCAAAATCAGTTTTACCCAAGCACTCCTCGGGCGACGTGTGCCCTAACAGTTCTGCGTATTCCTGGTTTACGTATAGGAATACCGAATCTTTATCTTTGCATCCCCAACAACCTGGTAGCTGTTTAAGGAGGGATTGTTCTATGGTATCGACTGAAATATTCACAAAAGGACTCACTACATACTGCTTTTACCAATACAGAGACGTCCGTGTTACATGGCTCGTATTGATGTTGCCAAGTAGGCAGTTACGTTGCTAGAACACGTTCGTTGATTGGCGCTCAATCCAATTAAATTCGTGGTGTTCGATGTTTTCGTCAGGTAGTCATAGACAACGACGAAATGGAACGAAGAGTTTAATTGGGAAAATGGTCTGTTTCATTACAGATATGTGCGCTCACGGATGTCCGCCAATGTTCGGCTTACAACTCGTATCGTCCTTGATCATGCTTCCTACAACTCAGTTGTAATGTGGTTGACGTTCATATCACTTGTGAGCGAAAGAGCAGCACCTAAGCATATGAGAGGGACAGTGAGACAAACGCTATGATATCAGCTTATGCCATTGTTTTCATTGTTGAGAAGCGAAAAAAAAAGCCAGCCTGAAGACGGGCTGGCAACACAAGATATAATCTTGTCGACGTGTAGAAGAGGTTCTAAATTACCTAGCGAGGGTCTGCTAAGTAAGTTAGAGGTATCAATGAGATACCGAGAGCTTTAGATCGTATGCATCTTAAAGCTCGATAACTAATGTATTGAATCAGAAGCATATTAGTAAGGGGGGAAATCCCTCTATGTTGAGTTTAAGAGTGGGTTTCGATCCGTTTCAGGGACGAGTTATCTAATATGGAGCACGGTGTTTTACAAAATAACAGATTGTTCGGTAATAAGGATCTTTACATTGATTGATTATGTATACGTAAGGTGTTGCCTATCTATCCGTTTTTGTTAATAAAATTGGTTGCTCACTGACCGTAAATTAACCTCGCATGATCATCGTTCCGGAACTATGATCATGTAAATGAACTTGAGCATGCTGATTTGATCTTGTCGATTGAGTTGGGTAAAAGTTGCAACCCAACAAAGAAGGTATATGATGCGAAGACGTAAGCTGACCGTGTAAAGACGACTGTTTAAAATGAGTGATTCAGATAACCAAAAAATCCTTTCATATCAAGAGATTATTCTGCCAAAGCCGGCGGAGCTGATCACACTTCCGTCTTATATGGATTGCCACGATCATTCTTATACGCAGATCGTGATTGGTTTAAAAGGGCAAGCCGAATTTGAAGTGCGCGGGCGAGGTAATCTTGTCGGCCCTGGTCAAGGTTGTGTGGTTACCGCATGCTCTGATCATGCTTTCGGTGGCGTCATCAATCAATCGGATATTTTGGTGCTGAATATGCCCAAACCGACAAATGATGATCCTGAAATGCTTGAAAAAATCAATAACCTGGAGAGAGACCATGTCTACTTCCAGTTAGATAGTCAAATTCAGAAGCTGATACAGATGTTGGTTCAGGAAATGCGAAACCATCCGGATGACCTGCTGTTAAGTCGTGCGTGTAACGACACTGTGATTGCATTAATGCAGCGCCATATCTCGGCATTTGAGACCAGTCGAAAAGAGTCGCGCTTTGATTTGGAGGCGATTGATCGTTACATTGAGCAGCACCTGAGTCATAAGATTAGTGTGGCTCAATTGGCCGGGCGAGTGTTTCTTGGGGAAAGTCAGTTCCATTGCTTGTTTAAAGAGCAGATGGGGATTACACCTCATCAATATGTTCTCGGAAAGCGTATCGACATGGCTCGTGAATTAATCGAGCAAGGGCACCTTTCTTTAGGGCAAATTGCCGAGTTTACTGGCTTCTCAAGCCAGAGTACTTTTACTCATACTTTTACTCGCTTACAGGGAATATCACCTTCCCGTTATAAAAAACAAGTTGGATAACAACGCGTTTTTTTAGGTCAAATAATCATCAATCAGAATAAAGCCATGCACTATGCATGGTTTTTTTATGTTTTATTCATGTGACCTATCTCTCGTTTTTTTAAATTCTCTGTTCTTTGCAGTGGTTGATATGCCACTTGATCCTACATTTTCTCTTAGAACGAGCTCTTCACAAAAATCTTATTGATATTCTTGATATTTTGTTGTGAATGCAATGAAAAAATTAAAATTTACAACACAAAATATTACCTATTTGAATGTGACTATGTGGATGTTTTGTTATAAAAGCGAGTTTTTGGCAAAAATGTCGTAGTTTTTGACAAGTATTCTTATCGGCCTCAAAATACACTGCCAGCCATTGATAATCCTCGAAGCGGTTTTCGAGGAGTGAGATTGAGGAACACACATGTTTACAGCTACGAACGTGTTGACACCGGAATTTATCGGGCAGCCGCTTGATAAGTTGTGGTCACTGATCTCGCCATTATATATGGTGGACGAGTCTCAATGGCTAGAGCAACTATTGCCACTAGCGACGCCGACAGAGGATGAAAAATCGGCGATCACTACCCAAACGACCCACCTTATCGAAGCCATTCGTGCCGATAAGAAGTCAATCCAGATGATTGATGCTTTATTGCTGGAATACAGCTTAGATACTCAAGAAGGTATCTTGCTGATGTGTCTTGCAGAAGCATTAATGCGCATCCCAGATGCCGCGACAGCAGATTCTTTGATTAAAGATAAGTTGAGTGTCGCAGACTGGAAATCTCACCTGAAGAACTCTGACTCTGTGTTTGTTAACGCATCAACATGGGGCCTCATGCTAACAGGTAAAGTGGTTGGTCTTGGTGAGCAAGGCACCCAGAGCCCAGGTCAGGCTGTAAACCGTCTGGTAAATAAATTCTCTGAGCCTGTGATTCGTAAAGCCATGTATCAGGCAATGAAGATCATGGGTCACCAGTTTGTTCGTGGTCGTACGATCGAAGAAGCGCAGAAGAACGGTCGTCCAATGCGCGACAAAGGTTTCACCTACTCGTTTGATATGTTGGGTGAGGCGGCGTTAACTACAGCGGACGCGAACAAGTACTTCAAAGATTACCTAATGGCGATCGAAGCGGTGGGTCGCGAGACTTACGGTAACGACACCAGCCCTGCGCCTTCGATTTCCATCAAGCTTTCTGCATTACACCCGCGCTACGAAGTCGCAAATGAAGAACGTGTAATGACAGAGTTGTATGACTCACTAATGCAGCTATTGAAACGTGCAATTGAAGTCGACGTTGCAATCACAATCGATGCAGAAGAAGCGGATCGCCTTGAGCTTTCCCTGAAGCTATTTGAGAAAGTATACCGTAGCGATCTTGTGAAGGGTTGGGGCAAGTTTGGTTTGGTTATTCAAGCCTACTCAAAACGTGCGCTACCAGTCTTGGTGTGGCTAAATGCACTCGCAAAAGAACAAGGTGACGTTATTCCTCTGCGTTTGGTTAAAGGCGCGTACTGGGACAGCGAAATCAAGTGGTCTCAACAAGCGGGTTATGCAAATTACCCAGTATACACTCGCAAAGAAGCGACGGACGTTGCATACCTAGCTTGTGCTCGTTTCCTACTTAGCGAAGGTGTTCGCGGTAATATCTACCCACAATTTGCAAGCCACAATGCTCACACGGTGACGGCAATTGCTGTCATGGCGGAGCACAAAGAATACGAGTTCCAGCGCCTGCATGGTATGGGTGATTCACTGTATAACCATGTTATGAAAATGTACGGTCAGCCAGTACGTATTTATGCTCCTGTCGGTAGCCATGCTGATCTTCTTCCGTACTTGGTTCGTCGTTTGCTTGAAAATGGTGCGAACAGCTCGTTTGTACACCGTCTAGTTGATGCGCGTTGTCCGATTTATGAGTTGACCCATCACCCTGTGGATGTGTTGACGGGTTTTGACACGATACACAACGACAAAATTCCATTGCCTGCCGATATTTTCCCTGAGCGTAAGAACTCATATGGCGTCAACATTGATATCGACAGTGAGGCGAAGCCATTTGAAGCGCAGGTAGAAAGCTTCATGGACAATCAGTGGGTTGCAGGCCCGATGATCAATGGTGAGCGTTTTGCCGAAAGCATGATCAAGGAAAATGCGGCTGAGATCATCACCGCACCGTACGATCGCCGAATTGAAGTCGGCAAAGTGGCATTTGCAACACTTGATCATGTTTCCGCTGCAATTGATGCGGCGCAAACTGCTTTCTCTGATTGGAAAACCGTTCCTGTTGAGCAAAAAGCGGCTTGTTTAGAAAAGCTTGCTGACTTAATGGAAGAAAATTTGGCTGAGCTGGTGGCGATTTGTCACAAAGAAGCGGGCAAGACGATTCACGATAGTATTGATGAAGTTCGTGAAGCAGTGGATTTCTGTCGTTATTACGCGAAACAAGCGCAAAACCTACAGCCATTTGAGCTAGAAGGCTTTGACGGTGTGAAACGCATTTCTAGCCGTGAAGGTCTTGGTGTGTTTGTGTGTATCAGCCCTTGGAACTTCCCGTTGGCTATCTTCCTTGGTCAGGTAACGGCAGCACTGATTGCAGGTAACACTGTGGTTGCAAAACCTGCTGAGCAAACAAGCTTAATTGCCGCTCGTGCTATTGAATTAATGCTTGATGCGGGTTTCCCTGCTGGTGTGATTCAGTTACTTACTGGTCGCGGCGCTGAGATCGGTCATGCACTGACTTCTCATGATGCTATTGCTGGTGTGGCATTCACTGGCTCAACGGCAACGGCGCAACGCATTAACGTCACGCTCGCGGAGCGCAGCGCGAAACCAGTTCCGTTTATTGCGGAAACAGGTGGCCAAAACGCAATGATTGTGGACAGTACTGCATTGCCAGAGCAGGTGGTGCGTGATGTGATTCGTTCGGCGTTTGCATCTGCTGGTCAGCGTTGTTCTGCCCTTCGTGTTCTATTTGTACAAGAAGATGTAGCAGACCGTATGATCAACCTGATTCAGGGTGCGATGAATGAACTGCATGTTGGTTTACCTTACCTACACAAAACAGATGTTGGTCCGGTTATCGACAGCAATGCAAAACAAAAACTCCTCGCTCACCTTGAGCAAATGAGCAAAACACAGACTAAAGTCGCTCAGCTACAGCTGGATGAATCGTGCCAGCATGGTGACTTTGTCTCACCAAGTGCGTTTGAAATCTCGGGCATCGATGTGCTGAAAGAAGAACAATTTGGTCCAATCTTGCACATTATTCGCTTTAAAGCGTCTGAATTACCGAACGTGGTTGCGCAGATCAACAAAACGGGTTTTGGCTTGACGATGGGTATCCATAGCCGTAACGAAACCACGTACCGTTGGATTGAGAAACATGCACGAGTAGGTAACTGCTACATCAACCGAGACCAAGTTGGCGCTGTGGTTGGTGTACAGCCGTTTGGTGGTCAAGGCTTGTCAGGTACTGGCCCGAAAGCTGGTGGTCCACACTACCTATTCCGATTTACTCAACATCTTCTTGCTCAAGCAGAAAACGCATAAGGAGTCGCATTATGGTTCATCAGATCACCTATTTTAAAGATGCATTCTCTGCGTGGGAGCAGTGGAATCTGACTGATTTTGATTACAAATGCGAGCATGTTCTGGCATTTAAATCTGCACTAGAAGGGCAGCAGTCTACCGTTGCCAAAGTGGTTTCTTACCACTTGCAACAAGCATCAGCTCTTCTTGCAGAAACTCACCAGTTAGTTGGCCCTACAGGGGAAACTAACGAACTGTATGCCGCAGGACGCGGTGTGGCTTTGGTGATTTGTGAAAACAACATCGAGCCTGCTGATAATGCGTTATACAGTGCTTTTGCGATGATCACCTGTGCCTTAATTGCCGGCAACAGTGTGGTCGTTTGCAGTGACAATGCAGAGCTAAACCAATTGGTTAAGCAAGCTGTAGCGTTGGCAAACTTCCCATCTAACTTAGTCCAGGTTGTTGCGTACGATGCGTCTGCCCCGTTGCTTGAGAGCGATGTACGTAGTGTGGGTTATGTTGGGCGTTCACAGGTTGAGCATGCGCTCAATCTTCAACTAGCTAAGCGTGACGGTGCAATCGTCGGCTTAGTTTCTGAAACGGATTTAGAGTCACCGAAATTGGCTCATGATCCTCATCTCTCGTTGCGCTTCATTACTGAGCGCACTCGAACGATAAATATTACCGCGGTGGGTGGTAACGCAACTCTACTCGAGTTGGGGAACGAAACTCACTAACCTGACTTGTAATGCCAATCTGGAGTAACTGGACTGAGAGCCGGTCCAGATTGGTTTTTTATACTCTGATGTATTGCTGAGACGGTAAAATATCAGGGCAGGCAAGGAAGGAAATAATTATAACGAGGACTATCTAATGATAGAAAATAGCTTTGCTATCACGTCCACTTTTGTGGCGTATTTACTGATTATGGTTGCTATTGGCGTTTACGCGTATAAGAGGACTTCCAATTCATCTGACTACTTCCTAGGTGGCCGTAGCCTAGGTCCGTGGCCTGCTGCATTATCTGCAGGTGCTTCAGACATGAGTGGTTGGCTGCTGCTAGGCTTGCCTGGCTATGCGTACGCTGCGGGTATCGAGGCCTTCTGGTTAGCCGGCGGTCTACTTCTTGGTACATGGGCAAACTGGCTCATCAGTGCAAAACGCCTCCGTACCTACAGTATCCAAACTGACGCGCTAACGTTGCCAGAGTTCCTGTCACGTCGCTTCAACGATAAGTCGAAACTGATTCAGACAATCTCTGCGTTTTTCATTCTTCTATTTTTCCTTTTCTACACCAGCTCAGGTTTGGTCGCAGGGGGCAAACTGTTTGAGACGGTATTCGGTCTAGATTATACCTACGCTGTTATCATCGGTACGGTGTGTGTCGTTTCTTACACACTATTCGGTGGTTTCCTAGCGGTATCTTGGACTGACTTAGTGCAAGGTCTGCTAATGGCGGCTGCGCTAATGATTGTTCCTATAGCGGTAATGGACGGTGGTTTAGGTCAGCTAAGTTCTGATCTACATGACATCAACCCAGAACTTGCAACGCTATGGAATGACGCGAAAGGCGAACCATTGTCTGCGATTGCCATTATCTCTCTAGCGGCGTGGGGCCTTGGTTACTTTGGTCAGCCACACATCCTAGCGCGTTTTAAAGCGTCTCGTTCAAACAAAGATCTAACGACTGCACGTCGTATCGCAGTGATTTGGACGGCACTATCTATGGTTGGTGCAATGCTTGTTGGTCTTGTTGGTCTGGTTTGGGTTACGGGTCATCCGGGTACTCAACTAGAGGACGGTGAGAAGATCTTCATGCTATTGGTTAACGCAGTATTCCATCCTGTCGTTGCGGGTATGTTGTTAGCAGCAATCCTAGCGGCGGTAATGAGTACCGCTGACTCACAGCTCCTTGTTTCATCTTCAGCGCTTGCAGAAGACTTCTACAAGCAAGTATTCAAGCCAGAAGCGTCTTCTGAAGAAATCGTAATGATTGGTCGTATCGGTGTTATCGTTATTTCGCTTGTTGCGCTATTCCTAGCGATGACGCCTGATAGCTCAGTACTTGGTCTTGTATCTTACGCTTGGGCTGGTTTTGGTGCGGCATTTGGTCCTGCGGTTGTACTTAGCCTTTACTGGAGCGGTATGAACCGTAACGGCGCGTTAGCAGGTATTCTTGTTGGTGGTATCACTATCGTAGTTTGGAAGCAGCTAACTGGCGGTTGGTTTGATGTGTACGAAATCGTACCGGGCATCATCTTCTCTACGCTTGCCATCATTGTGGTAAGTAAAGCAACGGGCGGTGCTGCGCAAGACGTGTTAGACCAACACCAGTCGTTCGAGAAAAAACTGGTTGAACTAGACTAGTAACTTCCCGTATATGAACACAAAGCCCGCTATTTTAGCGGGCTTTGTTTTATCTGAAACTTAATTAACGTTAGTGGCGGTAGCTTGAGATCAGAGCTTAGCATTGCTCGGTTAGATTGGAGTGTTAGTCGCGACGAATTTTGGCGTAAATAACGGTGTTACTCAGCTCTCCCGATGTAGTCAGACGTTCGTTTCTGAGCTCTCCTTCGAACTCATAACCACAGCGCTCGGCTACAGCCCTGCTCTTTTGGTTGGTGCTATCAGCATGAATTGCGATTCTCTTTGCGCCCAAGTCATCAAACGCATAGCGCTCAACTTCGAGCACAGCCTCGGCAACATAACCATTGCCAACGGCAGCATTATCTAACCAATAACCTATCTCAAAGGACGGTACGTCGGGATCTCGAATCATCAGGCCGACCGCACCCAGTAAGCGATCGCTTTCCTTTTCAATCATGTAGTAACGCAGCTCTTCTTCGAAGTTTTCAAAGTTTGCGATGGCTTTCTCTGTCCCTTCTATCATCGCTTCTAATGTCAGCACATGAGGCACCCACGGCAGATAGACTTCGAGAGTTTTTTGGCTGCGAACGACAGCTTGATGCGCCTCTTCGGCTCGTTCTAAACAAGCAGGGATGAGTTTGAGACGTTTCGTTTCCATGCCGACTCTCCTATGGGTGAAAAATGAACGGAAAATCATTTAAACAGATGTACTTAGAATGATCTAGTCAACGCCGTCATATTATTCACTTGGTTTGCCAGAGAGAAACTGAGAGAATCGAACCGTTATCAAACCAACTAGGTTCATTATGAAACTTTTAGTAAGAAACTTGGCTCGTCACATGACCGAGCAAGATATCCGCAAATTATTCTCAGCGTACGGCAAAGTAGAACTGTGTTCGCTAGTGCTTGATCAAGACACGGGTTTGTCGAAAGGCTTCGGTTTTGTCATCATGCCGGACGAAGCAGAAGCCATTTCTGCTCTTGAAGCACTGAATTTGACGAACGTAGAAAAAAGCAAAATTCGCGTGAAAGTCGCACAAGACTAATACAGAGAAAAGCCAGCGTTATTGCTGGCTTTTTTGTCTTTCTATTTAGAGACCAAATTGGCAACATTCTAGAATGTCTTCTCTTTTCGTTTTAGCGAGATTGATCATCAATTCTCTCTTCAAGTTGTTTCATTAAATCCTTTAACTGTAGAGAATCGAAATTGTCTGAATTCGGCACTTGGTAAGCGTCGTTGACTGTGTAGAGCATCAAACTTTTGCTAGAGAAGAACTCTTTCTGTATTTGGACTTTGACAATGTCATCAAGAGGTAGACGGAAGTAAACCGTTGAGCCCTGGCGGTACTTCAAGGTGTTGGTGCTTGCATCGATATCTAGCGTTTTAGGATTGAACGCGCGGCGCGTGAAGTACGTTGAGAGCAGTTTCAATCCTATTATTGTGAGTGCTACGAGTCCAAACTCGACGATCTTGTCTGCTAGGTAGGAAAAATAGAACAGCGACAACAATACAGTTCCTAGCAAGAAAGGGTTGTTCTTGGGCAGATTTTGTGAAGTTTCATGGATGATCATCCGACATATTCCTCGACTTTATTCAGAAGCGACGAACGTGAGTTGGTAGACACAAACCTTTCGTTCTTTGCCTTGCATGCGCAATGTTTTGTCACCGATGTAAGGGATATTTAGTTTTTGGATCACCGATTTAGAACGCTGATTGTCCACCAAATGCATCACGGTTATTCCGTTTAACTCAAAGTGCATTCGAGCAAATTCGAGTAAGGCTTTGGAGGCCTCGAATGCATAGCCTTTCCCCCAATGTGGCACGCCAACCCAGTAGCCTAATGTACCGTAGCCCTCTTCGATACGCGGTAAACTCACTGCACCAAGTAACTCCCCAGTGTTTCGCAAGGTAATAGCGTACGCCACGCCTTGATGCTGCTGATACATCGGATCGTGCCTATCTATCCATGCTTGCGCCATCGGTCGCTCATAAGGATGAGGGATGTTTGCTGTCATGTCGGCAATTCGCTTATCTCCAGCGAGTAAAGCCACTGGTTGGCAGTCATCGATATTGAATGGCCGGAGGACGAGTCTTTCGGTAGTGAGAATCGGTTGTATCGTCATGCATTTCTTCCTTGATGAGACGGCTATAGCTGCTAGCAACTGGTTTGCGGGGTAAATCGAGATAACAAGGCGTCTCGAAAGCTCGATCTAGCCAGGCGTGTAGTTGTCATGCGCCTTACTAAATAATAAGCCCGAACAATTGCTTATGTGTAATGTGTCGTATTATTACACACATAAGCACGTTTGCTCATATTGATGGTACAAAAGTTGAGGTCTGACCAATGTCTCAGTTTTTTGATACTTTCGTTCAATTTTTTGAAGATAGGGCACAAAAAATTAAAGGAGCTTTTTAATTGTGGAATTATTTTGAACAAAATATGTCAATTGTCAGTAGGACGAAAAAGTAGGGAGAAGAGAAATGCCGGATATATATTGCGCAGCTTGTAGAAAATCAACGCAACATAAAGTGATTATGAAGCGTTGCGAGCCTCAGTCTGTTGACTCGTTAACAGGCAAAATGGTGAGTTTTACACAGCTGATGGCGAAATTTGTATCAGGTGAACATTATTACGAGATGGAGCCTCAATACTACTGCCGTTGTTGTAATCATCGTGCAATTGGAGAGGTTGTTCCACATCCTACACGGCATACATCGGCCGCACTCTAATTCTGAGTGATAGCCATGATTAATGGCTAAATAGGGCAGTGTTGCCCGAACGACATATCTATACAGGCGTGTCATGCGCTTTCAAATTTGCGACTCCGCGGGAGCCGCTAGGTTGCTTTTTCTCTTCATATCACGGTTACTAAGTGAGCGGCAATAATCATAGCTCTTTCCCTCCTTCGTTGTTTTCTGGTTATTCTCTGCTGAATTTCACATGCTGTGCATTTGATGGTTTGCAATTGTTTGAGCAACGATTAATGTGATGCTTTCTAAGTGGTTACAAGGAAGCGGGTTAATGAGTTATCAATTGGACCGGATTGATTTACATATTTTGAGAGTGCTTCATTCGAGAGGCAGAATTCCGGTTGTAGAACTAGCAAAGCTGATTAACTTAACGACTTCCCCATGTTCTGACCGTGTAAAGCGGCTAGAAAAAGAAGGGTATATCAATGGTTACCATGCAGAGTTGAATGCGGAAAAGTTGGGGCTGGATGTGCAAGTATTCATCCATATTCGTTTAGACCAAACCAGTTTTTCTATTTTTGAAAAGTTTGCGAAAGCGGTGGAATTGATGCCTGAAATTGAAGAGTGCTACTCGCTCTCTGGAGATTTCGATACCATGATAAAAGTTCGTGTTAAGAGCATGAAAGCGTATCAGGAGTTTATGTCGAGTAAGTTAGGCACGCTTCCGGGCGTGATTCAAACTCGTAGTGAAGTGGTCATAGAAGAACATAAAACGGGATTTGGTGTTAATCCCGAGCTCCTTGGTTAGGCGAGGCATGTGTTGAGCCTCCTTATTTAACGTGGCTTGGTATATTACTTTTTCTCGATTAAAAAAGGAGCCGAAGCTCCTTTTTTAATAAATCGGTGAGCGATTATGCCCCGATAAAGGTACTGATAACGCCAATTAAACCACCAAAAACACCGCCCCAAACGACTAGCCAGCCAAGGTGTTCTTTGATCATCTTTTGCACCATTTCTTTAACTAATGCCGGTGTTAATTCGCTTAAACGTTGATCGATGATACCTTCAATGTTCTGCTTTATCTCATCCATCATTGCAGGAGATTCGAATTGCTCTTTCAGTGCTTCTTTGATGTTATCGCTCTTGCTCAACTCAATGATGGATTCTTGCATCTTTTCGACGAAAGGTTGGCGCATGGGTTGTAGCGCTTCCGAGCCGCCAAACATCGCTAGCATGCCACCAAACTGAGAGCCTTCAATTACTTCCACTAGGGAATCAAATGCTGGATTTAAATCTACTTTCTCAATTACTGGTTGAAGATCGATGTTCACACCGCCCGCCATTTCTTTATTCAAGAATCGGTCAATGTTCGCTTCAGTAAAAAACTGTTCCATCATCAGGTTTTTGATAGCCAGTTTAAACTCTTCAAATCGCGCGGGGATCACGCCAGAACCGTATAATCCAGGCACTTTCTCAAACAGCATATGGATGGCAAGCCAGTTGGTGATGGCGCCTGAGAACGCAAACAGCCCTGCATACCAAAGATAGTCGTTTTGTAATTGATGACCTCCAGCCATCAAAGCGATAGCGAGGACATTCGTTAGCAAACTTTTGTTCATAGTGACCAGTTATATATGAATATCGGAAAGAATAAGTGGGCCTGATTCTATACCTAAGTCACATTAAGATGCTAGGTTTTGCCGTGATGAGTAGTCTTGTAGCGAAGGGAAAAAAATGAATGCTCGGAAAAACAAAACCCGACAATCATTGTCGGGCCACTGCTTTTTCTTAGAAAAACTAAGATTCTATTTTTAATTTTAGATGCGGTAGATCTTACAACAAAGTTGGCATTTCCATCTTTCTGAGTAGCCAAATAGCTTGTCAGCCCAACTTGGTTTGAGTTGTACGATCTGCATTGAACCACATTTACACATAAGCTAATTACCTTATTGTTAATATAATAACTAAGCCATCTATTGAGTATAGCTGTTTCTCAAAAAGTGAAATGACAAATGAAGACGGCTCAATACTCTGTATTGTGTTCATTGCAATGGATACGCAACGAGGCGGTATATTAGCAGAAAAAGTGTGAGCTTTATCATGGAGAGTGTTTCATATATGAGAAACCACAATGGCTATATGAGCATCTAGCCATGGATTTAAATAAAAAACGGCGCTTAAAGCGCCGTTTTTATTGAGCTTATCACTCGTTAAGAAGCGTGTTGATTGTCTAGTTCTTCAGCGATAAATCCGCCAGTTTGATGCGCCCAAAGCTGGGCGTAAATGCCGTTATTCGCAATGAGTTCTTGATGAGAACCTTGTTCAACGATGCTGCCTTTATCTAGCACGATGAGGCGATCCATTTGTGCGATGGTCGATAATCGGTGAGCGATAGCAATAACCGTTTTCCCTTGCATTAATTCATTCAAGCTTTCCTGAATCGCTGCTTCGACTTCTGAATCCAGAGCCGATGTGGCTTCATCCAGTACCAGCAATGGTGCGTCTTTGAGTAGCACACGAGATATTGCGATACGCTGACGTTGGCCGCCAGACAGTTTTACACCACGTTCACCAACTTGCGCATCGTATCCGGCATTACCAAATGGGTCGGTCAGAGTTTCGATAAACTCATGGGCATGCGCTTGCTTAGTGGCTTTCAGCAAATCTTCTTCTGTCGCATCTGGATTGCCATACAAAATATTGTCTCGAATTGAACGGTGTAGCAGAGAAGTATCTTGGGTCACCATACCGATCTTTGAACGCAAAGAGTCTTGTGTGACTTCTGAGATGTTCTGTCCATCGATCTTAATGCTGCCGTCTTCGACATCGTGGAAACGAAGTAACAAGTTCACCAGAGTTGATTTTCCGGCGCCGGAGCGCCCAACCAAGCCGACTTTCTCTCCTGGTTTGATGTTGAGATCGAGATGGCTAATTACGCCTTTGTTCTCACCGTAATGGAAGCTGACGTTATCAAAGTGAATGCCTCCTTCAGTGACAACCAAGTCTTTTGCACCTGGTTTATCTTTAATATCAATAGGCTTAGAGAGCGTTTTCATTCCATCAACAACGGTTCCCATGTTTTCAAAGAGGGCGCCAACTTCCCACATTATCCACATCGACATACCATTTACGCGCAATGCAAGACTAACAGCAATCGCAATCGCGCCAACGCTAATGGCACTATCCAACCACAGGTAAATCGATAAAGCAGCAACGGAAAATACCAAAATATAGTTTGAGATCTCTACAGCGACGTCGAAGCCGGTCACTAGGCGCATTTGACGATAGACCGTATTCAAAAATCCTTTCATGCCTTGCTCGGCATATTGGGTTTCGCGCTGGCTATGAGAAAACAGTTTGACGGTTTGAATATTGGTATAACTGTCGACGATGCGCCCTGTCATTGTCGAACGTGCATCGGCCTGCGCTGAAGCGACGTCTTTGAGCTTAGGGACAAAATAGATTTGGATAGCGATGTAAGCGAGTAACCAGACGATCATTGGGATCATCAAACGCCAGTCCGCCGTCGCTAACATAATGATCATGCTGGTGAAGTAAACCGTAACGTAAACAAACACATCCATAGCTTTCATTACGGTTTCGCGCACAGCTAATGAGGTTTGCATGACTTTCGTTGCGACTCGACCTGCAAAATCATCTTGATAGAAGTTCAAGCTTTGATTGAGCAAATACCGGTGTGCAAGCCAGCGGATAGACATTGGGTAGTTGCCCAATAACGTTTGATGAACGAGCAACGAGTACAAGATCACCAATATAGGCATGACAACCAGCAATAAGGCTCCGTAGAAAATCAAATCCGATTTGTTGTCTTGTAAGAACGTTTCTGGATTGCTGGTAGACAACCAATCAACCAATTGTCCCATGGCGCCAAACAACATTACCTCAACAACAGCCACAATTGTGGCCATCAAAGACATGATGATCAAAGGCTTTTCATAACCACGAGTGTAATAACGCAGAAAAGCGAACATCCCTGAAGGAGGCTGATCCGGTGTAGATTTGGGGAACGGCTCTGTAAAGCCTTCAAATCGTTTAAACATAACTCATCCTAAAGTTAAAACAGTGCCATTTGGGGTGGCTAAATCCATCGATTCACGCTGCTTTGGACGAAACCGCGTGTATGAGAGTTTTTTGCCTGCTCCTCGATAAAGCAGACCGATTGACGAGAGGGGCGAAAAAATAGTCTAACCGATTGTGTCTTAAATGTAACTAGTTGGTTATGAGTGTGATTGTCTATGGTTCTGATTCTTATGATGAATTCTTATCATGTTCATCGTGGTGCCATAAAAGCTTAAACCTGCAAAGTGACAATAAAATTTAAGGATAAATGAACTTAATGCAGCAAAAATTACTTTTGTGCAATTAAATTAATTGTCAAAACAGCAAAACTGAAGTTAACAATAAATTTACAATCTCCTCATTCTAGTGATAAGGAATGTATTGGATGCTATTACACGAATCAGTGACCCAATTTGCTAATGGGAAAGAAGAAAGCACGCAAAGTGCTCAGCGCCAAACCGCAAACTGCGTAGTGATGGTGCCACCGAAAGAGTTTCGTTTTAATGAAGAAACTGCACAAGATAATGAGTTCCAACATAAAGTGTCACTCAGCCAAGAAGAAGTCTCACGTCGAGTAATGGCCGAGTTCGCGAGTATGGTTGCAACGCTGCGTCAAGAGGGCGTTCAAGTTGTTGAGTTTGATTATCCAACTTCAGATGTTGCGACGCCAGACGCGGTATTTCCAAACAACTGGTTTAGCACTACGCCAGATGGCACGTTGTACACTTTTCCAATGGCCTGTGAAAACCGTCAAAAAGAAGTACGTCCCGATGCGCTTGTGGCAGCACTAGCGCAAGCAGGGCGAGAGGTTCATCGACGCAGCAGTCTAACTGAATATCTTGACGAGAAAGCGTATTTAGAAAGCACGGGTGTGATGGTGTTTGACCACCTAAATAAAAAGGTCTATGCCGCACTCTCACAACGTTGTGATCGTCTGGTTTTAGAAGATTACGCCGATCGTATTGGCTATGAACGAGTGATTTCTTTCCAAACTCGTTTGCCGTCTGGTGCGCCGATTTATCACACCAATGTGATGATGGCGGTTGGCGAACAGTTTTGCGTGATTTGTGACGAAGTGATCCCAGAATTTGAGCGTCGTTTTGTAATGAAGTCACTCGCCAAAGACAAGCAAGTCATCTCAATTTCGCTGGAGCAGATGAACCAGTTCTGCGGTAACATTCTGCAACTGGAAACGATCAACGGCGACAAGGTGATTGCGATGTCGCAATCGGCGTACGATGCATTCTCACCAGCACAAAGAAACCAATTGGCAACGCACGGTAAATTGCTGCCATTCGACGTTTCTACCATAGAATCTATTGGTGGTGGCTCGGTTCGTTGTATGTTGGGTGAAGTGTTCTTACCGAATCGTAAAGCTGTACTTTAATAAACTGCACATTTCTTTTCAGCCGCAGTGAAAGGCTGACGAAGCGTTCTCTTCAAGGGTTTTTAGCCGTTAGCTCTGTGGCAGTACAGACTAACGGCTTTTTTGCGCTTTTTAGTTTTCTGACGATTTGCATAGGCGCCGCTTGGTTTAAGCGCCTAAAATAGGATGGTTCACCTAGCAGATTGTGGTAAAGTCCGCGCCTGCGTTTTACCGCATCTTCATTATTTTTATTGCTTCTTCAACCCAAAGCACAAGGTTTTCGTTAATGCCATTTTCTACTCTCTCATTGAGTTCTGAGCTGATTCACGCACTGCCAAAAGACTTCAAGAAACCGACCGATATTCAAGCGTTGGCCATTCCTGAGCTGTTGGCTGGTCAAGATCTATTGGCTTTGGCAAATACAGGCAGCGGCAAAACCCTTGCTTATGGTTTGCCTTTGTTGGAAAAGCTGGGTGTCAATCCAGAGCAAAAAGCGCTGATTCTTGTGCCAACTCGTGAGCTGGCAATGCAAGTGAGTGAAGCAATTAACCAAGTTGGTCAAGTTCTTGAACTCAACGCAGTGTGTTTGTGTGGCGGCGTTGATAAAGAGCAACAACAGCAGGCGCTAGCGACAAATCCTCATATCCTTGTCGCGACGACAGGTCGTTTGGTTGATCTGGCAAACAACGGTTTAGACTTAAGCAATATCCATTACCTAGTGTTGGATGAGGCCGATCGTCTGTTGAATATGGGCTTTTGGCCTGACGTGCAAAATATTGCGGGGCTGATTTCAAACCAGCGTCAAACCGCAATGTTCTCGGCGACGTTTTCAGATGATTTGAAGGGTAAAGCGAAGCTGCTTATGCAGGCACCAAAGCAAGTTGCAGCGCATCAAGAAAACAGCACGAATCAAGACATCGTTGAAACGTTGTACATGGTCAATAAAGGCAGTAAAACCAAGGCATTGATTGAACTGATTCAAAAAAACGCGTGGACTCAGGCGTTAGTCTTTATTGGTGCGAAAGAGAACGCCGATGGCTTAGCGAAGAAGCTAAACAAAGCGGGCATCTCAACCAATGCGCTGCATGGCAATAAGAGTCAAGATGAGCGAGAAGAAGCATTGGCGCAGTTTAAATCTGGGCAAATTCAGGTGTTGATTGCCACCGATCTACTAGCGCGCGGCATTCACATTGAGCAATTGCCTGTAGTGATCAACTTTGAACTGCCAATGCATGCAGAAACTTATGTTCACCGAGTAGGGCGTACCGCTCGCGCTGGCGAGCAAGGTGTGGCGGTGTCATTGGTTTGTCATGGTGAAATGGACGCACTAAACGCGATTCGTCACCTGACTCAACGTGCATTACCAGTGCAAGATCTGGCAGGTTTTCCAGTAACGGATAAGCCATCAACTGGCGAGAGCAAACGCGCGCCACGCGATAAAAAAGCCAACCGTCGAACTCATGCTAAGAAGAGCATTAAGCAGTTTCAAGGTAAGTCGAAACGCCCAGCCCCGAGTGCGAAGTAAAACAAAAAACACGCTCTTGACGGCATAGTCGGTTCAGAGCGTGGCTTAAATTTTACTTTGGGGTGTTAACCCACAGTTGGGCCAACCAAGCGCATTTCCCAATCTTCAACTTCGCCGGTTTCTAGACGGCGCTCGACTAACTTGCCCCAAGACTCGACTAACGGCAGCTCAGACAGCTTAGTGAGTTCTTTTCTATCTAAACAGCCTGTGAAAACCGCACCCATGATGCGAGCCAGTGGCCATTCTGGATAAGGTCTTTCACACAGAATAATCTCGTCACCTGCACCGATATCGCCTTCTTCCAACACTCGGAAATACCAGCCTGTTCGAAGCGTATCTTGCAGTCTTCTCGCCATATCGTGTTGGTCAAAGCGTACGTTAAGTTTCCAACAAGGCATACGACCTTGCGACACTTCCAGTAGTGTTGAGCCGATGCGAATTTTATCTTTCAAGCAAATCGTGGATTCGGTGACGCCTTCGGAGCTGATGTTTTCGCCAAAGCCGCCGGCGGATTGGAAAATTGGTCTTTTGCCTAATTCTTGTTGCCAGATTGGGTAGTGCTCGCTTGGGTAAATATGAAGCGCTTTTTGAATGCCACCGTGAAAGCGCGGATCACCTTGCTCATCACTGGTAAAACCAAGCTCTGTTGCGTGCTGGCGCTCAGGTAGCACTTGTTTGTTGATTGCGCTTTGCGCTCCATGAGCATAAGGGACGGTTTTCCCTGCTAGCACAGCTTTTACGACGCCGATTTTCTTCATATAACCTCCTTATTATTTGAATGAGAGATAAAGTGTTTACCTTCATTCGCGATGCGGAGCATGATAGCCTAGTAAACGTGTGTCGGAGTAGGGATGAAAAGACAACTAACAATGCTAACTCGCCAAATTGATTCGAAGTCAGGCGTCGTCACCTCCAATGAGATGATGGCCGCGAATCCCCATTCTCCTGTTTTAGTGAAAACCATCGACATGCCAAAAGGTCACATTGATTCGCTGCATCAACACACTTGGCATCAAATCATCTTTCCTATCAAAGGGTTATTGCAAACACAAACGGAGCATTATCAGCATTTGGTTCCGCACACCTCTGCGTTATTTGTTCCTGCGGGTGTTCAACACGAGTCGATTGCTCTAAGCAATACGATATTTGTTGGTATTTACCTCAACCCTGAGTTTGGTGCGACGTACGAGCCACAAGTGAGAACCATTGCTTTAACGTCGTTTTTAAATGAGCTTTTACAAGAGATCCGCAGACTGTGTGAAGGTGAGACAAGCCACGAAGAAATGTTGCATTTGCTGGCGGTGCTGCATGATCAAATTTTGAAGCGCAACGTGCAGACATTTCAGTTATTGCTGCCACAAGACAGACGACTAAAACTGATTTTCGAGCGACTGACTGACGAGCCAGCGTTGAGCTGTTCGCTAAAAGAGTGGGGGGAGAAAATTGGGGCGTCTGAGCGTACTTTATCACGGCTGTTCGCCAAGGAATTCAACACTTCATTTCTACTTTGGCGGCAACAAATCCGGCTAATTTACTCGCTTTCTTTGTTAGATGAATCGTTGCCAATCCAAGCCATTGCAGACCTAGTGGGTTATCAAAATGACTCATCCTACATCAAAGCATTTAAAGCCTATTTTGATATGACGCCACAACAGTTTAGAGTGAACGGCGCATCGCGCAGGTAGAAATACAGAGCTTCGACTTCACTTAATGCTTTTGAGTAGAAGTCGCGAAACTTCCTTTTTGAATTTCAATTACATGGTATGAATAACAATGGCACCAACGATAAATACTCGAGTGAATCAATTCTGTTTTGGTCAACCCAAAACGTCGCTGTCGTTGGAAAAAGAGCCCCTCAAACCGCTTGAACAGGGCAAGGTTCGGGTGAGACTCGAAGCTACAAACATTAACCCAAGTGACTTGCTTTCCATTCATGGTGTTGGGCAATACCGCCGCGTTCACGTACCACCTCGCGTGCCAGGATTTGAAGCGGTTGGGCGTGTGGTGGAAGTCAGTGCAGTTGGTCAAACTGACCTTCAAGTTGGGCAAAAGGTGTTGGTGGCGATGAGTGGTACTTGGCAATACTACATAGATGCCTCGCCTGAGAATCTTTTTCCGCTACCTGAGAGTTTGGAGAACGACTATGCCTGTCAGTTGTACATCAACGCGCTAACCGCGTGGGTTATCACCACTAAAGTGGCGAAGTTGAACAAAGGCGATGTGGTAATCATCAATGCGGCAGGGTCAGCGATCGGTAAGATATTCGCCCAGCTTGCTCACTCACTGGGTTTTACACTGATTGCTGTGACTTCAAAGCCAGAAAAGTATCCGTACGATACGATTCCAGTGTTGGACGCAAAACAAGACTTACACGCGCAGCTGCAAACGCGCCAACTGCCACAACCAACGGTCGCTTTGGATGCGATAGGCGGTGAGGCTGGCACGGATCTCATTCGTACCTTGAAAGAAAACGGCCAATACATCAACTACGGAACATTGTCGTTAACGCCTTATACGCCTGAGTTTTTTGAATCGATGAAGGCCAACAACATCGACTTTAGTACATTCTTTTTGCGGTATTGGGAAGAATCGGTAGGTAAAGGCGGGAGAAAGACGGTGTTCGCTGAAATGTTAGAACACTTTATTAGCAGCGACATAAAGTTAAACGTTGCATATGATCTGTCGTTAGAGGACTTTCAAACAGCGATTGAAATGGTTGAGCGACGCTCGTCAGCAGTGTCAGGTAAAATCATTTTGACGCTATGATTTACAGTGAGTCTGTTGAGAAAAGGGAGGATAAAATCCTCCCTTTTTTATGGGTTTATTTGTAATGATAGGGCTATTTTAGATGGAAGATTTGCTCTGTTTCGAGCGATGTCATCGCACGTACTTGACGCCAAATGTAATAAAAAATACCGAACATCATCAACATACTTGGGATGGCAATCATTGGGTAACTGTACAGCGTCATTTTGCCTAACTCTTCGTTAAAGGCAGCAGTACCAGAAGGGCTAGTCACAATCCAAGTCGCAAGGAAGTAGTTCATTGCAGATGAGAACGCAAAAGTACTTGCAAACAGGTAGTTAGAAGACATAAGGCAACGTTCGAACGCATCGGTTTTATCATTTTCTTTTAAACGTTGGTTAATCAACGCGAGGTTCAACACTGTGTCATTCAGTACTAACTTCTGCATCAGCGGGTAGCGGGTAAACGTTGAACCCAAAACCGCTAAACCGATCAGGCCAGGAATCAGGGCTTCTTTTAGTGCTAACCAGCGTGTATCAAGCTCTAACAAGCCGATGCCACCAGTTAGTAGAACACTGATAAAGCCCAGAGCAGAAATAAAGTTAAATTTCTTGTTACGGACAAGGTCCATACCGCCATAAATGATAGGAAATAGCAAAGCGACAACCAGCGCCATTGCTGTCCCTAGATGCTCATCGCCACTAAACTTCATCAAAATGAAGGAAGGGATAAATACGTTGAAAAGGATTTCAAATAAGGGATTCGGCTTTTTCGCCGTCGTGTTACTCATAATGTTTTACTGACTCTACTCTATGTCGGCTGTTATTGTACTTTGACAAGAAGTGTTCATCTAGTCGCGCTTGATGTAAAGCGTTAAAGCGTCGAGTTGTGTAACGACTTATGAAATAGACCGGAGCATAGCCAGTTAGTTTACATGGTTGACTACTTTTTGTGTCTTAATAACTCTCCTTCTGTGCGATGATCTGATTACGCGCTCTGAATAATCGAGTCGCCACTGTGTTGTGGTTGAGCCTCAAGGCTTGGGCAATTTCATCATGATTCAACCCAGCCACTAAGCTCAAGAGCAACGGCTCTCGGTATTTGGGTTCGAGAATCATCATTTGTTTTTGAAGCCAATCTTGGGCCATGTCGTAGTCACTGCCAGGGTAGGTTTTTGTCTGTATTGCACACTCATCAATGTCGACAAAATCGTACTGTTTTCTATCAAAGCGCCGAGCATTCTCACGACGCAAAATAGTAATGAGCCAAGACTTCGCGGCGTTGGGGTCATTTAATTTATCAAAGAATCGCCACGCTTTCAGAAAGGTTTCTTGCGCTAAATCTTGAGCAAGGTGGTGATCTTTGCATAACCAATACGCGAGACGGTAGATCTCTTGGTATCGATCTTTCGTCAGTGCTTCGTAACGTTTATGTTTTTCCATAGCATTAAGATAAAAAGTTTGGAGAGCACGTTGTGTCTGCCAGATGAACGACAACCCTTTTTATCGCTTTTACAGTGATAAAAAGGGTTGTTCGATTAGGAAGACAAATTCGAAGAGTTAACCTTCCAAATATCGAAGGGTGACTCTGATTTCTTTCTTACACGCTTAAAATGGTTGGTTGGAAAAGCGTGAGTACTGGATGGCATCTGCGACTTCCTGAGCTTTAGACTCTGAAGTCATAAGGTGAAGTAGCTTAAGAGCAGCTTGATAGCTAACTAGGCTACCGTTCGAAGTGATAACGCCATCATCAATGACAAAATTCTGGTCGACTTGTACTTTGACAGCAGGGTAATCTCTTTGAAAGCCGTTTTCACCTCCGGCCCAAGTTGTTGCTTTTTTGCCGTTTAAAAGGCCAGCTTCGGCTAACAAATACGCGCCAGAGCAATTACTTGCCATCCAATCTGCCGCCTTTGAGGTAGTTCTAATAAAGTGAATGAGATCTTTATTTTCGATTAGTGCATCCATGTCATAGCTGGATGTTAAAACCAATACGTCGAGTTCCGGCAGATCACCAATCCAAGCATCCACACCAATTTTTAATCCTTCTTCAGTGGTGATGGTTTTCTGATCTGAGACGGAAATGGTGAGCACGTCATAATCACTAAACCAAGTGAGACGACTTGCGACGCCAAAAACCTCTAAAGGCGCAGTAACATCAGAGGTCAGTACGCCATCGTAAACCAGAATACCAATTCGTTTATCTGCGGCATGTGCTGTTTGAAGCACCCCAAAGAATAGGACTAGTGTCGCTATCAATAGTTGTAGTGCATTCTTCAATCCGTTTTTACCCATGGTTTTTCCTCGCTAACAGAGCATCAAGTTATTGAGGTTCATTATATTTAGGCTAATTAGTGATTGAAGAGCCACTTGGTCTTTACTAAAGTGAATAAAATTCATGAATAGAGTTCATTGGTTATATGGATAAGATACGGTCCCTACGATTTTTTATTGCCACTTTAGATGGCGGTAGTTTTGCTGCGGCTGCCAAAGTGTATGGCACTGACCCTTCGACCGTGAGCAAAGCCATACATCGTCTTGAAAGCGATTTGGGTATACAGCTTTTTCAACGTTCTACGCGACAGAGCCGCCTGACAGAAGCTGGTCGTAGGTACGCAAATACTGCTAGGTTTGTACTGGAGGAGCTGGCGGCATGTGAGGATTCATTAAAAAGTCACAATGATGCGCTTTCAGGGCAGCTTAAGATTAATGTGCCAGTCTCGTACGGTCGCCTCTATATTCGTCCTTTATTAAAAGAGTTTTGTCGCCGCTACCCTAACATCACTATCGATATTCATTACGATGACGCCTACGTTGATATTATTGAGCAAGGTATTGATGTGTCGATTCGCTCTGGTGTCGTTCACGATAGTCAATTGATTGTGCGTCAGCTCAGCCCTATCGATTTTATCATTTGTGCCAGTCAGGATTACTTAGCGCGCCATGGTGTTCCGAGTGGCTCGGATGTATTCAATGACCATTCTTGGGTTCGTTTTCGTTTTAAACAAACGGGGAAACTGTTGCCGATTCGGATGCCAGAACCAGACGGTGCGAGTGAATATGACCCCGAAAGAAACTACATTGTAAATGACGGTGAATCCATGGCAGAGCTTTGCGCAGAAGGCTTAGGATTAACTCAGATCCCTCATTTTATCGCGAGAGACTGGCTTAAAGCGGGGCGTTTAGTGCCGATATTTCCGAGCATGCGCCAAGCAGGAAATGGCGTGTATCTTCTCTATGCCAACCGGGAATATGTGCCTGCCCGAGTGAGGGTGTTCATCGATTTTATCACTCAAGCAATACAGGATATGGATGAAACGCCATTCCATACTTGGGCTGAAACGTTGCCGATTTATCGACCGAACCAAGGCGATTGAAAACTTCATGTGAGTCTTTGGTTAAAAAACCCTAAGCTATATGGTGCTTTTATTGGTTTTTGTTAGTTTATTGGGCGTTATTATCGAAAAGCGCAGTTTGCTCTTCGTCACTCATAAAGGAAAGACAATGCCAACTAAGATCTTAGTGCCTGCTTTGGCCCTACTTCTCAGCGCATGTGGCGGCGATGGGGAGTCGTCAGCCCCAGCAGAAAGCGGCTCACAAAACACAGGTTCCACATCGTCACAAGGCACATTTGCCGAGCAGATGCTTGCAGCGGTCAACAGCGCCCGCTCTACTACACAACAGTGTGGCGCAACCACCATGCCACCTGTTGGGGCCCTGACTTGGAGCTACGATTTGGAAAGCGCCGCTTATCGACATTCAAG
Organism: Vibrio sp. 947; assembly: GCF_033339115.1. Classification (NCBI taxonomy): domain Bacteria; kingdom Pseudomonadati; phylum Pseudomonadota; class Gammaproteobacteria; order Vibrionales; family Vibrionaceae; genus Vibrio; species Vibrio sp. 947. Next base: position 451,790 of record NZ_JAWOTX010000001.1, on the reverse strand, counting down.
CGATATGGCGAACAGCGATTTCATGAGCCACACAGGCTCTGATAGCAGCAAAATGTCAGATCGAGTTAACGCAACGGGCTATGCTTGGAGCGCCATTGGTGAGAATGTCGCAGTAGGGCAAAGCAGCATTAACGCCGTCGTTAATGCTTGGTTATCGAGTGAAGGCCACTGCCTTAATATCATGAGTGCGGATTTTGATCAGATGGGCGCGTCGCTTGTCGAAAATCACTCTGCACGCTACGGGTATTACTGGACTCAGGTTTTTGCCAAACAGCGCTAATGCGATAAAGAAGCCCGATAGATAAAAAATAAAACGCCAGCAGTCACTATCTGCTGGCGTTTTATTATTTACATCTCTTTTAGCTTGTCAGGTTACGAAGTTTTGGGTCATCCGCCAGGTATTCAACAAATTCAATCTCAAAACCGGCAGGGTCAACAAAATACACATTTTTGCGGTATGGTTCATCAGCACCAGGTTGGGCAATCGGATAACCTGCATCGGTTAGTCTTTTGATGATTGCATCGACGTTGTTGGTCACATAAGCAAAATGCGCTAGCCCAACTTGGTGCCCGCTCAACTCGCGGTTTTCTCCTTCGCCATGGTCACTCATGGCTATGTATTGATACTCGTCGCCAAAATGTAGCCAGTTTCTTGGTTTGCCACTCCATTCGCCTTTACCTTCATCACGCACGTACCAATGTGGAAATGCAGTTTGGTAAAACTTCAGCATTTCAGGGATATCTTTCACGACTAAGTTAATATGTTCTAGTTGGATCATGATGTGCTCCTTTTTGTCATTTTCTAGCCAACGATGAATATGCTAAAACCTCAAGTTAAGTTTAGGTAAAGGGCTTTTTTAAAATTTTTTAGGGTTGATATCTTTGGATCTGGATACATTGAGAGATTCGGTGGGTTTGGTGCTTTGAATCTGAGAGCTGGGTTAGGGGCTTGCAACCTTGTTTCACCCTTTGTTTATTCGTGCTAATCATTTTCGAGCGAGTTTGTGGTGAGTAGATTCCCAGTCTCACCTAGGTTCGCGGGAATGACGGAAAGAGAGTGTTAAACGAAGAGCGTCATTCTGAAAGAGCCTAAGCGAGTATTCAGAATCTACTTTCAGTGTGTTGTTATGTTGCGTTGTGAATTGAACTATCCGCGAGCACAGAACCAGTTCCTCCCTTTTGAGCTCTGCGTGTTGAGAGCTTCGGAGTTTGATACAAGGGGAGGTTAGGTGGGGTTGCTGGTTGAATGTTGGGTAAGGTGCTTGCAACCTTGTTTCACCTTTTGTTTGTTCGTGCTACTCATTTTCGATCGAGTTTACGGTGAGTAGATTCCGAGTCTCACCTAGGTTCGCGGGAATGACGGAAAGAGAGCTAAACGAGCAGCGTCATTCTGAAGGAGCCTAAGCGAGTATTCAGAATCTATTTGCAGCGCGTTTTGATGCCGGTGGAGTGAATTGAATTATCTGTGACTGTAAAACTTGCCACCTTGCGCTCGGAATGATGAGATCTTAAGAGTTTGATACAAGGGGAGGTTAGGTGGGGTTGCTGGTTTGAGGTTGAATGTTGGGTAAGGTGCTTGCAACCTTGTTTCACCTTTTGTTTGTTCGTGCTACTCATTTTCGATCGAGTTTACGGTGAGTAGATTCCCAGTCTCACCTAGGTTCGCGGGAATGACGGGAAGAGAACGCTAACGAACAGCGTCATTCTGAAGGAGCCTAAGCGAGTATTCAGAATCTATTCGCAGCGCGTTGTGATGCTGGTGGAGTGAACTGAATTATCCGTGATTGTAGAGCCATTCCCTCCAGTTTGAACTCGGAGCGCTGAGAGATTTGCTTACACCTCTCCCCAAACCAAAAAAGCCAGCAGTTAATATCTGCTGGCAAAGTCTTTGGGCTTCTAGGTTTTTTGATTGTATTTCTTGTTACTCATCGCTGTCACGGTGCCCCGATTGGTTTTCCGGGGAAGAAAACACAGCACCGTGCGCTTTGTGCTCAAGAAATTGGAGATTAACCTTGCTTACGGATTAGGTAGTCAAATGCGCCTAAGCTTGCTTTTGCACCTTCACCCATCGCAATGATGATCTGTTTGTAAGGAACAGTTGTTGCGTCACCGGCTGCGAAGACACCTTCTAGGCTAGTATCGCCACGGCTGCCGACTTCAATTTCGCCGCGCTCAGATAGCGCTACTTCTGAATCTTTTAGCCATTCTGTGTTTGGTACTAGACCGATTTGAACAAAGATACCTGACAATTCAATCTCTTTGATTTCATCTGTGTTGCGGTCTTTGTACTTCAAGCTTGTTACGCGAGTACCGTCGCCTACTACTTCTGTTGTTTGCGCCATCGTGATGATGTCTACGTTTGGTAGTGAGTTCGCTTTGTCGATAAGCACTTGGTCTGCGCGAAGTGCGTCTGCGAATTCAAGAACCGTTACGTGTTCTACAATACCAGCAAGGTCGATAGCTGCTTCGATACCTGAGTTACCACCACCGATAACTGCAGTTTTCTTACCTTTGAACAGTGGACCGTCACAGTGTGGGCAGTACGCGACACCTTTGTTGCGGTACTCTTGCTCACCCGGAACGTTCATTTCACGCCAGCGTGCACCAGGGCTTAGGATGACACTCTTACTCTTCAACGTTGCGCCGCTTTCAAGTTGGATGTGAATCAAACCATCTTCTGTATGTGCTGCGCCCATTAGCTTCTCAGCTTGTTGCTCAGTCACGACGTCTACGTCGTATTCTTTTAGGTGTTCTGCTAGGTCAGTTGCTAGTTTTGGACCTTCAGTACGTTTTACCGAAATGAAGTTCTCGATTGCCATGGTGTCCATAACCTGACCACCAAAACGCTTAGCAACAACGCCAGTACGAATACCTTTACGAGCAGCGTACAGAGCAGCTGCGCTACCACCAGGGCCACCACCGACAACAAGTACATCGTATGGGTCTTTTTCGCTCAGTGCTTTCGCCGCTTTCTCGCTCGCGCCGTCATCCACTTTGTTTAGGATTTCAGTCAGAGACATACGGCCTTGACCGAATAGCTCACCGTTCACGAATACGCTTGGTACGGCCATGATGTCGCGTTGTTTTACTTCATCTTGGAACAAACCACCGTCGATCATGGTTGCTTTTACTTTCGGGTTGATCGCCGCCATCATGTTGAACGCTTGAACCACGTCCGGACAGTTTTGACACGACAGTGAAATGAAGATTTCTACGTCTAGATCTTTGTCTAGTGCTGCGATTTGCTCAATCACTTCTGGTTCTAGTTTGATTGGGTGACCGCCAGAGTGAAGCAGTGCCAATACTAGAGAGGTAAATTCGTGACCCATTGGCAAGCCTGCAAAGCGTAGTGCTGTGCCTTTTGCTGGGTTAGTTACCGCCATCACTGGTTTACGTGCGCTTGCGTTGTCGTCACGTTCAACGGTGATTAGGTCGCTCATCTCTGCGATTTGGTTCGCTAGAGACAAAATGTCATTCGATGCTTTGCTTTCATCTAGACTAACCACTAAACGAACTTCTTCTTTTACATTAGCCAGATATTGTTTGAGTTGTTGTTGGATCGCTTGGTCTAACATAGTTGTTACTACCTTAATTAAATAGTTACCAATCAAAACAAGTATTTGTTCATTCTTGCTAGCTAAAATCGTTGATAACTGCGTTATAGATTTTGTAGTTAGAGTAGCTAGCTATCGAAAATCTATGCCTGGTTCTAAACGATTTTTTCTACGCAATTACTGCACACCTACTTATTCAGATAGGTAATAAAAAGTGGTTACTGTAGATAAAACCTGAGGGGGAGAGAGCAAATCAGGCAGAAGGTCGTCAAGGTATCTAACCTGAAGTGCTCTCTAATTCAGTTCTAATCAGAAAAAGGAAATCGGGAACTGATTAGAACTTAAATTTCAGTGGCTTAGATTTTGCCAACTAGGTCTAGTGATGGAGCTAGTGTCTCTTCACCTTCTTTCCATTTCGCTGGGCAAACTTCGCCTGGGTGCGCTGCTACGTATTGAGCTGCTTTAACTTTGCGTAGTAGGTCTTCTGCGTCACGACCGATACCTTCAGCAGTGATTTCCATTGCTTGGATAGTACCTTCTGGGTCGATTAGGAACGTTGCACGGTCTGCAAGACCTTGACCTTCACGCATCACACCGAAGTTGTTTGTGATTTTGCCTGTTTGGTCGCCAAGCATGTAGTACTGAATCTTACCGATTGTGTCTGAGCTGTCGTGCCATGCTTTGTGAGTGAAGTGTGTGTCAGTTGATACTGAGTAAACTTCTACGCCACGTTTTTGTAGCTCTTCGTAGTGGTCTGCTAGGTCGCCCAGTTCTGTTGGACATACAAACGTAAAGTCTGCTGGGTAGAAGAAGAATACTGCCCATTTACCTAGAACGTCTTGTTCTGTTACTTCAACGAATTCGCCGTTTTTGTACGCTGTAGCTGCAAATGGTTTGATTTGAGTATTAATCATAATTTACTTTCCTTTGAATGTTTTAAGCTGAGCTGTTGTTGCTTTCGGAAAGTATATTCTCATCGGAGTGTGTTTAAGGAAAATCGCTTGTAACTATCCTATTGATAGCCATTTCCTATTTCACTTGATAGGGAAATCCGATGTAAGTGAGTTTGCTTTGATAGGTTTTATTGAAGATGAAGGCAGATTAGCAATAGAGAATATCGATGATTACTTTGAGTAGATCTTCTCGCTAAGATCGAAGGAGCCTGCATCTCGGCAGGCTCTTTCTAATAGGAAGTGAGGAAGCGGATGCTTATATTTTGTTAGCTCAGATTATCGAGCACTTTGCCGCACAACTTCTTCAGCATGATCATTTCATCCAGCTCTAATGTGATTTTACACATCATGGCGTTTGGCACAGACTTAGCTTGTTCCTTAAGATCACGACCTTGCTCGGTTAGATTGAGCACGCGAACGCGTTCATCGGTCTCACTGCGACCACGCTCTACATAGCCTTTTGCTTCTAAGCGTTTGAGCAGCGGTGTGAGTGTGCCTGAGTCCAAATGCAGTTGAGACCCCAACTCTTTCACGCTGACACCATCTTTCTCCCACAACACCATCATCACTAAGTACTGCGAATAAGTCAGATCAAGCTCGTCCAGCAACGGGCGGTATGCTCGGATCACTGCATTTGCTGCGCTGTAGAGCGGGAAGCAAACTTGGTTTTCGAGTAAGAGTTTATCGTCGTCGGTCATGGTGTTGTCGGTGTAACACTGGCTCATTGGTGTTGCCTACCTGCTTGCAGAGAAAGAGAGTTATAAAATAAATTGTGCACAATATAGTTGCAAACGATCTTTACTTCGATATAAGATTGCAAGCAATTAAATTGCGTACAACTTAAATTAAGAAGGACACTCGCATGACTACTCTATACAAAACTCAAGCTACCGCTTTGGCTGGTCGTAATGGTCAAGTAAAAACTGATGACGGTCTTCTCGATCTAGAGCTGTCATACCCGAAGGAAATGGGCGGCACAGGCGCAGCAACTAACCCAGAACAGCTTTTTGCAGCGGGCTATTCGGCGTGTTTTTCTAACGCGATTTTGCACGTAGCACGTGAAGGTAAAGTAAATCTGAAAAGTGCCCCCGTAACAGCGCAAGTGGGCATCGGTCCTAACGATAACGGCGGCTTTGCACTGACAGTGAGCCTAGCGGTAGAGCTAGACATGCCACAAGAGCAAGCGCTAGAGCTAACGCGCATTGCACACCAAGTTTGCCCATACTCAAACGCAGTTCGTGGCAACATTGATGTGGCAGTAACGGTAAACGGCGAAGCGATTTAAGCGGTTCTTATCACTGCACAAAGACAAGAAAGCCTGCAAGTACGCAGGCTTTTTTGATTGGTATGAGTCGAGAATACTTAACGCGACTCTAGCGGGTAAGAGCGGTAGCTCCACATGCCGTAAGTACGCAGTGCATCGCGGTAGATACCAAGCAGTTCGCTATCGCTGGCTTTGGCTAAGTCTTTCAGTGGCTTGTCTGGGTAGCTTACGGTGTCGAAAGTGATGCCTTGCGGACCAGTTTGCCAGCTTGCGATTTCAAACAAGGTTTGACCACGGCGCACATGGCTCGCTGAGCTTATGATGGTTGCGTGCTTGATGTTATGACGCGCCAATGCGTAGCTGCTGAATAGGGCGTTACCTACCGTGCTGGTGGCGTAGTTTTCTTCAATGATGCGATCTTTGCTGATGCCTTTTTCGATCAGCCAATCCGCCATTAATTTGCCTTCAGTTTTGTGGTTCTTCGGTACGCCTCCCGTCAATACGATCAATGCGTCTGGATTTGCTTTCGCCATTGCTAACGTGGTTTCCAAACGCTCAACTAAGATCTGGTGCATAGAACCATCTGGGTTCAGCGCGTATCCCAGCGTGACGATTGCGCCTTTGTCATCCAGTTTGCCTTTGTCGGCTTTCTCTTTTAATGGAGTCGCAAGTACGCGGTCTACGGTGTCGAAGATGCGTTGGATGTCTGCGGCTTTACCTGCATTGAGCTTCGTGAGCGTCGCCATGTGTTTCGCTGATTCCGCTTGGTTGCCCTCAAAGCGTTGCCATACCGCTAAGTAAGCGTGCAAATCCACATCGTCTGGTGCGACAGAAAGGGCTTGTTCAAACAGTTCAATCGCGCGGTCTGCATTCTTGTTGTAGATCTGCGCGTTTGCTGCAGATATCAGTAGGTCAGTGCGGTACGGCTCAAGTTTGTATGCTTCTAGTAAGCGGTCGGTAACAATCTCCATGTTGCTCGGCATTTTGGCGGTAAAACCCGCATGCGAGATACGCGCAGGGGATTTGAATGCTTGTACTGCGTCGTTGAGAAGTTGGTCGACAACCTGGCGTTTAGTGACGATCTGTGAGTAATCGGCGGAAGATTGGACGGCAGCATCGTTAGCCGCGATAGAGTATGGGGCAGCAGTCAGCGCAATCACGCTACCAAGAGCAATGGCAAGTAAGTTCTTCTTCATGGAATGTCCTAGAGGTGCTGTAGTACCTAGTTTTTATTGTGCCTAGCGTTGTAGGTCGAACGGGGTCGATGGAGTTTTTTCAGTCTAGGTTCGCTTCATGAATAATCTGTGAAATGAATCCCAACTCAGCCGAGCGAATGAATGCGCGTGCTCAAAACGCGAAGTAGGATCACGAAAATACTGAGGTATTCATTCGTGTTCTAAGTAGTTGGATTAAAAGATAAACAGCGTTTGGAAGAACGGACTTAATCAACCAGAGTAAGAAATGAAAAAGCCTGCAACGATGCAGGCTTTTGGTTTATTTGATGGCAGTGCAGAAGCTAACGTCTGCATGATGCGTTTGTGGGTCGAAGCTGTGGTAAAGCTCAAAGCAAGGGCGGTCGTCGTTCTCAATACCGGATTCAATCACTTTGCTCATGACATCATCCCATGCTTTTGAGTATTGACTCGGGTCAGTAATGTGCTGGCGCATCACTGCATACTGACCTCCAGGAAAGTCTTGCAGCTCAATGCCTTTCGGAACTTCGGTGTCTTCTGGCACCATCAAGCAGATATCAGTGCGACACTTCTCGTCTGGCGTGATTTCAGGATTGTCATGGTAGATGAAGATGCAGGTATTGCCTGCCAAACCTTTCATTCCTGCCCATTGATACAGGCGACCTGATGGCTCTTCATAGCCTTGGCCGTAAGGGCCGTTTACACGAATGTAAGCCAGTTTTGCTTTTTCAAAGTTTTGCGTTTCCATTGTCGTGCTCCATTTGGTGAGTTCAGAGCTAGTATATGAATCGCTTGGTGTTACTTCGTTTCCATTCTTGCGCAACGTGTGTCCAATCTTGCTGTTTCGTGCTAATTCAGAAAACTGCTGGTAGTTTTCGCAGTCACGAAAGGCTGTAGGTGTGACGCCATAATGTTGTTTGAAGGCTTTGGCTAAACTCTGTGAGCTGGAAAATCCGTACTCTAGGGCAATGTTCAATACCGGTTGTTTGGATTTGAATAAGTCATCGGCGGCGGCTTCTAGACGTAAACGTCGAATGAAGTCGGCCAGTGTTTCGCCTTGCACGGCTTTGAAGGTGCGATGAAAGTGATAAGGAGAAAGGTTCGCCAGCGCGGCCACTTCTGGCAGGTTGAGTGGTTCATTAAAGTGTTGTTCTAAAAAGCGAATCACAGGAACCAGTCGTTGGTGGTAGTCGACGCGCATCGGGGTATTTCCTTGTTCTGTTCAGCTTGTATTCTCTGCTCAAAGCCTACCGCAATCCAACAAGCTTGCAAGGGAGCAGGGTGAGAAATGCGTGGCGAGATGAGCATCAATCAGTCACACTCAACGAACAGATGTTTAAGCAAAAACGTTGCGCTTATTATCTTTACTAACCGCTAGGACAATCATGATAGTTTGGAAACAGTCTCTGCCAGAGTACGAATGGCTCATTCATCAAGTGTGGTACTTGGAAGTGCCAGAGGGTGAAGTCATTGACCCCAAGCCGCACCTTATTCCAAACCCGCGTGCTCATTTACTCTTTACGCCACCAGAGCAAGGCTACAGCTACGACACGGGAGACACTAAGCTTACTGGCAAAGGCTGCCATTTATTAACGGCTAACGAACACTTGCTGCTGTTGGAAGATACGGCTCCCATCAAGCGTATTGGTATCACCTTTCGCCCAGAGGGTTTGTATGCCATTGAGTCACTTTTTAGTGATGTATCCCAAGTTAGCGCAATTAACCAATGCGAATGGTTTGATTGGCTCAACACGGCCTTTGATGAGCGCTTTCAACAAGGGTTATGGCAGCTAGAGTTGCAAGATTCACCGCAATGTTTGCTGAACTACATCAAACAACATCTAGATGCGTTAGATATCGAAGCTTGCCGTACCAAACCGTTTTTGGCATCACAAAAAGCGGTGTCCGTGATGGATGCTCAAGCGCTACGTTCACCTGAGTTAGCGATGGATATTGACGAGATAGCCAAACAGTGCGCCTGTTCTCGCAGAACGCTTGAGCGCAGTTTCAAGCAGGTGGTGGGGTTGAGCGTTAAGCAATATCAACAAATGGCACGTCTGGAGCAGATGATTTTGACCCTCTACAAGCAACAAGAGGCGATTGATTGGGCAAGCTTCTCACAGCAATTTGGTTTCAGTGACCAATCGCATTTGATTCGTACCCTCAAACAGCAGCTAAGAAAAACGCCAAGCAAGTACTTGAAAAAGCGTGACTTAACCATCGATATCTATGGCGATTTTGAGTCGTAATACATTGCTAATCAGCCCGAAAGTTGTCGCAAAAATCCAATTTTTCTCTTATCCGCTGGGCTACTATTTTCCGCAGATAACGAGGTAACACATGTCATATCAAAAACTAAAACAAGGCGAAGCCATCCCATTTAACGAATCGTTGACTATCCAACTGATTCAAGGCTCTGATCTAAAAGATATTATCGAGATGTTGAACGACGATAAGGTCAATCAATATCTGTTCTTCGCACCTGCTGACAACAGCCTATATGAAGGCTTCTTTGGCCCTATTATTGAAAATACGGCACAAGCGATCAAAGACGGTGTTTGGCCAGATAGCCCAACGTTCGTGATTCGTGACCAACAAGGTCAGTACATGGGAATGTGTGCGGTGACCGCAGTGATGTTCTTAGCTGGCAACTACGAAGTGGGTTATCAGTTACCTACTTGCGCATGGGGCAAAGGCGTTGCGACTCGCGCTTGCCAAATGATGACCAAGATTGGATTTACTGAGCTAAACGCCCATAAAGTCAGTGCGGATTGCTACGCTTCTAATGCTGGCTCTTACAAGACGTTAGAGAAAAATGGTTTTACTCAAGAAGGCCGTCAGAAAGACTACTACAAACTAGAGCAAGGCTTTGACGATAAACTTTACTACGGTATGACCGCAGATCAATTCGCGTCTTTAAATCGCTGATAATTAGCTGGCAAAAAAGTAGCTAACAACAAATTAGTGAACAAAAAAGGCCGTTAACCCAGATGTTTGGGTTAACGGCCTTTTCTATATTCAGCGCTAGATGGCTAAGACTTAGTTGCCTTGGTTTTGGCTTTGAAGCTTCTCTTTTGCTTCTTCAACCTTTGAGAAATCCAATCCCAACTCGTCTACGGCTTCTTTAATTAGCGCAGGGTTTTGCATCACTTGCGCCATCAGCATTTGTAGCTTGTCTTGTGGCAAACCTAGTTGGCTGATTGTTGCCATTGCCGCTAGAGGGTTTTGCGTCAGAGTCTGAAAAATCTCGTTGATTTGCTCATCGCTGATGTTGTTCTCTTTTAGCAGCGCAATAATCGGGTTCATCGCATTTCCTTTTAATCACAGAATGAAATAGAACCCGAGTTTATCATTTGGCTGAGCTTGGTTGAACTAGGAACTTCTCGCCAAGGACGTTGTTAGCTCCACTGCGCGTTTTCGGTAGTTGAATAACATGCTCAAACTGATCACCGCGGTGAGCGTTTCTGCAAAGACAATGCTCGCCCAAATGCCGTCTTGCGGGAAGAACTTAGGCAATAGCAATACACCTAGCGCGACAAACACAAACCCTCGGCATAAGGAAATAAGCGTCGCTTGTTTTGGCTTGGCGATGGCTTGGAACAGGTTGGCAATCACCATGTTTAATCCCATCAAAGGGACGCCGAAGAAGTAGAACGTCAGTGCGCTCGCGGCGATTGGGATTAAGTCATTCGCGTTACCTAAGTAAATCGAGGCAATCAGTGGCGCTGACAGCCAGATACCTAAAAGAAAGACTGTGCCGCTGCCCATGGCTGCTTTCATCCCTAGTTTTAGAATCTCGTCAATGCGTTCTGGTCGCCCTGCGCCGTGGTTAAAGCTGATGATTGGCTGACAAGCTTGCGCTATACCGACCATCACAAACAGAGCGAATACACCGACATTGGTGGTTAAGCCATAGGCAATGATGTGGCTTTCACCGAATTGGCTCAGCAATACGTAGTTGAACAGCACGATGGTCATCGCGGATGTGACTTCGATAAAGAATGTCGGAGTACCGATGCTTAAGATTTCTTTAGTCTTGCTTAAGCCGATGCCTTTCAGACTGAATTCTAATGAGCCTTTCTTGCGCAAGAAATGAGTCAGCAAAATCAGTGCGATGACTGCTTGAGCAATGGCCGTACCATAAGCTGCGCCTTTCATCCCCATGTTCATCTCGATGATAAACAGGTAATCAAAAGCAAGGTTGGTAATGGCACCAATCGACATCGCATAGGTGGCCAATTTAGGGTTGGTGTCGTTACGCACAAAGCAAGACAACACCCAAGCCAGTGAGTAAAGAACAAAGAAGGGTAGCAGCACGATCAGGTAATCATGAGCAAGCTGAGCCAAGTTGCCTGAAGCGCCCATCAAGGCAATCAATTCATCCAACCAAATGAGCGCGAGCGTCACCGTGATGGTGGATAACAAAGTGGTGATCAACATGGATTGGCTGAACCACATCTGGCTGGATTCCGTGTTGCCTTTGCCTATTTCTATCGACATTTTGGCGGCGCCACCAATGCCAACCATCATGGCGATGGCAGTAAAAATAGAAAAAGGTGGAATCACCAAGGCAATAGCACCAAGCCCATCGGGCCCGACGCCTAAACCGATAAATAACGCATCACCCATGATGAACAGTGACTTAATCACCATTCCAGTGAGCGCTGGCCATAGATACTGATAAAAGGATTTTGAAATGGGATCAGTTTTTAGATTGATAGCCATGGAATAGAAAAATACCCGAATGTGGTGGATTTATGTTCGGGTATTATCAGTACATTCAAGCATGGCGGAAAGGGATTATCCGCCCATTATATTGCACTATCTAAACATCGGTGACGAAATTCCGCTGGAGTTTCTCCCTTTTGCTTTCGATAGAAGCGGCTGAAATAGGCAGGGTCATCAAAGCCCAATTCAAACGCTATGGTCTTGACGGTTTTGGTCGAAAACACCAGCTCTCGGTTGGCTTCTAATATGATTCGGTCATGAATCAGTTGTGTGACCGTCTTGCCTCTGGCGGCTTTCACTAACTCGTTTAGACGTTTGCTGGTGAGAGCCAAGGAATCGGAGTAAAACTGACATTTCTTTTGTTCGCGATAGTGCAGCTCAATTAATTCGGTCAACTGTACGATGCGAGCGTCTTTCTGCTCCCCTTTTTGAGATGGTGTTTTAGCAAAGCGTAACGCATAGCGTAGAAAGCTGTTGATGAGTGATTCGACAAGGTCCCAATCGCAATCCTGTCCTTCACACTCTTCTTTGATTAGTGTGTAAATCGATTCTAGGTAGGGAAAACCTTCGTCGCTACTATCGAGGTATGGCGGTCGTTCAATCGTAGAAAATACGCTATTCACCAACTGTGTGCTGCGTGGATTGGTTTCAGCAAAGCCGGGACGGAATATCAACATGCGAATGTTTTTACCCATGAACTCGGAATGGTGAACCTGCCCTGGTGAAATGGTAAATAAGCGACCAACGCGGTTTTGGTATTCGACGAAGTCGACGCTCTGTGTTCCGCTGTTATCTAAACACCACACGATTTCCCAGTAATCGTGACGATGCGGTTCGATGTATGGGTCTTCTTGGATGTCCGAAAATTCAAGCGCTCGACACGGCTCACCTAAAATGAGTCGCACTTGTCGGATTGGCGAAATCATATTGCTCATGAGGGCATTCAACAGCTCTTGGGGATGAGGATGTCATCATTATGAATCGAATAATCAAGATTGTGCACGGAAATTTTTGTGCTCAGTAGCCGGTGAGTTCCATATAACCAGTCCCAGAATGAGAGCCATCAATACGCACCGGACCTTCCCAATAAGGTACCGAAAGCGGCATTTTCGCGTTCGGGTTGAGTGCAGAAACGGTTAGCTCGATTTGCTGCTTAGGAATCGACACTTGCCACTCGGTTGGATAATTGCGACCTTGGATTTCTGTTTGCTTGGTTGCCTCTAACTGAATGTCTTTTGGTGGGATAGCGATGCCAGAGCCATCTTGCTGCATCAGCTTTGCGCTGGCGTAACTAGCTTGTCCGGTTTTGGAATCCCGCAACTGGAACACCACCAAGCTGGTTTTGTCACTCAACCTCAGAGCAAACCAGTCCCAGCCTTGTTGTGAGTCGAGTAAGAATTGCGAGCTCCACTCTCGATCTATCCAGCCTTCACCCGACACTTGATGAGTTTCGCCGTCGATGGTGACTTCACCGGAGACATCAATAAACGGTTGGCTGTAGTAATACGAAGCCACCTGACCATCGGCACTTTTGGTGCTGTAACCTTGCTCGCCTTGCTTTTGATAAGGTGCGCTGCTGGTCAGTTTTAGTGAGTAGCCAAACTGCTCTGAATTGGCATTTAGCGTGGCAGGGAAGAGGTCGTTGGTTGAAGAGGTCCACTGCCAATCATCGAGGTAAACACGAAATGGAGAGCTATCGACGCCGGCTAAGGACGCTTGAGCGCGTGACCATTTTTCATCTGCATAGTGTTTGTCGGTTGTCGTGACTGCGCTGTGCGCCATGTAGATTTGCTGAGTTTGCCACTCGGTTTTCTTCACGTCATTTTCGCCCGTTGGCGGCGCAGCAGCAAAGCGAAATTGTGTCCATTGAACGCCAAGTGGGTTGCCTTCTTCATCAATTAAGTTAGCGGTTAAGTACCACCATTCATGACGAAAGTTTGGGTGCGCTTGATGATCGGTAGGAAAGGTGAGTTCAACCCCTTTTTCTACGGGTGTGAATAGGTTGCTTTCGCTTTGCATATCTCCACTGCCCAGAAAAGTTCCCATATTTTGTTGCTGCGCATCTTCACAACCGAATAGGAATAAGCTGCTTATGAGTAGAGTAAGCTTGCTTGCCAATCGAACCATCACAAGACCTCGCTTTGCAAACTGGAGACGACAGGCTTACTGACCAATCGCCACAGCGGAATCAAGGTTGCGATCACTGCCACCAAGATGGTGATTGCCGCAATGCTCAGCGCATCACTCCAATTCCACAGATAATTTAAGCTCCAACCAAAAGCTCGTAAGGTGACGATGTCTGTCAGTACATAACCCACCATCGCACCGAGGGGCAGGGCAATGACCAGCGTAAAACTGACCAAAGCGACGATCTGCCCGACCACCATGGTCATTAATTTACGACGGCTGACGCCAAGTGCATACAGCCTTGCAATGGCGGCTTTGCGCGCGTCGAGCAACATAAAACAAGCACTGAACAAACCAATCACCGCGACCATCAACGTCACGCCGTTGAGTGCGCGTGTAATGGCGAAGGTCTGCGAGAAAATATCCAACGCGATGGATTTGATTTGCGCCTGATCGTAGAGCTGACTTGGATGCAGATTCAATTGCTCGCGCAGTTGCTCGTATACGATTTGTGGGTCTCCTGATACTTTAATGCCAAGGCTTGTTGGCAGGTCGGTAAAGCCACTCTCTTGCCATAATTTGGGTGCCAATAACACTTCACCGTTGGGTGAGCCGTAATCGTGGAATACCGCACCCACAAGCAGGTTCTTATTTGGAACGGCATCAAGCGTGAGCGCGCTACCCAGTGATAAACCCAGTTTGACCGCGGTTGGTTCACTGATAGCGACCAACTCACCTTGGTAAAAGCGTGACCAGAAGTTCTCCAAATGCGATTTGAACACCATGGTTTGTTCTAAGGTGTCTTTGTCTTTGGTACCAAGCAAAATCGGTAAGCCTTGCAGGTTATCGTCGACGTAGTATTGCTTGTAGACGGTCTCAACCTTGTCGAACTGCCCTAACGCGCGCTCCACATCTGCGATTTCCCCTTGGGCAGGGCTGACGTAAATATCGGCGTGCAACCTTTGTTCTAACCACTGTTTTAGGGTGGATTCAAAGCTGCCCACCAAGGTGTTCATCCCCATATTGGCCGTAACGGCGAGTAACAGCGCCATCATGGCGAGAGAAAGCGGAGAAATCAGCTCACGCAGCTCAGCAAACAGATACTGCATCAAACCGGAAGTGGTGCGCTTCTCACACCAATTGGCTAACACGCTGAGTGTTTTGGGTAGATACAAAGGTATCGACACCACAAGTACGCCGAGCCACGCCATGGTAAAGCGATGATGCTCACTCAGCCATAACCCTGCAAGTGCGAAAGCCGTCAACGCAGCACCTATCACGAACAATTGGTTTTCGTTAGAGGCTTCCGGTGCTTGATAAAATCCGCCATGAGAGGAGAGCGGTTGGCGCACTCGTTGTTTAAAGTGCTGCCAACATGCCAATAGGGTGGCGGCTAACGTGAGCAGCAGGGCTTGCGCCCACCATTGCCACTGCCAAGTGCCGGGCAGCAGTGTCGCGCCATAAAGTTGTTCTAAAGTCAGTGCCACGGTCGGATGCAACCAATGGCTAAGCTGCATGCCCAATACAAAACCGAGGGAAGCGCCGATGGTAACGAGAAGAGTGAGTTCAACTAACAGCGCAGAGAACACAATGCTCGGCGCAACACCCGCCTGTTGAATCTGCACCAACAGCCGATTGCGTTTCAGCAAGCTGTATTTTACGCCGTTGTAGGCAATGAACAGCCCGACTAAAAAGGCGAGTAAGCTCATTGCGGTGAGATTGAGATGAAAGCTGTCGGTCAGTGAGCCAAGGTCTGTGCTTTGATTGTTGGAAATCCATTGCCCTTGATCGCCAATCAGCTTCTGCCAATTTGCTTGCGTGCCTTTATTCCCTTTATCACCCGAATGGAAAACTGCAATGTAACTGAGCTGACCTTGTTTATTGAGCAGTTGCTGGGCAAAGCCAATGTCCATCAACATCCGGCTACCTAACTGCCATTCGTCTGGTAGCACCACCACTTGGGTTGGAATGTCATCCAGAGTTAGGGTTTCTACTTCCCCTAAGTTTTGATGTTGAGATTGGCTCATCATCACGATTGGCTTGCCGGCTAAAAGCTCAGGCAAAGGCAAAGCACTGTCGAACAAAGAGACGTTCGGTTGGTTTTCTGAAGAATAGCGCGAACGTGATGAGATGGCGGCAATCAACTCGCTACCTTGCACTGACCAGCGACGCCCTTGTTCATCTCTCACTCGCCCTTCGATTACCGATAGTGCTGCACTGAGTCCGTTTTGTCTAAGGGCGAAGTAGAGCGATTCAGGCAGATAGTTTTGCCCTGCTGGTGGAATAATTAAGTTCTGAGCTTGTGCGCTGAGCTGCTCGGTAGACTCAGCATAACTGCGCTTGGCATTGAGGTTGATGGCTTGCACCGCAACAAACAAGGTCACGGCCAGCACGATACCGATCAGAATTGCGGCGGCTTGCAGTGGCGCCTGCCGATAGTGCGCTTCAAACAGATTCAGGGCGAGTCGAGTATGAGTGAATCTGTTGTTTGATGGCTTAGTTTGCTTCATGGTGAAGCTCATGTTTGTTTACTTGATGGCTGTTCTGTAGCTGACTGTTATCCAATCGCAGCCGTGCTTTCATAAATTCAGCGCATTCATGGCTGTGGGTCACCAAGAGCACGGCGGTATTGCCTTGGGTGGTGATTTCACTCAGCAGTTTCATCACTTCTAACCCTGCTTTTTGGTCAAGGTTACCTGTGGGTTCATCAGCAAGTAGCAGTTTAGGTTTGTGTGCTAAGGCGCGCGCAATAGCGACTCGTTGTTGTTGACCACCGGAAAGGGTAGAAACATGCCTGTCGAGAAGTTGGCTGATACCTAGAGTCTCGACCAAATAATCGCACCAGTCGTTCCATTTCTGTTGATTCAAATGCAGAGGGAAGGCGATGTTTTGCTGCACGTTGAGCGGCGTTAATAGATTGAATTGCTGGAAGATAACACCGAGTTTTTGATGTCGAAATCGGCTCCATTGTGGGTCTTTCCAAGCCGCCGTGTTATCGCCATCTAACCACAACTCACCATCGGAAAGCGGCTCAAAGCCAGCGATGACATTGAGCAAAGTACTTTTGCCGCTGCCACTTTCGCCCGTCAGCGCAACACTCGCTCCTGTGTTCAACGTGAAGTCGACGCCTTCCAACACGCGATGTGTCTCTTTACCATCAACAAAGCTTTTGCTGGCGTGTTTGAGTGTGACAAGTGGGCTTTCCATTTCCTCTCCCTGTATTCAAAAGGTGTCGTTTCTTTTGGCAATCGCTATTGCAGTTAGTTCTCTAGAAACTTTAGACAACAATCAGATAAAAACAGCGATTTACATCGATTTCTTAATAACTTGTACTGAAAAGAAGAGGGAAGAGATTAAATGAGGAAGGGATATGACAGGCATTAAAAAAGCCCGAGTCAGACTCGAGCTTTCAAATACATTCAGCGTAGTCAGCTTACACGTAGTAAGCTTCAACTTCGCCTTTAAGCTTGATTAGCATTGGGTTACCGAAACGGTCTTTTGCTTTAGGAGAAGCAATTTTTACCCAACCTTCGCTGATGCAGTATTCTTCTACGTCAGTACGCTCTTGGCCGTTGATACGAATACCGATTTGGTGCTCGAAGCATTCTTTGATGAAGAATGGGCTACGTGGGTTACCCGCTAGGCGATCTGGTAGAGCTGGTTTAGCTGTATCTGTCATGTTTGTGACCTAAATTCCGTAAAAAGTGCGCTATTGTAGTCAGTGCACTGTGTGTGTTCAAGATATGTTGAGAGTCGATGCGTTGTTTAACTTTCAAGTACCGCCTACAACCCCTTCAAATACTGCGCGTTGGCTGTTGGTTGAATCATGTCATTCAGCGTTTGGACGGCTTGTTCACTGTGATCTTCAAGTAGAGCTAAGAACGCGTCAATCAACTCAGGTTTGCTTGCTGAGACTTTCGTTTCGGTCTGGATATCACGCAGATCGATCAACACATCAGTACACAATTGCGGCAGATCGTACAGCACTTGCAGGTTTAAGACGTTGTACTCGCTGTAGATTGAATTGTGACTGCCTTTTTGTTTTTGCACCACATACGGATTGTCTTTTAAGTTGATGATAGACGTACGTTTATCACAGCGTTTCAAACAACCTTTGTTGACCTTAATCTTGCGGCACCCTTCGGTTTGTTGGAACAAACATTGGCGGCTCGTGAGTAGGGTATTTGGATGATAAATGCTGTAGAAGCAGCGCATGTTTTTCGGGCGCTTTATGTGACGCATCTGCTTCATATTCAGCTCGTTAGAAACAAACGCGCCACTTGCCGCGAACTCGTCTTGAAGGCATTTAAACGCGTATGAGTTCACCGTGTTCATTTGTGGGCCTGCCACCCAGCCTAAGCCGAGCTCTTTTGCGAGCATGCCGACGCCTGAGTTGTTGGTGATCAACAATTCAGGTTGGATGGTTTCCAAAAATACACGAGCGGCGTGGTAGTCTTCGCCAATCAAAATGGCAGGGAACCAAGGTTTGAGCATTGGGTTGGCTTGGAACAATTCAATCATCGCGCTCAGTTCACCAGACAATCCCATTGGCAATTGATAGTAAACATCAATGTCGTGGTATTCGCACAGCATGGCTTCTTGTGCTGACGAGATCAGAACCGATAGTTTTGGCGCACCTTGGCGAGGTTCTGGTTGAGGTAACGTTGGCAGAGTTGGTACATCAATCGACCCTTTCAAGCTGCTGCCGGATACTTGTGTTGAAGTGACATCGAACGACTTAGTTTGCTCTGCCACTTTCTCAATGATCGCGGTTTTGTCATCGTAGAGTTTCTTTTTCACCGCTTGTACATCATCAGCAGACTGGCATTGGTAAACCTTCGAAAAATGCTTTACAGCATGGTCGCGCGGGTTGTCGATGTACATCGCCTTGCCGAAATCACCTTGCAAAAATGCGTTGGAGAAATCACGGTTGAACACCGTGTATAACTCTGTGGTGTCTTCAGAGAGTTCCAAACCCTCGCACAAGCGATCGATTTGCTGGCGCCAATTGTCGACCACGGTATAGACGTAGTGCGATTTCTTGATTCGCCCTTCCACTTTTAATGAATACACGCCAGCATCGGCAAGCGCTTCCAAGTCCCCAAAGGCGGAGTTGTCTTTCATATTGAGTGGGTAGTTGTTGCCTGTTTTGGTCGTTTCGTACTGTTCGCGACAAGGTTGGCTACAGCGTCCACGGTTACCTGATGCGCCATTGCGAGCGGAACTGATGTAGCAAATTCCGGAGAATCCGATGCAGTATGAGCCGTGGACAAACACTTCCATCATTACGTTGTTCTCGCGACCAAATTGCGCCAGATGTTTTATCTCACTGATGTTAAGTTCGCGAGATAAGTTTACTCGGCTTGCGGTGAGCTGGTTGAGAAAGAGGATTTGGCCTTCGTTATGCGTGTTCAGTTGCGTTGAAGCGTGCACATCCAAATCGGGAAAGTGATGTTTGAGAATGTAGGCCAGACCGAGATCTTGTACGATCACGCCATCGATTTTGGTGGTGTTCAGTTGGCTGAGCAAGCGAACAATCGCTGGAATTTCACTTTCTAAAATCAGCACATTCAACGTTAGGAAAATCTTACAGCTGTGCTGATGGGCCAACGTTAACACGCCATTTAAGTTATCTAAGGTGAGGTTGGTCGCTCGGTTACGAGCATTGAAGCGGTCGAGCCCACAGTAAATTGCATCGGCGCCAGCGGCAATGGCGGCTTTGATGGAATCTAAATCACCACCGGGTGCTAATAACTCAAATTGATCGCGTGTCACTACTTTTCTCTTTCTTACTAAAATAGGCTGCAAATGTTACGTATTTCACGCTTTTGATGCTCGGCTAGTTAATGCTTTATTAATCTGAATCAATTTATCCGTGTTACACGGTCGACTCTTGAGTGGGTAGAGTGCAATTCGCGATAGCGGAATCTGACTTCTATAGTTTTCCTACACTTGGTTTTTCTATATCTAGTTTTCGACTCAGAGAGAGGAAGGGACGACAAATGAAAAAAGTAATCATTGGGTTGGTCGTGGCGTTGACGTCATTGAGTGCATTGGCTGGGGAGGGTGTGGTAACCGTTGCGAGCACGCATTCAGCAAAAAATACGGCGGATAAATTTGTCGCTATCGCGCAAGAAAAAGGGTTGAACGTCTTTGCGCGCATTAACCATCAAGAGAATGCCACGAAAGTCGATATGACGTTGCGACCAACCGAAGTTATCGTGTTTGGAAACCCTAAAGTAGGCACGCCACTGATGATCTGTGCGCAGGAAGTGGCGCTCGATTTACCCCAAAAAGTGTTGGTGTATGAAGATGATGAAGGCAAAACGTGGTTAGCTTATAACGATCCTATGTATTTAAAGCAGCGCCATCATATTGAAGGCTGTGACGAGGCATTGAACAAAATCAGCGGCGTGCTGGGCAATTTAACCAACGCGGCGGCGAAGTAGGGCTGGTTATTGGCTTCGCTTTTTTTACTCCGAAAACGAAAAAGCCAACCTCACAAGGAGGTTGGCAAATCTTACCTAGATTGGGGGAGGTAAGATCAGGAGGTGGCGAGTACGCTGTGCACTTCTGACTTAATTGAGTCAGACTGCGTACCAAAAATCGCTTGTAAACTGTCGCCAATCACTAAAACATCTCGCGCGCCGAGTGCTTTTAGCTTAGCAACATCAACGTTGGCAATGTCTTTCACCGAGACACGCAGACGGGTGATACACGCATCGACTGACTTGATATTGGCTTTGCCGCCCAATGCAGCGACTACATCCACCGCAATTTCATCAGGTTGTCCGGCAATCTTCACTTCTGCAATGTCGGTTTCACGGCCCGGCGTTTTCAGATCCAACTTCACAATTAGGAAGCGGAACAAGCCGTAGTACAGCGTCGCCCAGATTGGACCGATGATGATGAACATCCACGCGTTGCTCGACATTGGGTAGTAAAGGAAGAACTGGATCGCGCCGTGCGCAAAGTCAGTACTGTGTTTGATTTCCAAAAATGCGGTGATCGCAAACGCAATACCAGTTAGGAAAATATGGATTACGTACAGCACTGGCGCGACGAATAGGAAGGTAAATTCGATTGGCTCTGTGATACCAGTTAACCAAGAGGTCAACGCCGCAGACATCATCAAACCGCCGACGATTTTCTTACGCTCAGGAGACGCGCAGTGGTAAATCGCCAGTGCCGCTGCTGGTAGCGCCCACATGGAGTACATAAAGCCACCAGACAGATAACCTGCGGTTTTATCGCCCGCGAAGAAGCGAGTGAGCTCACCAGTAAACTCTTTGCCGGTTTCTGGGTCTACATAGCTGCCGACTTCAAAGAAGAACGGCGCATTCCAGATGTGGTGCAAACCAACCGGGAGTAAAGAACGTTCGCCCGCGCCGTAAACCGCCCACGCGAGTACAGGGTTTTGGTACGCTGCCCAATGAGAGAATGCATCAAGAAGTTGTCCGACAGGTGGCCATGCAAACGCGAGAATCGCACCAACGACGATCGCCGATAAACCGGTGACAATGGGCACAAATCGCTTACCCGCGAAAAAGCCCAAGTACTCTGGCAGTTTGATGTTGTAGAAGCGGTTGTACATGATTGCCGCGACCGCACCAATAAAGATGCCGCCAAACACCCCAGTTTGCAGCGTCTCAACGCCCATGATGGTGGCGTCAGTTTCTAGGCCGCGTAGGCCAGTCACGATACCGAGCGATGCGTTCATAATAATTAGGCCAACTAAGCCTGCGAGCGCAGCGGCACCGTCATTGCCTTTTGATAACCCGAGCGCTACACCGACCGCAAACATCAACTGCATGTTGCCGAACACGCCCTCACCGGCGGCGAGCATCACTTTGTTGACCGCGTCTGGAATAAACGCAAACCCCGCGTTACCAATACCCAGCATCAAGCCAGCCACCGGTAACACCGCCACAGGCAGCATCAACGACCGCCCTATTTTTTGTAGTTGTCCAAATATACTTGCAAACATGGTTTCCTCCTGACGAATGTCAGTGTTGTAGGACCTGATTCCTTCAGGTCATGCTGTTTCACGTAAGGTCAGGATGATCATAGCGAGCAAGGCGGCGCCTAAGGTTACAAAAGGCAATCAGTTTGTAAGTGGCCGCTTACAAATCTCTTACACCGAGAAGTGAAAATTGTAATCGGCTCGATTGTGCATGGGCGTTTAAGAATGCATCATATTGACCAGCGCCAAACTCAGGGGCAGGCACAGGGACGGACACAGGGAAAGTAGGATGGAAAACAAGCAGATACTGGTCGTCGATGACAACCTCGACCTTCGCGAAGCGTTGTCGGATTACCTTGGTCGAGCTGGATTTGAGGTGCTTTGCGCAGAAAATGGCGACGTGATGTGGCAACTGCTTAACGATCACCATCCTGATTTAATCATCCTCGATATTATGATGCCCGGTGAAGACGGCTTTACCCTGTGTCAGAAACTGCGCAAAAACTCCGATGTTCCGATCATCATGCTGACCGCCGTCACCGAAGAAGCCGACCGAGTCGCAGGGCTAGAAATGGGCGCTGATGACTACATCACCAAGTCATTCAGTCCTCGAGAACTGCTCGCGCGCATCAAAACGATTCTGAGACGCAGCCAATCGACCGCCAATAGCAAACTGACGCGTAAAGTGCGTTTTGACGATTGGTTATTAGATACCGTAACCCGGCAACTGACCCACGTTGCTAGCCGCGAGGTCAAGCAACTGAGTGGCGCGGATTTGTCGCTGCTCGGTTTGTTCGTCAACCACGCGCAATCAATATTGTCGCGCGATGATATTGCGCGCGAGATCTGGGGACGCGATGCCGACCCGTTTGAACGCGGCATTGACGTGCAGATCAGCCGCTTGCGTCATCACCTTGAAGATAAAGACCGCTCTCTGATCTTAACGGTGCGTAATAAAGGCTACATGCTGACCACGGACGTGCACTATGAGAATTAAACGCTGGACGGGGTCACTGGTTGTTCGCACCAGTGTGTTCTTGTTGCTGGTGATCATTCTAGCGCAAGTATTATCCGGGATTATCTGGTATCAACACGCCAGCGAACGCGATAAAGAAGGCCTGACCACCACAGTTAAAAGCTTAGCACTGAGT
The DNA here is from genome assembly GCF_033339115.1 of Vibrio sp. 947. Lineage (NCBI taxonomy): Bacteria > Pseudomonadati > Pseudomonadota > Gammaproteobacteria > Vibrionales > Vibrionaceae > Vibrio > Vibrio sp. 947. The sequence continues at coordinate 428,857 of NZ_JAWOTX010000001.1, read as the reverse complement.
GCTTCTTCTACCATCGCCTTCTTTCAAACCCTCCCTTCGGAATATCGCCACTTGGTGCTCAATCAACTACGCAACATGGGTGGTACGCGCTTTTTCGTCTCACTCAACAATCACCAGATTGACGTCGACCCGCTGCCAGAGAGCGAGCGCAAAACGTTGGTCATCAACCAAGTTCGTGAAGTATTAGAAAGCGAGCTGAGCGGCATTCCTAATATCGAGGTGGAGTTCACCCAGCGCGACAAACTCAAAGTATTCAACAACGAGCTACCTATCGATGAACTGCCGCTATTGTGGGCGCATTATTCGCTTTCGTTTGGTGACCTCAATCCACCGATTCTGGTGATGCAGGTCGAAGTCGCGCAGAACGAATGGTTTTATCTCGCGGCGGTCCTGCCTGCGCCTTACATCAACCTAGAGACTAACTATTTTGAGCTGCGCCAATGGCTGACGCTATTGGTGTCCGCGCTAATGCTGTTGCTGTGTACCTGGTTTATCGTTCGCAAAGAAATTCAACCAATTCGAGAGCTGGCAAAAGCCGCAACCCTGATGTCGAGCCGACTAGACGTGCCCGAAGTCTCTGAGCGAGGCAGTAACGAACTGAAAGCGGCGGTACGTGCGTTTAACAAGATGAATCGACGCATCGACAGCCATATTAAAGACCGTGAAATGTTGTTCAGCGCCATCTCCCACGATCTGAAAACGCCGATTGCCTGCCTAAAACTGCGAGCGGAAATGCTGGATGACGACGCCGACCGAGAACGCTTTATCCGCCTGAGTAACGACCTAGATTTGATGGTCAAAGGCGCATTGCAATGCATTAAAGAGACCGATATCCACGAGGAAATCGAGCCGATCAATTTCACCCAACTGATTCAGCACATTTCCTCCAATATCGCCGATGCGCCGGACACAATTCGCATCCACGGTGAAATCCGCACCCACTTTGCTGGTAAACCGTTAGCGATTAAGCGCTGCATTCAGAATCTGGTCGATAACGCGCTCAAATACGGCCATCAAGCGGACATTACGCTGAGTGAAAGCCCAGAGTCGATCCAGATTGAAATTGAAGATCACGGTGGCGGCGTTGACGATTTATTACTTGAAAAGCTCTGCCAGCCATACTTCCGCGCTAGCAACGATAAAGAAGGCAGTGGGCTGGGGTTAACCATTTCACAGAGTATTGCAAAGGCTCATGGCGGCAACTTGTTGCTGAGCCATTCTCAGTTTGGCGGCCTCTGCGCCACACTGACTTTCCCGAGAGACTGACTATGAACAAACTGGCATTCTTGTTCCCACTGTTGCTCGCCCCTTGCGTCGCTCACGCTGAGTCGCCACAAGGGGTAGAGTTTTTACATTGGTGGACTTCTGACGGCGAGCAGCAAGCGCTGCAAACACTTAAAGCTCAGCTAAAACGGCACGATATTGAGCTGCTGCAAAGCCCGGTGTTAGGCGGTGGTGGTGACAGCGCGATGACGGTACTGCAAGCTCGCGCGCTGGCGGGCAATCCACCGAGCTTCGCGCAAATCGAAGGGCCAAGTATTAAGGCGTGGGATGCCATCGGTATTTTGCACAACGTCAACGCGGTTGCCGATGAGCAGCGCTGGGACGAGGTGCTCTACCCACTGTCTATCGAAATCAACAAAACAAAAACGGCTACATCGCCCTGCCACTCACGCTGCACCGCTTAAACTGGCTGTGGGTCAACCACAAGCTGCTTAAACAACTGAATCTGTCCGCGCCGAAAAACTGGCAAGAGATGTTCGCCGCCATGGAGCTTGCTAAGCAAAATGGCATCGTGCCGATCGCGGTCGGTGAGCAGCCGTGGCAAGTCGCCCAACTTTTCGAGAACTTAGTGATCTCCACTGGCGGCGTTGAGTTCTACACCAATGCAATGGTTAAACTAGAGCGAGACAGCATCGACAGCGATACCCTGCGCCAAGCGCTGACGCAATTTCGTCGCCTAAGTTTGTTGATCGACAACCAATTACCCGACAGTAAATGGGATACGGCAACCCAAGCGCTAGCCGACGGTCAAGCGCTGTTTCAAATCGGTGGAGATTGGATTTTAGGTGAGCTGCTCGCCAATCAAGTCTCGGTTCCGCAAGAGGTCGGCTGTTACCCAACGCCGGACAGCGATGGTGTATTCCTCTACAACATGGACAGCTTGGTGTTTATGTCGAGCAAGTCGTTTTCTGCCGAGGCTGCTCAGCAAACCGCAAGCGCGCTGGCAGATGTCGAGTTTCAAGCTAAGTTCAATAAGGTAAAGGGCTCGATTCCGGTACGTACCGATATCGACATCAGCGATTTTAATCCGTGTCAGGTCCAGTCATATCAAGACTTTCACTACGGCGTTAAACACAACCTCGCTGTGCCGAGTATGATTGATTCAATGGCGGTCAATCCGGTTGCCCAGCAAGCGATAAACTCGGAAATTTTCCGTTTTTACCGCAACCCCAAGATGGAACCCGACGAGCTGATAAAACGCATTATTGCGATTTCGAAAAGCGGTTAATGGCAATGAATCTGTGCCGAGATGGAATAAAAAAGCCCCAATGATTGGGGCTTGAGTGAAGCGAAGTATGCCGTTTAGAAATAGTGGAAGATCGGCGGTTCATGCATCAAGAAGTTTTGATGGGAGATGTTCCACGCATAGGCGCCCGCTAAGGTAAACACAACGTAATCACCAATATCGACGTGGGCGACGTGTTGATTGCGTGCCAGCACATCTTTGGGCGTACAAAGCTGGCCGACAAAGGTCGCTTGTGCATGCTGAATTGGATGAGAAATCTCATGGTGTTGCTCGCTTTTCAGGATGACGAATGGATGATCATGGCTCTGCGCCGCTGGCGTGCGGAAGTGGTGAGTTCCTCCGCGCGCGATGACAAAGTTTTCGCCAAGATTTTGTTTAATATCCAGTACTTCCATCACGTAATAACCGCATGCCGCCGTGATGAAACGTCCGCATTCAAAACGCAGTGTCCAGTCTTGCACTTGCTCTTTGGCGATGAGGAATTCCAACTTGTCGCAAAACTCCATCCACGGAAAGTGTTGCTCAGGGTTTTGGTAGTTAATCCCCATACCGCCGCCCAAGTTGATCATCAGCTCACTGAGTTCGAACTCCTGCTGCCACGTTTTCACGACTTGGAAATAGCGCTGCATTAACGCTAAGTGACGTTCAACATCGAGCTGATGCGACATCAAGTGAAAATGGAATCCTTTCAGTGACACTTGCGGGAAATCGCGCAGCAACATCAAAGCATTACTCAGTTCGGACTCGTCCAAACCAAAAGGGGTCGGCTTGCCGCCCATCGCCAACTTGCTGAGCGTGATGTCGCCGATATCAATGTTCATACGCAAAAAGATCGAAGCCGGGCGGTTGAGGCGCTCGGTTAGTGCTCCAATGCGTTGTAGCTCGGTGAGGCTTTCGACATGAATTGCATCGACATCAAGCTCAATCGCTTGTTGCAATTCACTTTGCATTTTTCCTGGGCCACCGAAGATCAATGGCTTATCGAGTTGTTGCTGGTGGAGGTGTGCCAGCTCCCCGCCAGATGCCGCTTCAAAACCATCGACATACGGCGCGAGTGTTTTGAGAACAGGGCCTGATGGATTGGCTTTGGCTGCGTAAAATAGCTCGACATTTTTCGGCAAAACGTGACGCAGTTGTTTGATGTGTTCTTCTAAGGCGTTTAGGTCATACACGTACGCGCACAAGGGTTGATTTTGCTGCTGTGCGAGCGTGTGAACTTGTTGGCTAACGCGTGTCGGTAGAGAGAGGGAATTAGACATGTTGCGCTCCTTTTTCGTGTTGCTGCCAAGGCGCGGCGACTTGGGTATAGCCCGACTCTTTATCGGCTTTTTGCATCAAGCGCGTGGTGAAATTATTTTTGCTTGGGAAGTGACCGCCATTCAGCAACGCTTCTAGTTCCTGCTGTTTTCCATTCACGGATTGCCAACGCACAATGGCACTTTGCACCGCATTCCACAGCGTTTGCTCTAGTGGCTCATCACCTTCTGCGATGAAGAAAATCGCTTCGCTGATGTTGTTGATAAAGGTGCAGTATCCGATGCGATTCCAGCCTTGTTCGCGACTGTAGCAAACCGATTGTCGCGCGCGTTCAGACAAATCAGTTAATGTTTCTGCTGGCCAGAACTCTGGCAGTAATTTAGTGCCTTCCAAATCACGAATCCAAACACAACACGGCATCTCTTGCTCAAAGCCAATCAAGGTGTTTTGCAAATGCGGCTCAAACGCCACTCCGTGTTTGAAGTAGTAATTAAACACGCCCGGAATTAGGCAATGCAAATAGCGTTCAAACCACAGTGTCGCGATGTCGGAATAGCGATTTTGCGTAGTACGCGCTTTGTTTTTAAGGCGTTGAGCAATGCAACTGTTGCCGTTTTTGTCGTAAGCAAACAGAGCGCCTGCGAGGGTTGGTTTTAAGATGTCGACTTCGCTCAGCGAGAAATTTTCGCGATACAAAATCCCAAACGATTCGCGCGCTTTGGTGTTGTCATCCCAATTGCGCTCAGCGACACTTTCTAGATTCAACGTGGTGGCGTAAGGCTCCGTCATCACCTTAAATACGGGGTTGTGCAGCTGTTCGTTTTGTCTAATTGGTTTAAGAATCGACGAGATCTGCACGGCGCTGTCGAGTTCGTACCACGCGTTTTTGCGCACGCAATTGGTTAATCGTACGTTGATGGAGAATTTCGCAAACCAGTCCATGTCTGGGTGGTAGAGGGTACGAACTGAAGAGGTTGGCTGCATCTTTTCACCACCTAAACCCAGTGGCGTGATCTTGCCTTGTTCAATGGCACGCTTCACGCTTGGGTTGCTCAAAATGGTGTAGCTTTCCCAAGGATGGCAAGGGTAGAGGGTCTTCCCATTGTTGGTGGCGTGTTGTGGCGCGAGCTGTTGTAGCATGCGCTGCGCAGGGTTAGCTTCTCCGTCAGAACTCAGCACATCAAGTAAGGACGTATCCACTTCAAACCAGTACAACGGGACTTGCGCGCCGACTTCTGGAGAAAACGCCAAGAGATCATCCATGGTGACGCCCGAACGACTTTTCGGGGTCGGATGGAAAGTATGCCCCCAAATCAGAGATTGTTCCGAAGCGATAAATTCGTTGTGATGCGATTTGGGCGCGACGTTGAGAAACTGCTCGGTAACCAGCACGGTATTTTCTAGTTGTTCGATCAGCTCATGGTTAAACGGGATCGCCAATACCTGCTTGAGATAGTTAAGCAAAAGCGTAAGAGTTTGCGTGGCATCCAATTTCGCCCAACCAGATCCCGGCATTTTCGCCCAAGGCAGTTCTGCCAATTTGATTTTGCCCAGTTTGCTCGCGTAGTGAATCGGCAAAACCAACACGCCATTTTGTTGAGAAAGATGAACGGCTATCCGCTGTTTAGCGGGATAGTTGCGTTTTAACGTTTGGGGTAGCGATGTCGATTGGTAGTGCCATTCCACTTGTTGATTCGGTAGCGCAAATTCACGTAAGTAACAATTAAGAACACCCATTATCGTGTTGAGTTGGGCTTTCTCACGGTTGAGCTGCACCTCATGCGCGCGCAACTCGCTAGTCTGAGAGGATTGAGTTTGTAACATGTTGATTTCCAAATTTTGAGTGGAGAATCAGCGCGATCAAGGTGATTACGCTGACTATCGCAGAAAGTAGGAAAGGAACCTCAAGTAGCCCCAAGCTAGAAATGAAAGAAGCGCAAAATCCCGCTGCCACGCCACCCCATTTGGACATGGCATCAAAGCGAGAAAATACTTTGCCACTGAGTTTGCGATCCAGATTGCTCGCAAGATGCTGATGCAATCCGTGATAACAACACACCATCGCGATGCCGAAGATAATTCTCGCAGCAATGAGTGCGGTTTCGGACGCAATCAAATGCAAGGCAGAGCTCACGGCAAGCAATGCAAACCCAAGCCACAACGTGCGCAGCGGTTGATGTCGATTCAACCCATCTGACAACACGTGAATTTTTCCTGCCAGCAACAGATAGACGCCATGCGGCAGTGCGTACAAAAAACCGATCCATGCGTGGTTAGTGATGCCATATTGCTGCACAAACGGCGAGAAATAAGGAAAGGTCACCACCATAGAAAACGCAAACCCGAATTGAGCAAAGAAGATCCAACGAATGGCATGCATTGCGTTTTTCTGTGCAACCGGTTTTTCTTGCTGAGGTTCTGAGTTTGGCTTTTCGAGGTTTTGGTCGGCGGGTTTATCCGCTGGCAGTGTTAGCGTGATGCCCATAGCAATTAAAGGCAAAACGCATAACCACAGGTACGCGTTGAGTGGGTTGGTCTCTGACAAGCTCCAGCCGAGCCCAATAGGCGCAACGATCAGCGCCAAGCGAGCAGATAGTTGGGTTTTATTGAGTGACTTGCCGAGTGTTTTGGCTTCTTTAATTTGACTAGATAAGTAGCTGTTCGAGGCGGCCATGGTGCCGCCAAAGGTTCCTTGAACAATAAGACCAAACACAAACATGGCGAGGTTGTCTGCCAAGCCGCACAGCGCAAACCCTGCTGCAAGGCCAAGTTGCGCACGCAAGAGTGAGCGGCGGCGACCGTAGCGATCGGCAAAGTTGCCCCAAAATCGCGCTGCCAACGCAGTACAAAACGTAGGTAGGATAAACAATACCCCTGCCCAGTCCGCATCAATGCTTGCGCCTAACGTTGGCAACACGACGGGTAGAAATAGCGGCATACCTAACGCGGCAAACGCAGCGATAAAGTGGCACAACAACACACTGTAGATGAGTTTGGTCATAATCGTTTAACGTACGCTTTTTTTGATGGCTTCTAAGTAGGCGCGCTGCGCTTCTTCGCTAGAAAGCAGTAAGAAGTTCGGGGCCGACAAACCATAGAACTTATTGATGTCACTCGCGCCGGAGGCTTCTTTCGAGAGCAAACTGCCAGAGCTCAACAAGTACTTGGCGTACAAATCAGGTGCCTCTTGCAGTAACTCGCGAGCCAGTTTTGTCTCTAACCCTTCGCCTTCCAATCGGTTGAGTTGCTCTGCAATGCTTTTGGCCACGATGGCGTAAAGCGATGCTGAAGAGGCAATGCCCTTCGCTGCCATGGCTTCTACAATCGCTGCGATATCCAATTGTAATGTGATGGTGGTAAACATCTGACCGAGCGCCAATTCATTGTCGACTTTGATGCGTTGATCGAGCAGTTCATCGCAATCCACTGGAAGTAGTTTTGCGCCGTGTTTTTGGGCAGCATGCTCTGTTGCAAAGTGGAAGCGCTCTGGCCAAATTCGCGCCGCGTCGTTGTCTTTCATCGCGAGCGTCATTTTGCCCTGTTGATCAAATGCAATGATGGCGTTTTGCTGGTTGGACTCCAATGCGATGCCATAACGAAGCCACAAGGTGAGGTGCACTTGGCATAATAGGTCGGCGTAATCTTGGAACCAAGCCAGCGTATCTTGTTGATAGTACTGCTCCGCCAAATGTTCTAAAAACAAGCGGTCGTCAGGCATTGGGCTTGCCAGTGCGGCAACCGGAACTAGCGCTTTGTCTTCGCAATGAATAAGTGGATACTCACGTACGATGTACGCAAAGGTTTTATCCTCGCCGACGTGTCCACCGTGTTTTTCGTTGCAATGGAACAAGCGACTGTTTAAATCGGCGTCCGTTTGTTCAAGGTGGCTGAGTAGGCGTTCAAACCAGTGGCCGTCATACAGTGTTGAAGGCTTGATTAAGCGAATATTTTTCGTGCCTAGCGATCGCATGATCAGCGGAACCTTGATGTGAATGTGCGGTGCGTCGTTCACGACCACCGTACGAACGGAAAGCGTCGGCGTCACGTCTAGATACGTTAAAGGCGCTTCTATCATACCTTCGGGTAAGGCTTCTAAAGATCGCAGGGTGAGCGGATGCGCAGGGAACAGTACGTGGCTCAGTGCAAAATCAGCAGGAAGCCCAACTTGCTCCATGGTTGGCCAGCAATCAGGTTGTTCGCTGGTTAATGTCAACAGTGATTTTTCAATCGCAATCCAATGCAGAGCAAAGCTTGGTGCAAACTCGGGCGCGTACTTAGCAAGGTCTTCATCGCTCAGACCAAACTTCGCCCGCGCAGTTGGATAGTACGGATGGTCAAGGTAAGAAGCGATCTGGTCGGCTAGCAGCAGTTTTTGATGCCAAGAACCAAGCTCGGATATTGGTTGAGAAATTTGGTCTGCGTGATGATGAAACGCTTGGTCACACAGCGCTTTGTGTTTCTCTGCACATTCCAGTTCTTGAAGATACCCCGCCAACAATTCGTGAGAGCTCTCATGCGCCAGTGTCGTTAGTAGTGTAATCCACTCTTTGTAATGCTGTTGATGCTCGACTTGGCCATTTTTCTCCACCCACCAACCTGGTGGTGTTTCGTCATTGGCGTGACCGTAGCGCCAGTGCTGCATGTAATACGTTGGCGCAACGGGTAAATACAACGTGAAATCAGAGTTGGCAAATATCAGCCAGACTTGCTCGCCTTGAGGAACAATTCCCCCTTTTGGCGCGTCGCTACTGAACTTGGCTTTCGACAAAATGCCAAACATGTCTTCGCGTAAGCAAGTGTCGATCAATCGTTGCGTTAGATACAAAGCGTTGTCATTCATGCTGCCACCTCACGAGTCGGAGCGAGATCGAAATTGCTAAGCGCGTTCTGCAGCGCTTGGTCGAGGTTTCGCCCTGATGGTGAGACAATCGAAATTCGGGCGAGATAATCCTTATTGGAATAACTCTGTTGGAAGTGTTCTCCCGCGGTTTTTAGTACCTGTTGCTGGGTGATGACATCGCCATCGTGTTGGATGAAGGAGGTCGAATCTCCATCAATAACACCACTGTGTTCCGCAACCACATAGTGCACGTGTGCTGAGCCATGAATTTGGTAATCGCCGGCCAATCTTCGGCCCAAATGCAGACCCAAAATTGTGCTAAACCAACCGAAGTGAGCGAGATTGTTGAGCAAGAATTCGCGGCCATCTCCAATACTGCGGTAGTTAATTTCCACCAGAACCGGGCCATTTTCCGTAATGATAAATTCGCTGTGGCAAACTCCAAAACCAACGCCGAACGCTTTAAGTTGAGCCAAGCAAGCTTCTCGGTGAGCAATGCCGTTTGGTCCGTTCCAGTCTGCGGCGGTTTCGATAAAGTAAGGCGGCTCAGAGAGCGACACATCAAAACCGCCCACGGCGATAAGTTGGTTACCGTCTCCTAAAGTTTCGAGCGTAACCAACGGTCCTTGAAGAAACTGCTCCACCAGAATGGCGGCGTTTGGGTGCTTTTGCCAAAACGCCTCGCAGTAAGCATCGAGCTCGCTTTGGGAGTCACAGCGCTGTACATCTAAACTTGCCACGCCTTCTTTGGGTTTTGCTACGACAGGGAAGGCCATGCCTAATGCCACATTCGAATGGCGATGCAGCAAACAGCTTTGTGTGCTGGGTAAGGATTTTTCATTTAACACTTGTCGAGTTAAGTGTTTGTTTTTGGCCTTTAACGTGACAGACCAATCTTTGGATGGGAGGCCAAAAAATTGCGCGCAGATGGCGGTGGAAGTTTGTAAGTGATCACTATTGCTGAAAATAGCGTCTGGCTTTAATTCATGCTCCGTGATGGTTTCGATGAGTTCTAATGGGTTGAAGACATCACATTCTAGAATGGTATCCGGATTAAAGTGACTATCATGACTCGCCAACTCTAAATGGCTGAGCTTATGGTCGGTGATAAGAACGACGTGAAGGTCCATCGCTTTAGCTGCAGGCACAAAGCCGTGAGTGACTGCATCGTTAACGACATGACTTACGATAATCATCGTAGATTTCATGAGCTTTCCTAATTTTCTAACATTTTCTTCTAACGTTGATAAAGTCGCTCACGGTCGTCTTCCAATGTGCCTCTCTCGAGACGGAGGGCAGAAGTTTTAGTATTTATTGTTATGATATTTGGTTTTTTTGTTGTTAGTTGTGTTTTTAGGGTAAATAAATATAGAGCATAAAATTAATATTGCAAATAGAAATAATATTTGTTCTTATTTCCATCCGTTGGCTTTATAACAACTAAACGGAATTATGGAATGAATAAATTATTGACCCTGACCCCCTTGGCGGTCGCGATTGGTTCTTCATTAGTAGCACCAAGCGCAGTGGCTTCAGAAGAGACGAACTCAACCCCATCAGCAACTGAAACGATTCAAGTCTTCGGGCATCAGTACGAAGGTTATGCTGAACACATGCCTCAATCAGGCACCAAAACCGATGTGGAATGGCTTGATGTGCCACAAGCGGTATCCGTAGTAACGAAAACAGAAATGCAAGACCGAGGCGCGGTGCGCTTAGTGGATGCGCTAGATGGGGTAGCCGGGGTCAATAACACCTTGGGCGAAGGCAGCCGCGATCAGTTCATGATACGTGGTTTTGATTCACTCAACGATATGTACCGTGATGGCTTGCGAGATGACGGTACGTTGCAGTCTTACCGCAGCTTAGCGAACGTTGAACGCGTTGAAATTGTGAAAGGCCCTGCGGGTGCTTTGTATGGCCGTGGTTCAGCTGGGGGCATCATCAACTTGGTGACGAAACGCGCTAACGGTGAGAATTTTACTCACGTAAACGGTAGTGTAGGCAGCAACAACCAGTATGTTGGTCAGGTCGACAGCTCAATGGCGTTTACAGATAAGGTCAACGGGCGTATTAACTTGGAATACCGTCAAGCCGACTCGTACGTTGATCATGTTGATTCAAACGATTTCTTCATTGCACCGACCATTCGTGTGTTACCAGCGGAAGGTCACACCATTGATATTGACGTGGAATACGCCCATCAAGAACTAGTGCCGTATCGTGGTGTGCCATCAAAAAATGGCAAGCCAGTTGATTTGCCAGTAAGCACTTACTTTGGCGGCACAAACGACTATCAGGAGTCAGACAGTCTCCGTATTGCGGTGGATTACGAATGGCGTCTGAATGATCAATGGGTATGGAACAACCGAGCGGCGTTCAACCATATCGAACTTGAGCAAAAAGGCACGCGTCAGGGCAAAGTGACGGGTAATGAAGTGTCTCAAACCGTTAACAACTTTGGTTACGATCCACGTACTACGACCACTTTACAATCTGAGTTGGTTTGGGAAACCAGGGACAATCAATTGATGGTGGGTGCAGATTTCAACCAGATCGATATCGACCTAACGTTGGCAAGTGACAAAACGCTTCCTCCGCAAAATATCTACGACCCAGTCGTTGGTCCAACGCCTGATCCGGGCTTTAAGCCATTTCGTGACAATACCACCACCACGACAGGTTTGTATGTGCAAGATGTCTATACGTGGGGTGACCTTTCTTTGATCGGTAACGTGCGTTACGACTCGATGGAACTCGAACAACAAAAAGCGGGCTCAGATAAGGAAAAATTGGATGATGACAAAGTCAGCTACCGTGCTGGTTTGGTATACCGCATCAATTCCGACACATCCGTATACGCCAGTTTAGCGCGCTCTTGGCAGTTACCGTACGCTGGTATCTACATCAATCCAAAATTGGCGGAATTCTTCCACACCGACTTAAAAGAGGTGGGTGCGAAAGCGTACCTTTTGGATAACGCATTAATGTTGAATGCGGCACTGTTCCAGATTGATCAAGAGCAACCACAAACTAACGTGGACGGCGATGTGATCGATAAAATTGAAGTGCGTCACCAAGGTATTGAATTAGAGGCTCGCGGTCAAATCACCAAACAGTGGGACATCTCTGTTGGTTACAGCTACTTAGATGCGGAAGACAAAGCCACAGGCAAAAAGCCGAACGATGTATCAGACCACTTGTTCTCTCTTTGGAGCACTTACCAATTGGATGACAACTGGCGTTTAGGCGGTGGTGTGAAGTACGTGGGCGACCGTTACGCAGGTAACGACGAAGCCGTCGCACTTGGCGATTACACAACGGTGGATTTGATGGCGGCGTACACCACTGGTCGTCACAAGATCCAAGCGAACGCTTACAACATTTTGGATGAGAAATACATTCTTGGCGCAACAAACGGCACGTCTGGCCTAAACCAGATTGGCTACGGCGCACCAGCCGAGTTCATGCTTAGCTACGGATACCAGTTCTAGGCTTGTTGTGCGTAGTTGGCGCACGTTAGCCGATTTTTTGCCTCTTATTGAGGATGTTTTAGCCCCGAGAGCCTACGGGAAATGTTTTGCCCGAGGCTCAATTTCTCGCAAAGGAGACCTTAATGTCTTACCAGAATTTGGATGGTAAAGTGCGTGTACGTGCTGGTTTGTCTACCACTTACAGTGTGCTTGCGATTGCAATCGCTTCTGCCACATCCATGAGCGCGGTTGCCGCTCCTGCTAAAAAAGAACAAACTACCGCGATGGAAACCGTCGTTGTCACTGGTAGCGTGATTGGTAAATCTGAAATTGAAGACGTCAAAGAGTACCCAGGTGCTCGTACCGTCATTACCCGCGATCAAATCGAGAAAACCGCCGCAGGCTCGATTGATAACGCGCTACAGCGCGTGCCGGGTATTAAAGTTCAGGATGAAAGCGGAACGGGCGTATTGCCTAACATTTCCGTACGTGGTTTGAAAGCAAGCCGTAGTGGTCATGCTCAGTTCTTGATGGATGGTGTACCGCTAACACTTGCGCCATATGGTCACACTGGTCAGTCTATCTTCCCAGCAACACTGTCGATGCTTGATCGTATTGACATTGTACGCGGTGGTGCCGCAGTACAGTACGGCCCAAACAACGTCGGTGGTGTGATCAACTTAGTGACCAAACCGATTCCACACACGTGGCAAACTGAAATCAGTAACCGCCTTACCGTGTTTGATGGCGGTGATGCGCCGCTGAATGATTTTTACCTACGCACGGGCGGCTGGTTAAGCGACACATTTGCACTACAGTTGGAAGGTAACTTCCTAAAAGGTGAAAGCTTCCGTGAACATTCCGATACGGACGTGAAGAACTTCCAAGCCAAAGCACAGTGGCTACTGAGTGACACTCAAGAGATTCAAGCATTCCTGCAACGTTACGATGCTGAAACGCAAATGCCGGGCGCACTTTCGCCACAAGATTACGAGCAAGATCGTCACCAATCGAAACGTCCTTACGATGATTATGAAGGTAAGTCGACGCGCTGGAGTGTTAAGTACATCCACGATTTGCCATTTGCCGACAGTGCCGAGCTAGAAGTGCTAACGTTTGGCCATAAGTCAGAGCGTCTTTTCAAGTGGGGCTTTAACAGCGCGGGTGGCCATTGGGCGGATCCGGCTCTGCCAGCGACGGACGTTCGTACCTCTCCACGTGAATTTACCGTGTATGGTATAGAGCCAAAAATGGCGATGTACTTTGGCGAAGGTAAATCCGTTACTCAAAACTGGATCGTGGGTACCCGTTATGTTAATGAAGACATTGACTACAAACTCACTCAGACTCCAATCGCCGGTGGTGCAACCAGCGTTCCGCGTGATTGGCATCTAGATACGGACGCGTTTGCTGGATACGTTAGCAACGAAATTGGTTTGTTCAATGATACATTGAAGGTAACGCCTGGGTTGCGTGTTGAGTCGGTTCGAATGACGTTTACCGATCGTGGTAAAAAACAAACAGCAGACAACACCGTGACGGAATGGTTGCCAGGTTTGACGGTGGCATACAACTTAACTGATCAGTGGGTGACGTATGCGAACGCGCAAAAATCACTTCGTGCGCCACAAATTGCCTACATCCGAGGCTTGGGTGAAGAAGGGAGCGAACTGGCTTGGAACTACGAAGTCGGCGCGCGTTACACCCAAGATGCGACCAGTTTTAACGCTGCACTTTATCGCATCGATTTTGAAGACCAACTGCAATGGCAAAGCTCAACGCAGACCTTCGATAACATCGGAAAAACACTTCACCAAGGTTTAGAACTTTCTGCTCGTTACGTGCCTGAAGTTCTACCTGCTCTGAGCTTGGGCGCAAGTTACAACTACCTCGATGCCACGCTTGAAGAAGAGGGTGCGAATAAAGGTAACCAGCTGCCTTACACCTCTAAACATCAACTTGGTTGGGATGCGACCTACGCGTTTTACGGCATGGACACCACGCTATCGGGCTTCTACTTCAGTGATTCGTATACCGATAACGCCAACACCAGTGCCGAAGACGCAACAGGTGCAACGGGCAAAGTGCCGTCTTACATGGTGTGGAACTTCAACTTAGGTACGGATTTATACAAAGACGACAAAGGCAAGTTACGCATGAATGTTGCAGTAAACAACTTGTTTGACGAGGAGTATTACTTCCGTGGGATTGATACCAGCCCAGTTGGTCGGTACCCAGCTCCGGGACGCTCTTACACACTGGATCTGAACTATCAGTTTTAAGCGTTTCGTTCACCGAGTTTGAAAAGAAAAGTCGCCAATTTACCTTGGCGACTTTGCCGATCTTAGGTACTGGAAAACACTTAGCACTGGAAAAAAGCAAGATGAAAAATAAAAAACAATTTACGATCAAACACTTTTCAACCGTTTTGCTGATGCTGTTGAGCTCAGTTTTTATGTCATTTTCCGCAAGTGCTCAGGTGCGCAGCGTGCAAGATGAGCAAGGCACTTTTGAGCTAGAAGCGATACCTCAACGTATTGTGGTTTTAGAATTTTCGTTTGTCGATGCATTAGCGGCAGTCGATGTCTCACCTGTAGGCGTCGCCGATGACAACGATGCCACACGAGTCATCCCTGCTGTTCGCGCCAAGATTGAACCTTGGCAATCGGTCGGCATGCGTTCACAACCGAGTTTAGAGGCGATTGCGGTGCTCAAGCCGGATTTGATCATTGCCGATGCCGAACGTCATCGCGCGATTTATCAAGATTTGCAGCGAATTGCGCCAACCTTGCTGTTAAAAAGCCGTGGAGAGACGTATAAAGAAAACCTCGAATCTGCACAGAAAATCGGGGTTGCGATTGGCAAGCAAGCGAAAATGACACAACGAATTGAGCAGCACAAACAGACAATGGCGGAGTTCAAACAGCATTTTGCGACACAAGAAACCATTCAGTTTGGTGTGGTTTCTGACAAAGGGATGTGGCTGCATAGCCCGGTTTCTTACGCTGGGGGCGTTTTGAGTACGCTGGGCATCCAAAGCCCGCTGGCTCCATCTGAGCAAAAAGCGTATATCCCAACCAGTTTCGAACTTTTACTAAGAACCAACCCTGATTGGTTGTTAGTTGGACTTTACTCTCAACCAAATATTGTGGATGAGTGGCGCAAAAACCCATTATTTAAGCTGCTAACCGCTGCGAAAAAACAGCAACTTGTTGAGGTATCTCCTGAACTGTGGTCGTTAAATCGCGGCATGTTGGCTGCGGAAGAAATTGCCCGCAATCTTGAAGCGTTATTGGAGCGCTCATGAGTTCGGCGATAAGCTCGGAAAGCGCGTCTTCGGTTAGCAAATCGCATTGGAAAGCGAGCTTGTTTGTCTGTGCTATGGCGTTGTGTACGCTCTCAGGCTATGCAGCCTCAATGATTGGCTGGTCCAACTTTTCTTTGAGCGTTAATGATCTGACAAGCTATTGGTTTGCGTTTGATGAGGGCAATATGCTGCATCAAATCCTCGCGACGCTGCGTGCGCCTCGTACCTATGCTGGGTTATTAATTGGCGCTTCGCTTGCGGTATCCGGAGTGCTGATGCAAGGATTGACTCGTAACCCTTTGGCGTCGCCATCCATTCTCGGCATTAATGCAGGTGCGGCGTGTTTTATGGCCTTGGCGTCCATCGGCGTACCATTCTTTAGTCAATTGAACCCAATCATCAACGCAGTACTCGGCGCGCTACTAAGTGGTGGTGCGGCCATGTTGTTGGGCGGTTTTTTTTCCGCGCGTTCTCACCCATTGCGTTTAGTGCTAGCGGGCATTGCCATCAGTGCACTGCTGATAGGGTTAACTCGTGCGTCGGTAATTTTGGCGGATGACATGGCTTACAGCGTGTTGCATTGGTTAACGGGTTCACTCTCCGCGGTAGATTCTGAGCAGTGGCAGCAACTGTGGCCTTTTGCGACTTTAGGTTTGGTGCTCGCCATGGGCTTAGCGCGAAACTTAAATTTACTCGCGTTGGGGGACGAAGTTGCTGTCGGGTTGGGTGGTAACATTCGTCTTACGCGATTAATCAGTGGTTTAGCGGTTGTGCTGTTGGCAGGAACTAGCGTAGCGATTGCTGGACCAATTGGCTTTGTCGGGTTGTTAGTGCCGCACTTGGTACGCCCGATTGTTGGTCACAACTATCACATTCTCATTCCGGTTTCCGCCTTGTGTGGCGCGGCATTGGTCACGTGGTCAGATGCTTTATCACGCGCGATTGCCTTTCCGGCTGAAACGCCAGTGGGCGTGATTACCGCGCTGTTGGGTACACCTTGCTTTATCGCGATTGCAATGAGGAAATCATCATGATGAATCAAACCAAACTGTTTGCATTAGTTGGATTGTTGCTGATTGCGTCTTCTCTCACGCTGTTTGTTGGCGCGGCGAACATGTCGGCTCAACAGGTTTTTGCATTGCTGTTTTCTTTCTCTGACTCGGACTTTGTGATTCACCAATATCGATTACCGAGAATGTTGCTCGCCATTGGCGTGGGCGCTGGGTTGGGGCTGTCAGGCGTTTTAGTTCAAGGCGTCATCCGTAATCCACTTGCCTCACCAGATTTAATGGGGATAAGCGCCGGAGCAGGACTGGCGGCTACCGCTTGTTTGGTGCTGTATCCGAATGCGCCAGTGGCAATGTTGCCGATGGTCGCCATGTCGGGAGGCTTGCTTGCTGCTGGCTTTATTGCTGTGCTGGCTTACTGGTCGAAACCAACACCAGCACGTTTGGCGCTGATTGGTGTTGCTGTCAGCGCATTTTTAGCCAGCGGTATCGATTTTCTTCTGATTGTGCACCCTATTGAAATCAACACGGCGATGGTATGGCTAACCGGCAGTTTGTGGGGACGAAACTGGCAACAAGTGCCGTTTATTTGGAGTGCTTTATTGCTGCTACTGCCATTGGCGTTTTGGCTGGCTTGGCGGCTAGATGTTATGGGACTGGGAGAAGAAAGCGCCACTACACTTGGCACGAAACCAAGACAGATCCAAATTCTTGCGCTGATTGCTGCCGTGCTATTGGCGAGCATCAGTGTGTCTGTGGCAGGCACGATCAGCTTTGTTGGCCTGCTTGCGCCGCATCTTGCGCGTTTGCTGTTTGGCCACAACCACAAGTTGTTGATTCCAGCCGCTGCAACCCTTGGCGCTTTGTTGGTGATTTGCGCCGATGGTTTAGCGAGAGGCTTACAGCCGCCAATTGAGCTACCAGCGGGAGTGCTAACATCTGTTATTGGCGCACCATATTTCATTTTTCTTTTGTATCGTTACAGAGGTTGGTAAGCATGTTACGAACGCAGAACTTATCCGTCGCGTACGGCAAACAGACCATCATTCCAGATCTCTCTTTGTCGATTCCTCAAGGTAAAATTACCGCACTAGTTGGTCCAAATGGTTGCGGTAAATCGACACTATTAAAAACCTTGGTACGCATCAATAAACCTGCTTCTGGCCAAGTGTTGTATGACGACAAACCACTAAGCAGCTACGGTGATAAACGCTTGGCGCGTTCGTTGTCTTTGCTGCCGCAGATTCTTGTCAGTCCTGAAGGTATTACCGTCAGAAAACTGGTCGAATATGGCCGCTCGCCTTATCTCTCTCATTGGGGCAGGTTAAGTCAACAAGACAAAGCCTTGGTCGAGCAAGCAATGCAAGATACTGGCGTGATTGAGTTTGCTGACAAGCCAGTTGAATCGTTGTCTGGCGGTCAAAGGCAAAGAGCGTGGATTGCGATGGTAATGGCGCAAGATACCGACGTAGTGATGCTTGATGAGCCAACCACTTACTTGGATCTCTCTCACCAAGTTGAGCTGATGAAACTCATGAGGCAGATGAACGACAAAGGCAAAACAGTGGTCGTAGTGCTGCACGATCTAAACCAAGCGTGCCGTTACTGCGATCATTTGGTGGTGTTGGAAAAAGGTCAGTTAGTCACGCAGGGAACACCGCAAGAGGTAATGACAGAAGGCATGTTGTCATCGGTGTTTGATTTACAAGCGAGAGTATTTAATGACCCAATCTCAGGCACGCCGATGTGTGTGGCGGTGTAGGTTTACGTCTTTGGAAAGCTATCTGCAATAAAAACGTCGATCCATAAAAACAAACCCCGCTAGTAACAAAGTTGCTAGCGGGGTTTGTTGTTTTTAAGAGCGTCCTTAATGTGGCGTTTAAGCCAGTTTAAACGTCGCCACTTTCGAGTTGAGATCCTCAGCTTGCGATTTCAGCTCAGCAGATTGATTCATCGATTCTTCGGCACCAACTACCAAGTGATCGGTCACATCTTTAATGGACGTGACATTTTGCGTGATTTCATTGGTTACGTGCGTTTGCTCTTCGGCGGCGGTCGCGATTTGCGTTGCCATATCGCTGATCAGCGCAACGGCCGCGTTGATTTCATCCAGAGCCAGTGCTGCGCGATCTGCATCTTCCACCGAACCTTGCGCGAGCTGAGAGCTTGTATCCATGATGGTCACAGCGCGTTGTGTGGTTTGCTGCAAGGTCTCGATCGTCGAGCGAATCTCTTCGGTTGAGGTGTGTGTGCGTTGTGATAGCACGCGAACCTCGTCTGCAACAACGGCAAAACCGCGACCTTGTTCACCTGCACGCGCCGCTTCAATCGCCGCATTCAGAGCCAGTAAGTTGGTTTGTTCTGCGATGTCTCGAATCGTTGATAGTACGGTTGAGATGTCTTGCGCGTGCTGGTTGAGCTCGCCGATGACAACGCTCGCTTGGTTGACTTCAGAAGACAAATTGTTGATGGATGACTTGGAGTTGATCACTAACTCATGACCATTTTGTGTGCTCGCTGAAGAGTCTTGAGCGGCTTTAGCCGTCTGCTCTGCATGTGCTGCAATCTCTTGCGTTGCCGATGCCATTTCAGTCACAGCGGTCGCCACCATCGTGATTTCTTGTTGCTGATGGTTCAGATCGGAAACCGATTGATTCGCGCGATTCGTGCTCAGCTCCGATTGTTGGCTCAGTTCTTCCGCTTGGTGACGAATGTGACCAATAAGTTGCTGCAAACTTTCAACGAACTGGTTGAAGTTTTCAGCCAGCTCACCAACTTCGTCACGGTTTTCTACTTTGATGCGTTGAGTTAGGTCGCCGCTACCGTTTGCGATTTGTGCAAGCGCATTCGAAACGTTGTAGAGCGGACGGAACAAGATGTTACATAGCAGATTAAACAAAGCTACGCAGATAACGACGACGATGGTGGTTGCGATGATCTGATCCCAAACAGCATCGTAAAGTGGGGCAACCAACGAGTTTTGATCTAACACCGTCACTGTTGTGAGCTTGGTACCCTCTATGTGGCGCGCGTAAATCACATATTCGGTGCCGTTAATAGAGACGCGATGCTCTGTACCTGAACGTGCGGCAGACGTAATGTCGTTGTTGTTGAGGCCTAGCTTGCTAACCGGTTGATTCAGCAGTTTACCGTTGTTATGAGTGAAAATATTGCCCTGTTCATTGGCAATAAACATATAACCTTCACCCGGTAGGATCACTTGGTTCAGACTGTTCAGGATATCACCGATCTCTACGTCAGCACCCAGAACGACGGTTTGACCATGCAATTGCAGGGCTTTACCGAGCGACACCACATTCGCACCAGTTGCAGCAGCAACGGTCGGGTTATCCATAAAGACTTTCGATGGATTGGCAATGGCGTTGGTGTACCAGCCCCACTTGCGAGGATCGTTATTACCTGGTGGCAAAACCACCCCATTAGCGTTGTCTTGTGACCCGTCCGGGTAAGCGAGGAAAACGTTATCGAACGCGCCAGAGTCTCGGACTTGTTTCAAATGCGTAACCAGAGAACGTTTCTCTGAATCAGAAGAGAGTGAAGTTAGTGCGCGCTCTTTAGAGAGTAGCCAGTCCTTTACGTATTGATTGTAAGATGCGCTAGTGCTTTCTAGTCGCTGTGCGACTTCGACATCGAGCCTATTTAATGAATCTCGAAAAGACAGCCCCTCTACCAGCACTCCCCCTAGAATGATGGCGGCACTGGCAGAGATTGCCAGTTTGTTTTTTAATGATAGATTTTTGAACATAAAGCGAATAATAGATCTTTGAATAATAGTTGTTGTGTTTTTATTCTCATCAGTGCTCTCTGCGCTGTTGAATATGCAGCAGAAAGTCAGATTCGAATCTGTTCAATAATTATATTTTATTGCTCAAAATAAATACTGACTCCATGTCGCGAATTTGAGTTTTACACCAAATAAGCAAAAGAATTTGGAACGATATTATTTATGTATTTGTAAAGTAAGGATTTGTCGATTTTTGTAAATGAGAATTGATTTCAATAAATCGTGATCTTTATCACATTTGCGTGTCTGATAATCCATTAAAAATGTGAAGGTTATAGCACCGGATATATATTGATTAGCTTAATCATTGTTATGGGCAATCGTTATGCGCAGTATATTGTTAGTCCCCGCGTTATTAGTGTCAGGGTGTGCTCTGATACAACAGTCGACGCCGATTCAACCTGACGCCAACTGGCACGTGGACCAGTTATCGAACGGTATGAAATACCATCTCTATCCAACAGAAGACCAAGAAGTCTCGGTCCGTTTGGTGATGAATATCGGCTCATTCCAAGAAACATCTTCTCAAAAGGGTTACGCTCACTTTGTTGAGCATATGGCGTTTAATGGTAGTGAGCATTTTACCGGTAACGACGTTGTCAAACTTTTTGAGCAATCTGGTGGTAGCTTTGGCGCTGATATCAACGCTTTTACCAGTTATCAGCAAACGTCTTACCAACTTGACCTTGCGAATAATACGAAGCTAGAAGATGCCCTGAAGTGGATGAGAGATATCGGTAACGGACTTGAGTTTGCTCCTGAGCAAGTAGAGAAAGAAAAAGGGGTGATTCTTGGGGAATGGCGACGTGCTAATCCAGATGATAAGTCCTTTTCTATGCATGCTTACCAAGCCTCGATTGAAGGCACTATGTATGGTGAGCATGACCCAATTGGTACTCGCGAAGCGATTCAAAACGCTTCCTCGAGTAAGTTAAAGGCGTTTTACGACAAGTGGTACCAGCCACAAAATGCCGAGTTGATTGTGACTGGTAATATCGACGTAGATTCACTGTCCAAGATTATCAAAAGCAAGTTCTCGAACTGGGAAAGTACCTCGGATACGGTAATAGAGAAGCGCCGTGATATTCGAGTGAACAACGAAAACAGAATCTTGCCAAGTAACACGATGGAATCACCAAGTCTTCATTTAGTGATTGAGCGTGGTCTAAGTGGCAGCGCGACGATTGAGCAACAACATGAAGTGTGGCGTGATGAAGTCGCAACACAACTCATTCAACAGCGTTTGATCCGTGTACTCAGTGATGCCGCTGAACCTTTTCAATACGCTTATGCAGAGCCCTATTACTCTAACTATCAGCGTATGATGTCGGCAGGGATTTCGTTTGCACCAGATCGCCGCGAACAAATGCACCAGACTTTCATTCGTACCTTGGCGTCGTTAAGAGATTATGGTGCGACTCAATCCGAGTTAGATAGCGTTATGTCAAATTGGCAAGGTGAACTTGCAAATATTGATTCAGATTGGAGTCAGCGTAAGCCAAACAGTTACGCAGAAGCACGTGTTTTTCAAATTGGACAAGACAGTGTCAGCCAATCAAAAGAGAATTATGCCCAGAGTTTGGCAGAATTCATCAACAACGAGAATTTAGAGAGCATTAACACACAATTGACGGCTTTGTTATCTCAGCAGCCAAGCTTTTTTATTGGTTTGGGGAAAAGCGAAACGTCAGAACAGTTCAATGGTGTATTTGCCGCTCTAAACAGTGCCTATCTTCAAACTGGCGAAAAACCGTTAGAGATGTATGACAAAGTGGATGGATTCTTAAAGCCTACCCAGGAAGGCAGCATCACGAGCATGCGTCAGGAAGCGGGTGGTTTTCAAGTCTATACGCTATCAAACGGTATCGAAGTGTGGTTCCAAAAAGATACTAAAGCGGGTGGTCGAGCGTATATTTACTATGCGAGCCAAGGTGGTAAAGCCGCTGTTGATCCGACGTTGTATGCCGCTTATGAAATCGCAGCAACAACGGCAATACGCAGTGGGTTAGGGACATTTTCTGGTTCAGAGCTAGATAGCTACTTACGCAAAAACAACATTGCGCTTGGCGCGATGCTTGATGCGACCAGTCACGGAGCTCAAATTACGGCGCCAAATACGCACCTAACTGATGCTTTGAATGGACTATACAACCTAGCGACGGAGATTAAAGTCGACGAGCGCCAGATGGAAGCAGCGAAGCAAGAGTTTAAACAGCAGAGCGGCGCTTTTTTTGAATCACCGATGGGAAAACTGATTCAAAAAGCAAACGGCAATTCTTATTTGCCGGGGAGTCGTCATCGTATAGTGTCCAGTGATGATGTTGAACAAGTGACTTCCGAGCAGGTACTAGCGGTGCATGAGCAACTTTTCAAAACCAATGATGGTTTTAAGATGGTTATTGTTGCAAACGTAGAGCCGGAAGAAATTACACCACTTTTGCGTAAGTATGTGGCCTCTATCGAAATGAAACCGAGTCGTTCGATTGATTATCACGTTGCGTTTAACCCGGAAGTGCCGGAGCGAACTGTGGTTGCGGATGGGCATGAACCTTCATCGTTGTATGTAATGCGTTTGACTAATACGAGCGATTACCAACGTACGGCAAGAGATACGGTTATCGAAGATATTTTGCAACGTATTAGTAATGCGCGTGTTTTGGATATTGTGCGAGAAGAGTCTAGCCTTGATTACAGCCCGAGCATTTACACCATGACACAAGATCGCGAACCCATCTCTGATTGGCTCTTGGAGTCTCAAGTTGAGCCCGAAGACGTGGCACTTTTAGAGAGTAAACTGGGCAAAGTGTTTGATGATTTAGCGTCAAATATTACCCAAAAAGAAGTGGATACGGCCGCGAAACAACTGGCAGTCGCGATGCAAGGATTGGATGACAACCCAGCACAGAGATCATGGGCATATACTCGTTATTTGGTGCATGATTACGGCGTCGATGTGTTGCTTGACGTTGAGAAAGTGGCTAAGAGTGTGACGTTAGATGAAGTGAAAGCGCATGCAAAATCAGCTTTTGGTCCACAAGCAAAACGCTCGGTGATGGTTTTAAATCCGGCCGAATAATCACGTAGTTTCTGACGAAAATCGTGGCAATAGTAATAAAAAAGACGGCGTGAAAGCCGTCTTTTTTAAGCACTTTAATCAAAGCGTTTTATGCTGATTTACGCGCAAGTCGCTTTTCATTGTTGGTGTTGTTTTCTTTTGTGTTCGCACTGTCTTGAGCCTTACCCTTGAGCGTTACCACTTCTTTTTCAGGTAATTCAGCTGCTTCACCAAAGAATTTACCACCAGGTTCAATGCTGAGGTTATTGCTCCAGATCCTACAGCTTACGCGTCCCTTGGCAAGTACTTGAATGTGTTCTGCGTGACAGTTTCCGTCCATCATGCCGTTAATGATCAGCTGTTTAGCGTAAATTTCACCGTTTACTCGCCCGCTTTCTGCGACAACGAGAGTGCCTTCCACGTTAATTTGACCATCGACGATGCCATCAATCTGGACATCGTTTTCTACTTTGAGTTCTCCGCTAAGAGAACAGCCTTTGGCGATGAGAGTTGAAGCTGCTGAGCTACTCGTTGTTCCACTGTTTTGATTAAAGATTCCCATCGTATTCTTCGCTCCTTAGTAAAAATGTCTTCGAAATCATTAAGGCTCCAATCGACAAATGGTTTCGGATTCAGTGCTCGCCCAACAAATCGCACCTCGTAATGCAGGTGAGGGCCAGAAGAGAGCCCACTGTTGCCGGAAATTGCAATCAGCTGCCCTTTTTTGACGAACTGACCACTTTTTACTTTGAACGCTTTCAAGTGCGAATAAGAACTCGAAAAACCGAAAGAATGTTGCAGCCTGAGGAAGTTACCAGAGCCTTTATTACTGCGGCGGGTGACTTCCACTACCCCATCGGCAGGGGCATAAATTTTGGTGCCGATATTTACGGCAAAATCGAGCCCACGATGCATCTTGGCAACTTTTGTCACCGGATGGATACGCTTACCAAATCCGGAAGATAGCCGTACGTTGCCGACTGGAGAGCCACTTGGTATTTGGTTTAATAACACCATGCGAACGTTTGAGGTTATCGCCGCTGCATCGAGCCTAGCATCCAAGTTATTTGTCGAGGTATGTTCTCCAACCCCAAGCACTTTCTCTAATTCACCCAAACGTTCCGAAACAAGTTGTACCCGTTCTTCACGTTCTGAAAGGTCATTTTCTAGCTCTGATTTAAGTGTTTTCAGTGTGCTGAGTTCTTCACCCATGGTGCGTGAATGCTCTGTCAATTCAGCTTGTTTTAACGCTGCATTATCAACGCGAGTGTACAAGTGATGAATTAAGATTACGGTCGCGGCCAGAGCAACAACAAAAAAAACGAAAAACGTTTTTATGTTGCGTTGCATCCTTTTACTGAAGTACCAATGTCTTGAGCCATTGATAGTTGATATAGAGATCGTCAACTGGTCTTTCATCGTCTTCTATTGCTCGTATTTGGTATACGTCTCGTCACTGAGTTAGTAGGAATGTAAGGAAAACGAGTAGGGACTGCCAGAGGCAAATTGGAAAGAAGTGTCAGGTCGTGAGGCGTTTTCAGATATTAGATAAAAGACTCAATAAAGATTTAATATACTGCTGATTTTGGTCGTAATTACTCCAAATCGCTTCATTTAACTGAATATTATGATTTTTAAGGCGGTTATCCGAGAAATTGGATTGTGAATATTGCCAATAGCATCCGCACGCAATTCAACTTACTTCACGGTTTGCCTTATAAATGTTGGATAATTTATCAAACCGACATTCATTACATCGATAACTTGTTTATGATAGCGGTTGATATAAAGCACTATTCATTGGCTTTAAACCTAAGCGTTACATTTCGTTTAGGAACACATAACTATGACAACGGAGTTGGTCGTGAAAAAACTACTATTGGCTACAGCAGTGGTCGCAGCTGCAGGGGGCGCTGGCTACCTGTACCAAAACAATACTACCGCAAGTGATGCAGGCTCACTGTTAACGCAAGTTCCTGCAGATTCACTTATGGTGACGTATCAGACAGAACCTTTTAACCATTATAAATACATGAACGCATTCGGTACGGCGAACCAAGGCTCGATTGCAGAACTTTTTGCCGATGAACCACTGTCTCCACAACAGCAGTTTGCAGTTAACTTATTCGATGGGTACCTAGAGAGTGCTGCGTCGCCAGAAACATTAAAAGCTTATTTGGGCACCGGGGAAAACATTAATCCTGTGTTGTACACAATTGGTATGGTACCGGTGTACAAAGTGGATATTGAAGACCCTGCCGCGTTATGGAAAACACTGGATCATGAAGAGCAGATGAGCGGCGCTAAGCATGAGTTGGTTAAGCTTGGTGAAGTCGAGTATCGTCGTTACGAGATGACTGATTCAATTGACCCGCAGGACGGTATTGGCTTGGTTGTAGCCGTGGTTGATAACGTGCTTACGTTAACGGTTGATGTTCCGCAACTGGGCGTTCAAAACCCGATTAAAATGGCATTAGGGCTTGAAGCACCAAGTCAAAATATTGTTGAGAGTGGACGTCTTGAGGCGTTGCAAGCCAAATACGGTGAAAACAACAACTCTTTTGGATACTTTGATCATCGCGAAGTGATTAAAGGTTTGACGACGAAAGATGGCAATATGTTTGCTCGTCAAATTAGCACGTTGGATGCAATAGATCCTGAACCAACTATTGAGGAAATGCGTTCACCAGCCTGCCATACTGAGCTTACTCAAGTTGCAGAAAACTGGCCTCAGTCCGTCGCGTTTGCAGAATACAAGATGAAAGGCGATCAGGCGTTCATTAAAGGTTCTTTTGTTGTTGAGTCCAACAATAAAGTGATTCTAGATGCGCTCAAGTCGATTCGTGGTGTATTGGCAGAGTCTAAAAGTGATAAGAGTTTCTTTAGTATGGCGCTTGGTTTAGACATCAATACGCTAGCGCCATCGATTGGTCAGATCTGGGCTGACTTGACCCAGCCTCAATACCAATGCTCTTTATTGACACAAATGCAGCAAGAGATGGGCGGCCAGAATCCAGCAGCCGCTGTAAGCATGGGGTCAGGCATGGTTAACGGCCTCAAAGGCTTAAGCCTACAAATGTTTGATATCAAAGTAGATACTAATGCTCAGCATGGTGAAGTATTTAGCCAGCTAGATGGTATGTTGTCTCTTTCTGCCAATGATCCAATGATGCTTATTCAAACTGCGCAAATGTTCGTTCCTGAACTTGCTCAATTGCAAATTCAACCGGATAACCAACCTGTTAATGTCAGTGACCTATTAGAAATGCATACTGGCATGAAGGTGGACGTGTTTGCTCGTCTAAACGAAAACCATTTCACCCTTTACAGTGGTGATAGTGCTGCGGAAGCAAGCAAAGAAGTGATGGCGCAATCACTTTCTCCAAATGGCTTGTTCAGCTTTGATTTTGATTCAGAGCGTATTTTGGAAGTGTTAGAGAGTGCGTCGTCAATCACTGGGGAGCCGGTTCCGGATGATGTTGTCAAAAGCTTACAAGGCGAGCTTGTTGGTGGTATGACGATGGACGTGACAGACCAAGGTATTGGTTTTGAGTTTGATTACCGTGGTGCAACTAAACCTGTAACGGTTGCACAACAGTAACACATTGAGTAGAAAAAGGCGGCATATGCCGCCTTTTGTTATTATGTACCGCATTAAAAAGCGAGTGGGAAGAGCGACGCTTACTCATCTATTTGAGGATGAGAGTATTGCTGATATTCAGGTAACTCTTTTCTTAAGTTACCAAATGTCGCCCATGCACTTTCTTTTGAAAGTTTGTTGATCAGCCAGTTTGGCAATAGACCTCCGGGATCAGCAAACGCCTTGTATTCCACGAGTGTTGTATCGTTTGTGAGTTTTTGTAACTCCCAAGTCGCATCAACCGAGCGAATTCGAACATAACCATTTTGTTCAGCAAGATATGAGTCAGGTGCGCTTTTGATTTCTATGATGAATCCCAGCTCATCGACCCAGTACTTTGAGTAGGTGACCATATCCCGATTTTTGGCAGGCCATGGTGCTTTAAACTGGGTGTAAACGATGTTCTCGGTGGCCGATATCTGATTTAAAACCCGGCTATGACTGGCATTGTCAATCCAGTTCGGGATATTGTCACTGTCTTCCAGTAGCGTTAAAAATGCACCATAGCTGGTGGGTGTGAACATCCGGGCACGGATCTCAACTAAACCGTCACTATGTTCTCGGGAGTAAATTGTGATTCCATTCTTGTCACTCTCGAACTGCCAGTTCTCGTTGGCGCTCGCATCAGTACCATCGGATATCAATGTGGCGAGTGTTAAGGCGCCCATTCTTAAATGCAACATCATGTTAGTATCCGCCAACTTTTCCTAAATTTAAGTTTATACGATTTGTTGTAGCTATAAGGACAATAGTATGTTTTTTGTTATTGTTCTGAAGGTTGCTCTGCACTGAAGCCACGTTGAATGTTGGTGAAGGTAAGCGATGCAAATATTACGATAACGATCGCTAGATGCCATGCTTGACTCAATCCAAGCTGCACCAGAGTTAAGCTGACCAATGAGGAGACGACCATTTGTCCACCACCAGACATTGCCGCTGCGGCACCTGCTTGCTTTTTATAAGGTTGCATTACCATCGCTTGTGCACAAGGTAGGGCAATACCATTACCCAAGATCATTAATAGCTGTCCTAGCATCAGAAATAGAGGCTCAACAGGGCAGAAAAATAACCATATTGCGGCAGCGAGGTGAAGAAATGGGGTGCAAAGCAGCATTTTTTTATTGCCAATAATTGGCCTTACTCGGTTACAAATCGTGGTACCACATAACATACCCAAAGCGGGAATGAGCGCCCACATCGCGTATTGAGCGGAGGTCATGCCAATTTGATCTTGCATGATAAATGGCATCACAGAGACTGTCGTAATCATTAAGCTGAAGTTTAACCAACTGATACTGGCGAAACTCATAAAGTAACGAGACGTAAGTAAGCTCTTGTATTGGAGTAACATTTTTCGGGGTGACGGAATGACAGAACGTTTTGTGATGGTTTCTGTGAACTTAAAGGCGATGATTACCCAGGCCAGCGAGACATAGCCCAATAGAGAAATAAACACCATACTCCAACCGAAGTGGAAGTTGATAAAGCCGCCAATCACAGGTGCAATAAGTGGCGTGATTGAAGCCGCCATGGCGATGTAAGACATTGCCACTGGGAGTTCATCCCCGCTAAATCTATCTCGAGTCGACGCCCTCGCGAGTACCGCGCAGCATCCTGTACCTAACCCTTGTAAAAAGCGCCCCATCACCATCCCTGTAAATGTGTCACTGAAGAAAATAATCATCAGCAGACCAGACATCGCGATGAGTAAACCGGTAAGTAATACTCTTTTTCGTCCTAAAGCATCTGACACTGGCCCGTAGATAAATTGAGAGGGGCCAAAGCCGAGCAAATAAATACTCACAAGTAGTTGAGCTTGGTCGAGGGAGATGGAAAAGTCTTTTGCTATCCATGGCAAAGAGGGCATGACTAGCCCCATGCTCAACTGGCCAACGCTAATAATAAGACAGGCGAGTAGTATAGTATGAAAGTTGATTGGGCGACTCATGACTGGTCTCCATTCAAACAACCTTTTTGGCGTCGTGATCTTAAGCCGCCTTCGTCATCCACTTCCTTTAGCTTTGCTTTGACCCGCTTCACAGTCGATAGACTGACTTCGCATTGCTCTGCCACGTTTTGCAATGTGTAGCCTTCTAGCAGTAACGTTGCGATCTGTTGGTGTTTGGTTTTGTTTGCGGGGCGGCCGCGAAACTTCTGTTTCCATAATTCTGGCTGCTCTTTAATGGCCTGTCGCCCTTGCTCTGCGGCAAACAGGCGATGTTCAGTCTGCACTTTCCCATATCCAGATAACACTGTGAGTAGTGTTTGAGTTTGAACAGAATCTGGCTCAAAAGTTATTGATTCACATACGGTTTTCAATGTTACCCCTTTATCGAGTAGCATTTTTATTGTGTTCAATGCTTGACTAAAGTCGCGACCAAATGCGGTCAGCCACCAGAGCACAATCGTATCCCCAGCTCTGACGGAATCGAGCAGTCGTAAGAATGCCTCTCTCTCGGTTGGAGGCATGCAACCACGAACCTTATCCTCAAAGTGCTGAGCTTCGGGCGCAAAAGCTTTTAGAGTATTAAGGTGCTCTTGGTAAGCTCGATTTTTTGGCGAATAACGAGTGTAAAGATACGTGGTCATAAGGATTATGAGCCTTTTTTTGTTTGGTTCATATAGTGTAATAGCTCATAAATATACATGGGTTCATTAATGCTTACAACACTAAATGAGCCGTTTGGGAGTCACAGGCAAATAAAAAAGCCAACCGAATGGCTGGCTATAGCTATTTAAGCTTTTGTTGTCTGGCGCTCGATTAACTTCACTGGCACCATCATTTTTACTAGGCTGCCGTTTTTCGTATTAATTTGATCAACAATGATCTTCACGCACTCGCGAGCGAGGCGACGGAAATCCTGGCGGAACGTGGTTAATTGATAGCTTAACCATTCTGTCTGAGGAATATTATCAAAACCAATGACTTGTAAGTCCTGAGGAATCCTCAACCCGCATTCTATACGGGCGATATCCATGACCGCCATCGCAAGGTTATCGGTTGCACAGAACACTGCTTCAGGCCGATTTTTGTCTGCCAGTATGGCACGGACTTTATCAAGTGAGCTCGCGTAGTCATAGCTGGCTTCAATGATGCGTGGCGTCTTGCCGGTTAGGTCTTCAAATTCAGAGCAGAAGCCGCTTTGGCGTTCGTCATTCGTAAAGGTTGGCACTTCTCCCGTCAAATAAACCGCGTTCTTCACGCCACTTTTGTGCAGAAGTTGCGCGGCTTGTTGGCCTGCTTCGTAGTTGTCACTGATAACGTAGCTACTCCTAGTACCTTCAACAACTCGTGCGTATTGAACAATTGGGATATTAAACTCTTCACATTCTTCATAAAGGGACTTATTGAAGGTTGCGGAAGCAGCAATGACACCATCGACGCGATACTGGAAGATATTTGGGATTGAGTGGCCCTCTTCTTCATCCACTTGCCATGGAATCAATACGGCAGAATAACCTTTTTTCTGTAACTCACTGGAAATTAACTGCAGTGTTTTCATATGGATAGGGTAATCCGCATCAGGAAACACCAAACCTATCAATTTCGATTCGTTTGTGGTCAGGCTACGTGCAAAGGCGTTAGGGCGGTAGTTAAGGGCTTTAGCCGCTTCAAAGACTTTTTGCTTGGTCTTTTCGGATACTGAGCTACCCGGAACAAACACGCGCGATACAGTAGATTGAGAGACGCCTGCCATCTTTGCCACATCTTTTGATGTGACTACGTGTTTAATTGATTTCATGAATAAAACTTAGTTGCCAGTGTTTGAGGTCATAAGACTAGCATAAATAGGTACGTATTCATAAATGTTCTGACGGGGTATCCTAAGTAGAATAATGGCTTTGGAGTGTTAAAAAGCAAAATGTGGGTTAACCCATTCGATTTGCTTTGAGCTAGCACTAGATCTAGAGCGTAGATACTGTCCGTTTGTTGGACGTACAGTATCTACGTAAAGAACATTAATTTGCTTGTTTGACTGCAACTTTACGTTTCGGGGAGAGGAGTGAATACCCCATGTATCCGATGCAAGCGGTAGCGACAAGAATAGAGCAGCCACGCATAAAGTTAATCAGCATAGGAGCGTTGTCGGTAAACGCGTTGATCTCCCAAAGCATCACGATCGAGAATACAAACATCACTAGTAAGCCATAACATGGAGCATCGATTTTGCCGGGAACGACATACCAACCATCTTCCTTGATTGGTTTATTTAGACGAGCATATTCCGCTTGCTGGCCTTTCACTGTGTAAAGATGCATTTCATCTTGTTTACCCGTCAGGAGAAGGCTAGCAATGTAAGCGACAACGGCATTCACAAGGACGCCAATCACGCAATACCAAGGCCACGCAATATCGGTCGCAACGGCTACATACCAGATCACCAAGAAGCTAGCAGCAACGCCAATTAACAAGCCTTTTTCCGTAATGTGTTTTGAGTAGAAACCAAGGACGAACATACAGAAGCTCGCACCGACAAAGTAAGAGCCTGCCTTACTCAGCACTTCCAGTACCGAGCCTGTGCTGGTGGCAAACATGATCGCTGGAATGATGACCAAAATCGCCCACGCCACCGTGAAGAAACGCGATACCTTTAAGTAATGCTCTTCCGACTCGTTTTGCTTGTAGAAGCGTTTGTAAAAGTCAGCCACAGAAACGGTCGCCATTGAGTTAAATGCGGAATCGAGACTCGACATACTTGCCGCCAGAATCGCAGCGGCAATGATGCCCATCAAGCCTGGCATTCCATATTCACTCGCATAATGAAGAATGATGGTGTTGCCGTTTTCAAACTCTTTACCGTCGTAATAAGCGTTGAACAGGACGCCAAGCAAGATAAAGACAAAGTAAATAAAGAAGGCCACGTAGCCCATCATCAACATTGCCTTTTTCGCATCGCCCATGTTTTTCGCGGCCATACAACGTTGTACCATCATCTGGTTACCGCCATACACGGTGGTGTGGAACATCGTCATTGCGATAACGCCGGCCCATACAGTCGTTACTTGGCTTAGGTCAAAACTTGTTTGTAGGGCATCGGTCATTCCTTTCGCTTTGAGTTCTGCCATGACCTCCGTCATTGGAGCAGGCATGCCATTCCAAACGGCTTCAATGATGATGAATGCGCCAATAAATAAGATTACTGCTTGAATCACATCGGTCCAAATGACAGCCGCGATACCGCCCATTACGGTGTAGATAAGGGCAATTGCAGTGACGATCATGATGCAGTACATCACGTCGATACCAGTAATGAACTCTAAAATCATTGCTGTCGCGTAGAGTACGGCTGCCGAGCTCAATGCTTGTTTGATAAGGAAGATAAAAGACAAAGTCAGTCGTGAAGCCTTACCGAAGCGTCGTTCTTGATACTCGTAGATGGAGGTTAAACCGTTGTTGTAGAAAAACGGCATAAACACAGCCACGATGAAGAAGATCACCAGCGGATAATTGAGGTGAATCGCGATAACCGACAGGCCTTCTTTGTAAGACCAAGCTGGCCCGCCAAGGAAAGACATGGCACTCACGTAAGTACAAACGACAGAAATACCGATCGCCCACCAAGGGATGCTCTTATCACCCAAAGCGAATTGGCTAGCTGAAGTGACTCGCTTACCAATCACCGCACCCAGTACTAGCGTTAGGGCGATGTATCCCCCAAGGATGCTCCAGTTAAGTGCGCCAAACTCATGCATAATTAGGTCCTTCTAACTGTTCTTTCATTTGTGCAAACACGTCATAGCCAAGTTGCAGCAGGATATGAACGATGTCGATCGCCACCCAGTTTTCCTTCAGTAAATCGCCTTCGCGTCGCCAAATGTCCATAACGCGAAGTTCGATGTGTTTTCCGGTTGGGGCAAGACCGAGCCAGCCACTGTGACCAGTGTGAGTACCATGCATATGTGGCCAACCACCTGTGGATACGTAGTCATTTTTGGCCAAAAAATTGACCTCAATATCGACACTTCGATCTGGGAACGCAAACACAAATGGCGCTTGATGCTGGTTACGGAAACCTTTGATACCGCGCGTAGTACCAATACCTGCAGGGCCGTACCACATGAAGTCATTGTGCCAGTAGTTTTCTAAATCCATCGAGAAAAGATCTTTGCCATCAAAACGACCCAAGCAAGACAGCATATCTTCAACCAGCTGGGCGCTCTTTTCACTTTCTTCCAAAGACACAACAGATTGTTGAATACCGTTAGAAGTTGCAGGAGAAGGAACCAAGCCATCGTGACCTAAGCTTTTACGAAGAGGGTTGCAGCCTGCTTGATTCATCGCGTCGATGAAGTCTGGGATCATGTAAGATTCGGTGATTTGGTCGTTCTCCACACACACCATTTCGGTGTAACGCAAGTAGAGTGTTTTCCCTGTTGCTGGGATGCCAAACAGTGGTTGTTCAAATGTACCGATAAAGTAGCCGGTAGAGTTGTACCAAGTGCGGCCTTCGTATTCGCCGTGCATAACAATTATTGGTCGGCGCTCGGCGTCAGGCAAAGCATTAACAAGTGGTGAGAGGAAAGATTCGTGGGTTGCATCTGGGCCATTAAGATCGTTCACAGGGTGCGCCACGCACCATTTTACGTCAGGGTTCAAAGTTTGCAGAGCGGCCTGTTTTTGCTCGATGTCTGCGGCTTTGAAGTAGTTCTGGTAGAACTGTTCGATGATGTTGAGTGACATGTTGCTTCCTTACTGTCTGTGATTTTAATAAATAGTGTTTAGTCAGCCGTTAGCCTTGCTGAAGCAGGATTTGCTTCCAGATTGCGGTCTCGTCAAACAAAGTGAATTCGCGACGAAGACCCCAAGGGCCAAACTCAGCGTGGCTGATCCCCATGATGTAAACCTCTTTTCCTGAAGGCTTACCAAACATCCCATATCCCTCATGCTTACCGTGCAAAGACCATCGAATTGCCGCGCGTGGTGACATCATGTCGTCATCCCGGCCAATACGATGGTGAACGGTAAATTGAGCATTTGGGAAAGACGCACGAAGTGCCATCCAAAAATGATCGACTTCCGAGTGTGATAGGGCATTTTGACCGCCAGTGTATTCGCCGATGCAAGCGCGGTCGTACTCTTTCGGTACTATAGAGAACTCGGCATTCATAAGGCTTCTGAGAATTGCTTCATAGCGCTGACCATATTCGTTGTCGTTGCCTACGCCCAAATAAGGTCCAGGAATGTCGACTTCAGGTGTGAACGGAAATGGGCTTGATTCCACGCCACCTTCAAATTCGATTTGTTGGCGTGCAAACTCTTCTGACGTCATGCCCAGTTGTTTCGCGATATCGGCTTGATCGCGAACCAACCATTCGTCATTGATTTGGTTATTGATAGCATGGCAATCTGCGATAATACGGAAACGAAGCTTGCGGTTCGAAGCTTGCCCATAGAAGCCGTTGCCACTGTGTGTTGCAGTAGAGATGATTCGATGAGAAGAAAGCATGCCTTGTTCCGGGGTGCCTGACCAAATGACGTCTTCGCCATATAGCGTGCGATCGGGAAACTCGGCCAGTGTCGCCATTGTTGCACTGATCACCCCTTCGTTTCCTTGAACGATGGAGAGTGGAGTGCGCACAACAATGTCGGGAGAGTAGTAGTGTTCTAAGGTGTTTAAACCTCGGTCTTCCCAAATCTCTTTTGTGATACCAAGAATGTAGTCGGGAAAGTCACGCCACTTTTCATCGAAGCCAACCATGGCCATAAATCACCTCCGTAATTGAATAATTATGTTTGAATTATGTTTTGATTACGTATTCAAAATATATCATGTTGCCATTTTGTCAACGGATTGTTTTTCGATTGTTTAAATAGCGTGCTGATGATCAGGTTTTTAACAATTGAGCAGAAAACAAACTAAAAAAGCACAGGCGAGATGGAAGCTATCTCTTATCGAGACGTGTTAATAAGAAAGGAGGTCAAAGTTTTTTGTATGAATTCCCTAATATCTTATTGTTTTTTAATCGCTTAATTTATTTTGATTTGTATGAATGGAAACAAATGATTAAGCCAAAACTGATAATCATGCAGATCAAGGCACCCAAATAGACTTTATCGCTAATATTCAGCTATTTTGGTGTCAATTATCCTTATATCTTTCAGCTTTTCCTTTTGCATACGAATGCTTAAAGGCTTTTTTATTAAATCGGAAGTAGATAACGAATAAGCCACTAGAAAGGTGTTTATCTAGTGGCTATAACAGTCATAAGCGCTCTATGAGTGCAACGATCAGGATAAAAGCGCAGGTAACGATAGCGAGATGGCAGGGATGAAGGTAATCAACATCAAGGCCACTATCATTGCACCAATCCAACCCATGATGGCTTTAGAGAGCGACTCTATCGGTACTTTGCCTACCTGACTTGCCATAAACAGGTTGGCACCCAGAGGAGGCGTAACAAAGCCAATGGCCAAGTTCACGATCATCACGATACCAAAATGAACGGGGTCCATGCCGAGTGCTGACGTAATGGGTAACAGAATTGGTGTGAGAATAACAATCGCTGCCAGCGTTTCCATAAAGGTACCGACGAGCAACAACAGGACATTGATGCAAAGCAGTATCAGAAGTTTGTTTTCGGTAATCGATAGAATGAACTGAGCGATCTCGGTCGGTAGACGTTCTAGGGTCAATATGCGGCCAAACGTCACGGACGCACCCACAATGACGAGCACAGCGCCAACTAACAGTGACGACTCTAGAATGATTTTCACCACTTGCGCTGGTTTGAGTTCTTTATAAACAAACATGCCAAAGAATAAGCCATAGAGCACACCAATGGCGGCTGATTCGGTAGGTGTGAAGATTCCGGAATAGATACCGCCGAGAATGATCACGGGGAGTAGCATTGCCCAGCTGGCTTCTTTTAGCGCAGAAAGACGCTCTGACCAAGTGGCTTTGCGTTCGTTACCTGTGTAGCCCCGCATTTTTGAGACAATTAGACAGTAGCCGATCAATACCATACCGACGACCAAGCCAGGAATGATTCCCGCCATGAACATCTTAGTGACGGAGACTTCAGCAGTGATCGCGTAGACGATCATCACCACAGATGGTGGAATAATGACGCCAATTCCGCCGGAGGAAGCGATTAAAGCACCTGCAAAGCTGCGGTCGTAGCCTTTCTTCACCATCGAGGGAATCATCGTCAGGCCGATAGCGGCAACAGTGGCAGACCCTGTACCAGAGATGGAAGCGAAGAACATACACGCCACAATGGCCACGATGCCAAGCCCGCCAGTAAAGTGGCCAAAGAAGACCTCCGCCACATGCAATAATCGTTTTGAGATCCCTCCTTGGCTCATAAGGTTACCTGCTAAGGTAAAAAGAACGACGGCGAGGAGAGGGAAAGAGTCGAGCCCTGTTACCATTCCTTGGACTAAAAACTCGATGTTAAGGAATGGCAGGCTTAATATCGCGACCATACTGGCTGCCGCCAGAGCAATACCGACCGGAACGCCAATGAGCAGAAGCAGACCAAAGCTGCCAAACAAAAGTGCAGACGTCATGCGTTAAACTCCAATAGCCGGTTAGAAGTACGATACTTTGCTTTGATATGGCGATAGCGTTGGCGAGAAAAGCGAACTCGTTCATTGCTGGTGGAGCACGCGTTCACACGTTGATAAAGGCTTGTCACTAGGCGCGCGCAGCTTAATAGTGCGCAAACTAAAACAGAGGCATACAAACACGCAATAGGAATTTCCATTGCGGGTGCAATCTGACCGAGTTGCAGGCTGCGGTTTATAACCTTAAATCCAAACCAGGCGACAGTGGCACTAAAGGCAAGGTAGATAAGATCAGAGACAATCAAACTGAATTGCGTCCAATTGCCCGGAAGTTTATCGATGAACACACGAATGCGGATGTGTCGATCATCTCGGATACAGTAGCTGATGCTCAGGTACATCGCCCATACGAATAAATAACGAGCCAGCTCTTCAGCCCACGCGATCGTTGCATCGAACAGGCGTAGGGCGATTTGCAAGCACAGTAAAGTTGTCATCGTTGAGATCGCGATAACGATAAGGGTTGGTTCTAGGTATTTGTCTAGTAAGCGAAACCACTTCATGTTCACCTCCAAAACGAGAAAGCACGACCTGTTGCCAGATCGTGCAAAAGAGTGGGAGTTATAGGCGTTCTATCTCGGCCATCACGTTGTCAAACAAGTCTTTACCCGTTTTACTGCGCAAGTCCTGGTACACGGCTGCATTCATTTTCTCTTTCATGATGCTGCGCACGTCATCTGGGACGATGTTAACCGTCATGCCTTTTGCTTCGAGCTCTTTGATTACTTCTTGGTTTTGCTGCGCGGCGAGCTCACGCTGTTTTGCGATGGTTTCTTTGCTTACTTCACTGATCAGCGTTTGTTGTTCGGCCGGCAGTGAATCCCAAAACGATTTGTTCATGAACAACACGTAGTTGGTGTATATATGGTTAGTTAAAGAGAGGTACTTTTGTGCCTCGTAAAAACGTTCGGCGTAAATAGAGTAGATAGCACTTTCTTGAGCGTTAATCAGGCCTTGTTGTAACGAGGTGAAAATTTCTCCCCAAGACAGAGGTGTTGGTGCAGTACCAATAGATTTCCACGCGCTTATTTGAGTGGGGTTAGATGCCGAGCGAATCTTTAGCCCTTTCAGGTCCTCAATACTATCAATTGGCTGTTTGTTGTTGGTCACGCTACGAAAGCCGACCTCCATAAAGCCAAGTCCATGAAAGCCTTTTGATTCCATAGCATTCAACAATGGTTGTCCGATCTTCTCACTGTCGAGCGCTTTGTGTGCTTGCTCTTCGCTATCAAAAAGGTAGAACACGTCGAGCACGTTAAACTCTGGGACGTAGGGAGAGAGTAAAACTGACGCACCAAACGTCATTTGTAAGTTGCCTTGCTGCACGAGTTCAGTCGTCTCACGCACATCGCCTAGTTGTCTTGCCGGATAGATTTCAACTTCTATCTCACCGTTTGAGCGAGCTTCCACTTCTTGTTCGAAATAGAGCATTGCTTTGTGTACGGGAGAGGTTTCTTGACTGTCATGAGCAAGACGAATAACACTGGCTGCAAACGTATTCATACTGCTAAATACAAGCCCCAGTGCGGTAAGTGAAGTAAGGATTGCTTTCTTCATCGTTCTTCCTTGTTTCTGGTATGACCTGCCATGGGCATTCGTCGGCAAGTCACACAACTTTTTATGTTTTTATAAATTAGTTGAGCAATTCATATCCATTTTGCATACGAATCCAAAATAAAACATTAAAGTAACAAGTCAATAACAAGATTGATGAATTGATGAGGAATTAAATAACGATTGGTGAAAATTTAATCGTGATCACAGAAAATGCCTTACTCGAAAGCAAGACATTTTGTTTATGAAGAATGAATAAAAATGGATTTATTAAATGGTGCTACTACGTTCGATCAAGGTGCCTTGCTCGAAAAGGTATTCGCCAGTTGCATCCAGGTTGCCGTTGATTCGATTCATCAAGTCTTCAACCGCTCGTTTAACAATTTTGTCGACTGGTTGAGCAATGGTGGTCAAATCATAACTCGGCCATGCAGACATCGGAATGTTATCTACACCCATCACAGAGAAGTCTTGGGGGATCTTTGCTCCGGCTTGTCGCAAGCCATCCATCACACCCATGGCGAGGATGTCGTTTGCACAAAAAATTGCATCGGGTTTGCTAGTGTGCGACAAGATCGCTTTCGCTGCTTCTAAGCCTGCTTCAAAGCTGTACTTGGCTTGGATAAACGTTGGTGATGGAGCGCCGAGTTCTTGCAACTTTGAAGAGAAACCCAGCCAACGCTCTTCACTGGTCATGGAGCCAGCATCGCCACTGATATAAGCACACTGTTTTGCGCCTTTCTGCGTTAAATACTCCGCAGCTTGTTGGCCCGCCAATCGGTTATCAATACCAGAGCTATTGGCATTAATACCCTCGGCGTAGCGGTTAATCAAGCTTAAATGAACGCCAAACTTTTCGCATTGGGCAAACGCGCGTGAGGTTAAACGGCTGGTGGCGATAACGAGTCCGTCCACTTGGTATTCAATGGCGCGTGAAATGGCGAGATCGAGGTCGTCCTTGTCGATAGGGCAAAGCACAACTTGTCCGCCTCGCTTTTGAATTTCGACAGCCAAAGCACGAGATTGCATGTCGTACATTGGGTTTGATTCGCTATCTAACGCAATCGCCACTAAGCCTGAACGATTCGAAATCAGACCTCGGGCGATGGCATTCGGTGTGTATCCGAGCTTAGCTGCGGCATCCATCACCATTTTGCGTTTCTTCTCGCTAATACTCGCAGTCGGGCTGAATGCTCTAGATACCGTCGATTGAGAGACGCCGAGCATCTTCGCGACGTCGATCGAAGTTACTTTCGCTTTAATGGTGATACTCCTTATTTAAGGCCATTGAACCTTCTCATACGTGCTGAGTGTATGGGCTAGGGGATTTCTGTGTCTAGAGCATTACATTGATAAGGCGTAAATATCAGAGAAAACTCAAGAATTCATCACATTTCTCTCTTGCTTGAAGCCATCAATGATCATTTTGTGTTCAGAGCCAACACAAAAGAAGCTAACGCCGAGTTCACGCCATTCCCGAGCTTGTTGAGCCGTCGCGACAAACATGCCAGCAGGTTTATTGGCGGCTCTGGCCGCTTCGATTACTCGCATACTTGCTTGTGCGACTTTCTCATCATGAACGCTATCAGCACCATAAGCGACAGTGAGATCAACTTGGCCAATGAAGAGCGCATCAATTCCTTCAACATTGGCAATCGCTTCAACATTTTCAACCCCTTGAGGGTCTTCAATTTGTGCAATGACAATCGTATTCGCACGGCTGTCTTTTAAGTGTTCAACCATGGGCTTAGTGGCGTATTGCGCTGCTCGACTGGAACCTGCATACCCTCGGCCACCTTCTCCGTAATGGCAGATTTTCGCCAGTTGCGTCGCTTGCTCAGCAGTACAAACATGGGGAATTTGTACACCCGCCGCGCCACAGTCAAGCGCGTTCAAAATGGTTGAAGGAGCGCTGTCTTGTACTCGTACCACGCACGCGAGGTCATTCGCTCTGGCCGCCATGATGCACAGATCAAGCGAGGAACGATCGAAAGGTGCGTGCTCTGCATCCAGTACCACAAAAGGCAACTCTGCCAGTGCCAATACCTCGATAATGTGAGGGTGAGGGGTTTTAACAAATGTACCTAATAGCGTTTCTTTAGTCAGACGTTGCTTAAAATTGCTCATGATTATCTCCTTTGCAAAGGTATGCAAAAACTAACACGGAGAAATGTAAATGATGAGTAAAAATGATGTGATCTAAAACTCATTTTTGATTAAAAATTAAACTCAATCAAGGTCCTTATTACTTGCTTTTATTTGTTTAAATTAATTAATACAAAGGCTTAAGGGTGGTTTTTGTGGTTTGTTGACTTAACTTGTCAAATGTTAATTAAGTGTTTAATCTGATTTTGCATTCGTATCCAAAAGCATAAAAATAACCGTTCGTCAGCCTCAATGTTCAAGGAGAAAACCAATGGCACGCATTTTAAAAAACGGAATCACTGAAGAAGCATCAGCATCAAACGACGCAAAAGTGCGTCAGATTGTTGAAAGCATTCTTACTGATATTGAATCGAAAGGTGATAGCGCTGTACGTGAGTTGTCTGAAAAGTTTGATAACTGGTCGCCGGAGCAATTCCGCCTGTCAGAAGAGCAGATCCAAGCCTGTGTGGATGCGCTTGATGAATCGACTCGTCATGATATCGAGTTCGCTCAGCAACAAGTTCGAAACTTTGCTCAAATTCAACGTGACTCAATGAAAGACGTCGAAGTAGAAACCATGCCTGGTGTGGTACTGGGGCATAAAAATATTCCAGTAAACAGCGTGGGTTGTTACATCCCTGGTGGAAAATACCCATTGGTTGCATCCGCTCACATGAGTGTACTGACGGCGAAAGTCGCGGGCGTAAAACGTGTTATTGCTTGTGCGCCTCCGTTTAACGGCCAGCCGAATGTCGCGATTGTCGCTGCGATGGCAATGGCGGGTGCGGATGAAATCTACTGCTTCGGTGGTGTTCAGGCGGTAGGTGCAATGGCTCTTGGTACAGAGACTATTGCGCCAGTCGATATGATTGTAGGGCCGGGTAACGCATTTGTGGCAGAGGCAAAACGTCAGTTGTTTGGTCGCGTTGGTATCGATTTGTTTGCAGGGCCAACGGAAACCTTGGTCATTGCTGATGAGAAAGGCTGTGACCCGGAATTGGCAGCGGCAGACTTGCTTGGTCAGGCTGAGCATGGTTACAACTCTCCCGCTGTATTGTTGACCAATAGCGAAACATTTGCGCAAGAAACCATTAAAGAGATCGAACGTCAGTTAACCATTCTTCCAACGGCTGAAGTCGCGGGTAAAGCGTGGGCAGATTACGGACAAGTGATTGTGTGTGATAGCTACGAAGAAATGGTGGAAGTGGCAGACGATATCGCTTCTGAACACGTTCAAGTGATGACGGAAGATCCTAAATACTTCCTAGATAACATGACCAACTACGGTGCCTTGTTCCTAGGTCGTGAAACCAACGTTTCTTACGGCGATAAATGTATTGGTACCAACCATACACTGCCAACGAAGAAAGCGGCGCGATACACCGGTGGTCTTTGGGTAGGTAAATTTATCAAGACCTGTACTTACCAGCGTGTAACGGAAGCTGCGTCGCTAAAAGTCGGTGAGTACTGCTCTCGCTTGTGTGCACTCGAAGGTTTCGCAGGTCACAAAGAGCAAGCGGATATTCGTGTGCGCCGTTACAAAGGCAAAGTGGAAGAGGCGTAATATGTCGAAACTTGCCTTAGTCACAGGCGGCAGTGGCGGACTGGGTGCCGCCATTTGTCGCAAGCTAGCTGAATCGGGATATCGCGTAATTCTGACTTACAACAGTAATCAGAAAGCGGCCGAGGATGTGCTTTCCTCGCTGCCACGTAACGAGCATCTAGCATTCAAATTGAACGTGGCAGATTCTAGTGCGATTGAACAGCTTAAACATCAAGTCAGTGAAATAAGCGACAAGCTGGATCTGTTGGTCAACTGTGCGGGGATGACGAAATTCGTCGCGCACTCTGATTTGCAAAGTCTAGATGACCAGCTGTTTGACCAAATTTTCCAAGTGAACGTCCGTGCGCCTTTTGCCATGGTTCGAGCGTTTGAGCCTTGGCTTAAGCAAGCCAATGGTTGTGTGGTGAACATTACTTCTATCGCGGCACAGACTGCGATGGGGAGCAACATTGCTTACTGTGCAAGTAAATCTGCCGCGGAGAACATGACCCGTTCTTTAGCTCGCGCTCTGTCTCCCGAGGTTCGAGTTCTGGCTGTTGCTCCAGGGCTTGTCGACACTGAGTTTGTCAAAGGCTTGGATGACGCATGGCGTAATCAACAAGAACAATCCACACCGCTTAAGCGTTTAGCCAATGATGAAGAAGTCGCTCAAGCTGTGTACGCCGCAGCAGAAGTTTTGACCTTCTCGACAGGCAATACCATCGCGGTTGATGGTGGGCGGCCTCTAGGACTGTAACTAACGCTCGGTTTGTAACTAACAATTCAAAGGCTAGGTCCAAACAAGGACAACAAGGATTTACAATGACTCTACAATCTAAAATGAATAATAACCTGGTCCGCTATATGGAACTGATTCCGGGTACGAGTGCGTTTATTGATGCGCGCACGCCAGGCAGTGATCTCAAAGATAACTTTTGTATTATCGGTGCTGGGGTGGCAGAGAGCAGTCGTCAGCATGTTCATATTCGCGATACGGCGGGCTTTAATATTGGTGCCGCAGGCCAACCGCCGGGCATCAAAAATTCGTTACATTCTCATCGCACCGCTGAGCTTTTCTTGGTGTTCAAAGGTCAGTTCCGTTTTTATTGGGGGAACGATGGAGAGCATGAGGCGGTGTTGTCTCACGGTGACGTCATCTCGATTCCAACCAATCTCTTCCGTGGATTTGAAGTGGTTGGCCGCGATTACGGCTTTATGTTCTCGGTACTTGGCGGCGACGATTCAGGTGGCGGCGTTATTTGGCATCCAAACGTTATTAAAGACAGTCAAGGTTATGGTTTATACCTCAAAGCCGATGGCACACTTGTGGACACTATTAATGGCGACCCGGTGCCACAAGAATCAGAATTGATGCCGCTGCTTACCGAAGAAGAGCTCGCGACCTTCGATACCTACACCGCAGAAGAGATGATGCCATTTGTCGCTCTGCAAAAAGATTATCGTGAAA
The DNA here is from genome assembly GCF_033339115.1 of Vibrio sp. 947. Classification (NCBI taxonomy): domain Bacteria; kingdom Pseudomonadati; phylum Pseudomonadota; class Gammaproteobacteria; order Vibrionales; family Vibrionaceae; genus Vibrio; species Vibrio sp. 947. Next base: position 385,665 of record NZ_JAWOTX010000001.1, on the reverse strand, counting down.
TCAAAGGCGATTTCAGCGGAAGCAACGTGAAACAATACGCCTTAACGGGTCACCCTTTGGCGAGTTATGACTTCCAAGTAAAGAGTGAAGATGAAGTGAGCATCATGGCTTATGAGCTTTCTGAAGGTGGCTCGATTCCTCAACACTGCCGAGAAGAAAAACAAGTGCTTATCAACTTTGATGGCGATACAGAGGTGGTGCTCACACATCAAGGCGAACAAGCTAACGTTGTTTTAACGCGTGGTGATGTGCTGAATGTTCCAGAAGGTGCGTCATACTCACTGACGAACTTGCGTGGTAATAGTTTGACGTATTGCATTCTTGGGTCTGATCAACCAAAGCCGCTTGCAGGAGAATAAAATGACGCAACCCACCTCGTTAGTTTGGCTACCCGGACTACTTTGTGATGGCACATTGTTTGAGGAAGTCAACCGAGCGTTGCCAAGTTGGGTTGAGCCTACATGCCCGACGCTGGCTTCATTGCCGTCAATGGAACAGCTGGCGCAGAAAGTCTTGCAAGATGCACCGCAGGAGTTTGTCTTGGGTGGTGTATCAATGGGTGGGATTCTTGCCTTTGAGGTGTACCGTCAAGCGCCGAATAGAGTTAAAGGCTTGATCCTTATGGATACCAATGCAGCAGATGAAAAACCAGAAGTGACACAAAAGCGTGATGCACTGGTTAGCCGTGCGTTAAGTGGTGAGTTTGAACGCATTACGGCTGACACTCTGATGCCTGTGCTGATTCATCCAAGCCGTTTGCAAGACAAAGCGTTAACTGAGCGTATCGAAGGCATGGCGGTTAATGTAGGTTTGGAGGCATTTGAAGCACATGCTAAAGCGTTAGCAACTCGCCCGGATGCTCGACCTTTATTGGCGGACATTCAAGCTCCTACGTTGGTGATAACAGGTAAAGAAGATAAGCTTTGTCCGCTAGACAATCATCTGCTCATGGAGAGATGCATCCCAAACGTCACGCTTCATGTTATCCCTGAGTGTGGGCATCTATCTACGCTTGAGCAGCCTTTAATGGTTAGTGAAGTGATGACTACTTGGCTTCAAGATAACTTTGCTTTGTGTTGATAAGAACTTCATCACTCACCACCTTAAGGTTACTTGGGTATAGGTGGTGAGTGATGAGTATTATCAGAAGTAGTATCGAATACCTGCCGCGAATTGATCATCACGGTTTTCGAATTTGCTGCCATCGTACTGATCTTTACCTAGGTCGAACTGGTATTCAGTCCAAACTAGGAATTTGTTCTTCTGGAAGTGGTATTCAAGGCCAGGAATCAGCAAGTTACGCTCGTAACCTTGCGTCTCGTCACCACGATCTTCCATGTAGTTGTAGTTCAACGTTGGGCGTAGGCCGTTGTCGAAGTGGTAGTAAGTGTAGATTTCGCCACCTAGGGTATCGAACATTACGTCCGTACCGCCTTGGCTCACAGCTTCCCAGTTTTCACCAACGTGGAAAGTCGCACCTGCGTAGAAGCCACCGTTGCTGTAGTTTGCGCCCAATAACATGATGCGCATGTTGTCGCCGTTTTCTACGCCAACCACGCTTGCGTCTAGATCCGCAACTTCATTTTGATGGTAAGCCGCACCCAATGTTACGCCATCAACCGGTTTGTAAGTGATAGACGCACCCATGCCGTTTTTCAATGAGGCTGTCGCATTGCTTGCTAGAGCAACATCTTCACGCGTGGTTTGGTAAGTAAAGCCGTAGCTCACTTTTTCATTAATTGAATTACGGTACGTAATTGAGTTTTCTGCACGACCTGCACCTGATGCGATACCCCAGTCAGCTAGGTTGTAAACACCTGAGCCACGAGTACCGAATACACGACCTAAATCGGTGTACCATGCTACGTCGTAGAAGGTAGACCACTGCTTAGTACCCGCAGCAATCTTGCCGTATTTTTCGTGATCAACACCTGCGTATAGCAAGCGGTCGTAAATGTTGTCGCCGTTCGCGCCAGAGTTGTAGCCCCATTCCGCGTGACCGAAACCAGTCCAGCCGTTATCCAGACCCATTTGGCCTTTCAAACCGAAACGTGAGCTGCCGCTGTTCCATTCGCCGTTGTCATCACCGCCACGGTCTTGGTAGCGAAGATCGAAACGGCCATCGATGGTTAGGCTGTCGCCAGCGTCATTAACAAAAGTGTGTGCAGCAAAGGCTGAGCTAGAAGTAAGCGCTGCTAAAATCACTGCAGAAAGGGTCGACTTTTTCATCATCAATCTCATTATTTAGGGCGCAGAAAGCCACCGTGCGTTCATGCCCGTTTTGAATAAGGGTTCTATCTTGAGGTTGTGCCCCATCCTTGAGGCACGAGTTGGGAGCATGTCGCTTGAACCGAGAGGGGATTCAGGCAACATAAAGGCGGGTTGACAATCCGCCTCTACGACTTCTTATAGAGAAGGGTTTAGGATCTGTTGAGTACGTTCGAACACGTCTAGACCTTGCTGTTTTAGCCAGTAAGGAAGGTCGATCAGTACCCAGTTCTCAGATAGCTTGTCGCCGTCACGGTAGTAAACGTCAACCACTTGCATGTCTGCACGTACTTCACCACCTGTCATACCTAGGAAACCACCGATTGGCGTGTTAGATAGGTTTGGCCAGCCGAAGAAACAAGAGAAGTTACCTTCTGCGAAACGACATACGTGGCCATTAAACTTCTTGTCTTTCAGGTTGTTACGGAACGGCAATTGGTGCTGCTGTTGGTAACGAGGGATTGTGTAAGACGCACCGATACCACATGGACCGTACCAGATCATGTCTTTAGACCAGCTCTTCTCAAGAACTTCTGGTGGGCAACCCATAGCGCCGCTGTCGTTTAGTGCAGATAGGTCATCAACCATCTTGTTCACTAGTGCTAGTGTTGCTACGCCTTCTTCTGGTGCTGCGTCTTCGAACAGTAGACCATCGTGGTTACGAGGACCAGGGTATACGAAGTGCTTACCTGTTGATGGTGGCAGTGGGTAACAACCCGCTTGGTCCATTGCACCTAGAAGGTCTAGGAATAGGCCAGTCTTAGTGATCTTGCCGTTTTCAACACAGTTAAATTCTGCGTAACGGATGTTCATGATCTTGCCAGTTGGGCGCATGCCTAAGTATTCAGCGTCGAATAGACCCATGAAGTGACCCATGCTCATTACCCAGATTTCACCTGATGTTACTTCGTTCTCACCACCGATGAAGATGTCTTGACGACGCTGCATGCGAGTCATTGATTTCATCAAAGGAGCCCAGAAAACGTCAGCCGCTGCTTGAGCGCCTTGTTGCTCACGGAATGGGTAAACACCACGCCATAGGTAATCTTCTGAAGTGTGTGCTTTTAGTACTTCTGCCACGTTCTCGTGAGTTGCGTTTTCCATTGCGCTGAAGTATTCACGTACAACGCGTTTCGCTTCTTGATATTTAGACATAATAAACTCTCTTATTTGCTGTCGAGTCGGCTTTGGGAACAGGACTCGAAATTAAGTTTTTTCATCCGGCCGGGGAGCCAGCCGGAGTTTTTGAAATTCAGTTACGCTTTTGCTGCTTCGGCTTTTTTGCTCTTATCGAACACGCCGCCTTTTAGTGTCTCTGGCAGTGATAGCCATAGAAGACCAGCAAGGATCCATACGATTGGTGAACCCCACATTGCGGTTTGTAGGTCGGTACGTTCTTGGATGAAGATAAGTACCATTGGTGCCCACATACCGAGGATACGACCACCGTGGAATAGTGCCGCGCCGTAGCTACGTAGGTGTGCTGGGAACAGTTCTGAGAAGTAACCACCCCATACCGCTGAAGAAGACAGACCGAAGTTGTAAATCAGACCAAGTAGAGCCAGCATGTTTAGGCCGCCAATCACCATGTCGCCAGGTGCAACAAAGAAGATTGAAACCATGATGCCCGCTAGGATGAAGCCAAATGCGTTCACCTTACGACCGAATTTGTCAGCTACCCAACCCCAGAACCACGCACCAAACAGTGAACCAAACGCTGAGATAGAGAAGATGAGACCGATGGTTGCACCGTCGAACATACGTACATCACGTAGGTAAGTGGTTACGAAGCCACCAAAGAATTGGAAACCGTAGAAGTTAAGGCCAGCCAGCAATAGACACGTTAGAGTGATCTTACGGTAAGGCTTGCTTAGCATTTCGCCCCAAGAGCCTTTTTTCGCTGGTGCATTTGATTCTTCTGCTTTTGCTTGCTCTTCTTCACCGTAAGCGATCACTTTGCTGTCGCTAGGTAGTACAAAGATCATGACCACAGCGGCTGCCAATGGTGGGATACCACCAACAAGCATTAGGCTTTCCCATGGTGCATCGATGCTTGCAATAAATGCTGCATACGCACCCATTACCATCAGTGCTACAGAGAACATAGAAGACGCGAATGCCGTCAACTTACCACGTACCGTTGGCCTAAATAGGCCGATCATCAAGCTTACTGCCACGGTGAAGTAACCACCCAGTGACAAACCAATGATGAAACGCATTGCTGCCCATGTTGTGTAGTCGGTGAACATCATATTGATGATCGTTGCGCCACCGTTTAGGGCTGTGATGGTAATAAGAGTGGATTTCTTACCAAATTTTGTTGCGAACCAAGCACAGCTCAATGCACCGATAAGTGCACCAACCGACTGCCATGTATAGAACTGGGCAGTGTCTGACAGGCTAATACCATCATACGCTTCAACGATGTATGGGCGTACGTAGTCAATAATTACAAAGTTATAACAATAGAAAAAGTAACCAACCAGTATCGCTAGATAGGCAGCTACCCTTTGAATCATAGGAACTTCGCTCATGTGTCTTTTGGCATTCATGACCGATAAACCTCTATTTCACTTAGGATTTGTTGCTATTCAAACTTAAAGAACACGATCTTATTGGGATCATCTTCGATTTCGTGTCGGTGTGAATCATAGTTTTTTTAAGGTCATTAGATCCGTGATCAATATCAATTTTAAAATGAATGCGTACCCAATTGGTGGTTTTTAGTGATGGGAGTCTCATTAAATCGGTCTTTTTGGCATTTTTGAATATATAACCGTCTATATTGGTGATTATAGTCACAGTTATGGCGGGATTATCGTTTAGATATGCTTTTTTAAAGTAATATCCAAGCACAAATAATTAGCACCCAGAATTATGGAAACCCTGAAATGGTTACGTACTCAAGTTTTGTGGTGATTGCGTTATACGTGTTAATCACCATATTAATCAGCTATTTAGTGAATAAGCGCTACAGCAATGGTGGCGACTTTTCTACGGGTGGAAAGCAATTTGGCTGGTTTACGGCAGGTGTTTCGATACTTGCGACTTACATTAGTGCGATGACGTTTGTAGGGATGCCTGGTTGGGTTTATAGCTCTGGCATGGAAGCGATGAGTATTCACCTTAACTATCCCATCGTTATCTTTTTCACCGTCATTTTCTTTGTGCCTGTCTTTTATAAGCTGGGTCTGACTTCGATTTATGAATACCTTGAGCACCGGTTTGGGGTGTATGCAAGAACCATCAACTCGATTGTGTTCATTGTGGTTCAATGTATCTCTGCGGGTGTGATTTTGTATGCCGTGGCGCTGATCTTAGTGCAAGTTCTGCCTATCAGTATTTCTGAAGCCATCATCTACATCAGTATTTTCACCGCTTGCTATACCTATGCGGGCGGGATTTCCACGGTTATCTGGACCGATATGTTGCAATCTGCAGTATTGGTGGCAGGCAGCATCGCTATCTTTGCCATTCTAATGAAGGAGATTAATACGGCAGATTACCTTTCTCGTGATCACCTGAATATCATCAACTTAGACTTTGATTTGGGCGTGGATACTACACTCTGGGCTGGTATGGTTGCCGTGAGCTTTTTGCATTTGAGTGTGTACGGCACCAACCAATTGATCATCCAACGCACGTTAGCGACGAGATGTGAAAAGACGGCGCAGAAGTCGATGCTGTTGTGTGGTTACGGTGCATTTTTTGTGTACTTATTCTTCGCGGTACTCGGTGTTCTTTTGAGTGTTTTCTATCAAGATCAATCGTTTGAAAACAGCAACGAAGTGATTTTGGATTTCGTCTTCAACCACACTAACCCAATCATCGTTGGTTTGATCATTTCCGCATTGGCGGCGGCCGCAATGTCGACCTTGGATTCTACCTACAACTCAATGGCGACCGTCGCAACGTTCGATATCTACAAGCGTTTCGTTCGCAAGAGTGCCGATGATGAGCACTACGAAAAAGTCGCAAGAAAGATGAGTTTGCTAGCTGCGGCTATGGTGGTAGTGCCAGCTCTTCTGGCGGTATCGAATGAATCGGTACTCAAAACCATCGCTAGTCTGACTTCTATCTTCGTTGGTATCCGTCTTGGGTCATTCGTGCTTGGCTTATTCTGGGCAAAAGCCAATGAGAAAGGCGTGATCGTTGGCAGTATCATGAGTGTGATTGCGGTGTTTACTGCCATGTATCTCGACGTGGCTTGGCCGTGGTTCGCGCCAATTGGTACGTTCGTCTTCCTTTTGTTTGGTGTGTTAGTGAGCCGTCGTTGGGGCGCTGTGACTGCCGAGCAACAAATTTTTATCAATAATCAAAAACATCTTTTTGCAAAGCCAACCGCAAGCCATTACGGGCTATTGGTGTTCGCTGTGGCGACCATCGCCGCTTGTATGGTTCTCCCTGATTGGCTTTATGCTGCATTGTCGTAATAGGTAAGTTTATGCTGTCCATCTTTGATATTTACAAGATTGGTGTGGGCCCTTCTAGCTCTCACACCAATGGTCCCATGATCGCGGGTTACCACTTCACTCGTTTGATTGAATCTAACTTGGCAAAAGTGGTTCGTATTCAAGTTGATTTATACGGTTCACTTTCGTTAACGGGGATTGGTCACCATACAGACCGTGCGACCATTTTGGGTCTGTTGGGTAACAAACCAGATACCATCAAAATCGCTTCTGCGAATAAAGCGATGCGCAAGACGATTGAAGAGGGCATGATGTCTGTCGATGGCCGTCATGAAATCGAATTCAACTACAAAACGGACATGTTGTTCCATGAAGAGAACCTTCCTCTGCATGAGAATGGAATGACGATTACTGCGTTAGATGCGCACGGCAATCAGGTTGGGTTTGAAACTTACTACTCTATCGGTGGTGGTTTCATCGCAACGGCGGATGAACTGCAAAATGGCAGTGCGACTGCGGCCGTAGAAGTTGAGTTTCCATTCTCCAGTGCAGACGAAATGTTGGCACAGGCAGAGAAGAATGGCATGAGCCTTGGCGGCATGATTCTGAAAAACGAACAAGCGTTTCAGGATATGGAAGCCATCAATCAACGTGCAGAACAGATCTGGCGTGTGATGACGCGTTGCATGGAGCGTGGTTTCGAGACAGAAGGTATCTTGGATGGCGGCTTGAACGTGACCCGCCGTGCGCCTAACTTGCTGAAGAAGCTTGAAGCAAATGAAGCAATCGAAAACGATCCGATGGAAATCATGGATTGGATTAACCTGTTTGCTTTTGCTGTGAGTGAAGAAAACGCTGCTGGTGGACAAGTCGTAACGTCGCCAACTAATGGTGCGGCGGGTGTGATTCCTGCGGTATTGATGTACTATCATCGCTTCATCAAAGAGCTTGATACTAAACAGCTTAAAGACTTCCTTGCTGTGTCCGGTGCGATTGGCATTTTGTACAAAACCAATGCGTCTATTTCGGGTGCCGAAGTGGGATGTCAGGGTGAAGTCGGTGTATCTTCCTCTATGGCGGCAGCTGGCTTGACCGCGCTACGTGGTGGCAGCAATGAGCAAATTTGTATTGCGGCTGAGATTGCCATGGAGCACTCACTAGGCATGACTTGTGACCCAATTGGTGGCTTAGTGCAAGTACCGTGTATTGAGCGTAATGCGATGGGGGCAATGAAAGCGATCAATGCTTCTCGCATGGCATTAAAGCGTAATAGTAAATGTTTGATCTCGTTGGATAAGGTGATTGAAACCATGTACCAAACGGGCAAAGACATGAACAAGAAATACCGCGAAACGTCACTGGGTGGGTTAGCTTTGATTCACCTAGCGCCACCTTGCGAATAATGAGTTAGGCACATCTAACCAACAAAAAGCCGAAGCACTGAGATGCATCGGCTTTCCTTTTTTGGATCGTTTATAACTTAGCTATGCGTTTGCTCACCTTTTGGTGTGCTTTGGTTTGGTTGATAGTGCAAAATCACCATCGAGGTGGGTGACAGCAAGACTTCGCCTTCAGCATGTCCTGGGTTGAGGTTACGTACGTTTGTATCACAGATCGTCACCCATTCTTGCTTTCGCTCATTAGGGAGCTTAAAGCGAGCTGTAGCGTTAGTTTGGTTGATGAGGTAGACCAGTTCTTGTCCTTCTTTACCGATACCAAGGTGAAGTGCGACAGAGCTTAAACGGTTCCAATCATCGTGCTCCATTAAGCGACCGTCTGTACGACGCCAGAAAATACGGTTGTTATTGCGGTTTTCGCCACTGAAAGCTCGGATAAATGGCACCATGTATTGATTTCGGTTGGCGACCATTTGTGACATCCATGCTTTGAAATGTTGCTTACGTTCTGTCTCTTCCCAGTTCAGCCAACTGGTTTCGTTGTCTTGGCAATAGGCATTATTGTTACCGCCTTGGGTGTGAGACAGAACATCAGCAGTGAGAATGTGTGTGATACCAAAGGCAAACAGCAAGCTAGCAATAAGGTTGCGTTTTTGCTTCTCACGCGTGGCGATAATCATCAGATTTTCCGTCTCGCCCTCAACACCGTAGTTTTCTGAACGATTGTCACCGTGACCGTCGCGATTTTCTTCGCCATTGGCTTCGTTATGTTTGTGCTTGTAAGACACTAAATCTTGCAGTGTGAAGCCATCGTGATACGTGATGTAATTTACGGTGAGTTTGTATGGCCAGTTCGCTGCACTGTAAATGTCACGAGAGCCCATTAATCGAGTGGCAAACTCTTTTAAATAGCCTTGATCACCGCGCCAAAAACTGCGGGAAATATCACGCAGTTTGTCATTACATTCGTTCCAACCAAATGGAAAGTTACCCACTTGGTAGCCATTTGGACCAATATCCCAAGGTTCGGCAATCAATTTGGTTTCACGCAAAATTGGGTCTTGCGCAACGGCTTTAAAGAAAGCTGCTTCTGGGTTGTAATCATCGCCCTGTCGACCTAACGTTGCAGCCAAGTCAAAACGGAAGCCATCGACTTTAAATTCGCTAACCCAGTAGCGCAATGTATCCATCACAAGGTTTAAGGCTGGTTGGTAGGTGAGATCCACTGTATTTCCGCAGCCAGTGTAATTGGCGAAGTGGTTGCCATGTTTGATGTAAAAACAGGAATCGAGGGCCTTCAGGTTGAAGATTGTAGGCCCTTCACCACCTTCAGCAGTGTGGTTGTAAACCACGTCGAGAATCACTTCGATGCCGTTTTTATGCAATTCTCGAATTGTTGTTTTTAATTCCGTAACGGCGTCTTGTTCTGCGTAGCGCGGATCGGGCACCATAAAGAGATAAGGGTTGTATCCCCAATAATTGACCTTTTCCATCTCTAGTAGATGAGGCTCATGCATGCATGCTGCGACAGGTAGCAATTGCAGCGTGTTGATGTTTTGCTGTTTGTAAAAGGCCAGCATTTCAGGTGATGCAAGACCTAAATAGCGCCCCTTCAGCTTGTCCTCAACCTCTGGGTGGCGTTGGGTAAGCCCTTTGACGTGCGTCTCAAACAACACCATCTCTTCTCTAGGTATACGCGGGTGATCCGTGTTTTGCCAGTCAAAATCATCTTCGATAACGACGCACTTCGGCATATCGAAACTTTTGGCTGGAGAGTAGGGAGGGTGATAGTGGAGGGCTTTATCTATTGATTTTGCGTACGGATCAGAAATTAACAGTGGCTCGTCCTTGTGGGAGACAAGGTAACCGTATTTTTGCCCCAGCTTAATATCTGGAATAAAAGTATGACGTATGCCAGCGTATTCATTCGGTAAACCGCGAAGCTCGTAGCTGCCATCGTCTGCAAACAATGCCAGTTGAATGTCTTTTACGCCCGGAGCATGAATAGAGAAGTTACAGCCTTCTTTATTCAATGTTGCGCCCAGGGGGTAGGGGCGAGAGAGAAGTCGTGTCATCGGAGATACTTTATTTAATATTTATTGCTACCTTTAGGAAACTATAAGTTAAAAACTTTGTCTTACTAAGGTCAACCACCCTAAATATAAAAATATTCGTGTAATTTAATTACTTTATGTGACGGCTTAGAGTCAAAAATATGAAATGGCTATCACTTTGTAGCGGCTCAAAACCGAACAAACTTACTAATTCCTCCCTAGATTGGTGATCTGACTCGAAAAAACACCATTCGGTAAATTTTCTACTCCCTTCTCATCCCCCTTAAATTAGTTTAGGGCGGAGGAAGTCATCCTTGTACGCCTCGGGTAATCTCACAACTGTTGAAACAAACGGGGATTCGTTCCCATCTTACCTCTCTTTCTTTAGGTGTGTTTTTACTGCCTATATTCACCTAAAAGAGTGAGCAGGGAAGACAGAATTATAAATACCCTTAATGGAGTTAAGAATGAAAAAAGTAAGTGCAATTGCTGCTGCTGTAGCTGCAACTTTAGCTGCTGGTTCTGCATTCGCAGTGGATTTCCACGGTTACATGCGTGCTGGCGTTGGCGTGAACGCTGACGGTGGTCAACAATTAACATTCGAAAAGAACAAGATCGGTCGTCTAGGTAATGAAAGCGATATCTACGGCGAGATTCAACTAGGTAAAGAAGTTTACAACAACAACGGCAAAACGTTCTACGTAGACTCTATGGTTGCAATGACTTCTAACGGTTCAAACGACTGGGAAAGCACTTCTGCTAACTGTGGTTTGGATAACGGCGAAGTGAAATGTGTAGACGATGCACAATTCGCACTACGTCAGTTCAACGTTCAAGCTAAAGGCCTACTAAACTTTGCTCCTGAAGCAACGCTTTGGGCAGGTAAACGCTACTACCAACGTCACGACATTCATATCTCTGACTTCTACTACTGGAACATCTCTGGCGCGGGCGCTGGTGTTGAAGGTATCGAAGCTGGTCCTGGTAAAGTTTCTTTCGCTTGGGTTCGTAACGACCGCGGCGATATCGCAGACCCAGGCAACGATGGCGGCGCAACAAACGTAAACACTCTAGACGTACGTTACGCAGGTCTTCCTCTATGGGACAATGGCTCTCTAGAAATGGGCTTGAACTACGCAATTCTTAACGAAACTGACGCTGCGCCAAACGGCACTAAAGATGCGAAAAACGGCGTAATGTTCACAGCAGAATTGACTCAAGGTCTAGACGCTGGTTTCAACAAAACAGTGCTTCAGTACGGTACTGAAGGTTACTCTAAAACAATGGCATTCTACGGCGACGGCAGCTGGTACGGCGCAGAAGCTGACAACGGTGCATCTGGTTACCGCCTAATCAACTGGGGTGTAATCGGCATGGGCGACAGCTGGGAAATGGGTCACCAGTTAGTGTACGGTGTTGGTGAAGACATGTGGGCTGGCCAAGACAAGTGGGAAACAATGTCTGTTGTTGTTCGTCCAATGTACAAATGGGATGACAACCACAAAACTATCTTCGAAGCTGGTTACGCTATCGACGATAACGACGGCGAAGAAAACAAATACGGTAAGCTAACTGTTGCTCAAGCATGGTCTGCTGGCTCTAGCTTCTGGGCTCGTCCTGAAATCCGTGTTTACGCTTCTTACCTAACGGCTGACAAAGAAGACAACTCAAACACATTTGACAACGGCCGTTCAGACGATACGTTCCAATTCGGTGTACAAGCTGAAGCTTGGTGGTAATCATCTAACCACTAAGTCCTAAATTGTCCTAGAATGATACAGCCAGAACTTATCTGGCTGTATTTATTTAAAAAACAATAAAGAGTCGAGGTAGACAGTAATGAAAAAATGGCTTGCTCCCGTACTGCTGGGCATGTTGGCTACTGGTTGTGCGTCTGTAGAACAAGTAGAGATGAGTCCAAAAGGTCAGCAACAAGTGATCACGCAATCGGGTGATATTCAATGGGTACCGCTTAACGTGCCTGTGGTTACTGAATTCGCTTTGACTGATAAAAGCCAAATGTTGTTGGATGGTAACAGTGCTGGCGCTATTGCAGCGTTTGCTCTTCCAGGTAACCGTGGCAGTCTCGATATCAAATTAGAGACATTCGTAAGTAAAGAACTTCAATTTTATGCTCCTAATGTCGCAGTGATGAACTCGGCAGGAGAAACCATTTACCAAGCAGATTTTTCAAAGTTTAAGTATGAACCAGCAAAACTGTTGGACAACGATAAATTCGTACTTGATCTCAATGTGATTCCAGACATGACAGGTAACGATCTGCATGTGTTGGTTTACACGACTTCCGCCGATCTAAAAGGAAGTACACAAGTTTTACACCCTGCAAAAGCCTTCGCCATGGCGCGTCACACTCAGCCGCCAGATATTGCAGACCCTCTAGCGAAACATAGCCCACTCGGTCAGTTCCGCTTTTCGGTATCCGCGAATGATATTGTGAATACTAAGATTGTTGCGAAAAACGACAACATTCCCCAAGGTACGGACCTTACTAGCTACTACTACAGCTCCATTGAAGCGGCAGTCGCAGCGAATGATATTCCGAAAGCGCTCACTTTGCTTGATGAAGCAAAAGAGCTGGGTATCGAAGGTGCACAACAAGTGTTTGTGAAAGCCGTAAATAGAAAATAATCAGATAAAAAAGGTCAGCGAAATGCTGACCTTTTTCATAGAAAATAAACCAATAAAAATACCCCTACATAGAGTTACCTTATTCACATAATTATTTTTATTACTTTGTTTTTTATATAGGTTGGATCAATAATTAATGGCAGTTCCTAACTTATTTTTTGTACTTAGGAAATAAACAAACTTCTCGAAGTGATTTAAATTCGCAATCTGACGATATTTATTTGGCGTTTGATATTTCCATTTTAATAACGATTAATATTTCTTTTAACCGTTGAGTTTATTTTGCTTTGGATATACTAAAAAGGAATTACGTGAAATGAACATGATGAAGACCTCTCTTGCTGCTGCCCTACTTGTTGCCTTAGTAGGTTGTCAATCGACGGCAGAACCTGAAGCGGCCACAGAGCCAGTTGTTAATATGTCTCAAGACGAAGTGGTTGCTTTCATGAAAGCGTGTGACAACCCAGATAGCACAGCGAAAGGACCTATTTCTAAACCACTATTTGTGGTGGGTACGTTTGCGGATTCCGATTGGAAACACGTGCCTCAGCGTCAATACACCTACAAAGGGAATAATTTCTACCAAGCCGTGGTTCAAGAAAAAGTAGGCTCCTACAAAATGCAGTACGCGACCGAGTTGTGGTTCCCACAATTTACCGCAAAAGGTAATAGAATGAACGTTGGTGAATTAACACCATTAACATTTGGTGGTTACGGTACGGATACTTCGGTTGATATTAAAGAAGATGGTAAATATGTATGGAGTCTTCAGTTTGAAGGAAAAGGTAAACCTGTTCATGTCATGGTAAATAAGTGCCAATAATATTCCATTAAATTATTTAAAATCTATTTTTATTTATTAACCCCTGCATGAAACAAATGTCGGGGTTAATTTTATTACTCAAATGTCATTAGTTTATTTGAGTAAGTTAGGGAGAGTAAAATGCGTAATACCCTACGTAACCATCACCTGTCTCGCTCGTTGCTTGCGTTAAGTGTGATTGGTGCTTTATCTGCGTGTAATTCTTCTGGTGGTGGCGACACTAATAGCAGCACTCCGCTACCGGATACCAGTTATGCTTGCCAAGCCAATGTCATGGCGCAAAGTAACCAACTTCGTACTTATCAAATCATGGTAGAGAGTTTTGTGGATGGTGATGCGAGCATTGGTCACGGTACAGGTTATGGCACCAGCCATCATAACGGCGATTTGCAAGGAGTGATTGATTCACTCGATTACATCCAAGATTTAGGGATGAACGCGATTTGGTTGACGCCAGTTTTTGAATCGGAAGCGATAGTGGGCCAAGAACACTGGGCCGATCGTCTGGATGCCACGGGCTACTTTGCAACGGATTACTTCACCATTGATCCACGTTTTGGTGATTTAGAAACGGCGAGAACCTTGGTCGAGGAAGCACACAAACGCGGATTATACGTGTTTTTTGATGGTGTATTTGGTCATCACAAAGATGGTTTGATCAAACCATCTCCCTCCGGTTTGTTGCCATCGGGATCGAGCAATCCCGTTGATTACCCGGCCAGTCTCGATTTCTACAAAGAAGTGGCAACGTATTGGATCAAAGAACTGAAGATTGACGGCTGGCGTTTAGATCAAGCCTATCAAGTTCCGACAGACGCTTGGACACAAATTCGTAAAGCCGTCGATGAAGCCTCACAAAATGTGACGTACACCAATAGCAAAGGCGAACAAGTGAATCCGTTGGGTTACATGGTGGCAGAGATTTGGAAAGGGGAGTCTGAAATCGCGAATGAGGCGTATGGATCGAGCAGCGATCCAGCATTGTGCTCTGCGTTTGACTTCCCTATGCGATATCGCATCGTTGAAACTTTAGCCGTGAATGAGAGCGGCGTGGGTGGTCGCGGTGCGGATTGGTTAGACAACGGCTACAGCACACACAATCAATATCCAACACATGCGCAGCCGAATTTGATGATCGGCAACCATGATTTAGTGCGCTTTGGTGACTTGTTACAGCGTGGAAACTTGGCGGATGTGAATGATGCAGAATATTGGTTACGCCATAAAGCCGCGTTTGCTTTCCAAGCGGCGTACACCGGGCCAATCACGTTGTACTACGGTGATGAAATCGGGGATCAAGTGGATGGTTTTGCCGTAAAAGAAGACAACAGCACCTGCGCCATTCAAGGTTTGTGCGATGATCACGTTGCGCGCAGCAGTGCGAAAATTGAAGGCGTGACGGCGACGCTTGATGCAAACCAAGCCGATCTCAAATCTTATGTGACATCGCTGATGACAATGCGCGATGCGCATCCTGCACTTTATCAGGGGTCACGCACGAATTTAGTTGCGAGTAACGGCAGTTATGTGGACTTGAAACAATCTGGTTCGGACAAAGTCTTGTTTGCGCTAAATACCTTAGAGAGCGCTAGAAGCGTCACTCTTACTCAGGAGAGTGTTGGTACTGGTGAGTTGGTGGATTTGCTCACGAATGAAAAAATTACTCCGAGTAATGGTCAATATCAGATTCTGATGTCGCCACTACAAGGACGATTCTTTGCGGTAAAACCTTAAGGAATTATCCAGAATTGATGCTCACCAGTTGAGCTGACCACAAGCTTTCTTATAAACAAGCCAAGTGTTGTTGCTGACCCCCATAGGCGCACACTTGGCTTTTTTCTGTCTGTTTTACTTTTCCCTTAATGGTTTTACGACGATGTAGCCAACAAGTTGCTTCGCTTTTTGTATTGGCGTTTGTTTTCAGCAGGTGAATATTTGTGAGATAAGCTGCACATTAAAAAGTAAATTAACACTTGTGCAACGTAAAAATGTGACTGAAGGATTACTTATGCCCCACTAATATGTTTATCGTGTTTGGGATTTATATAACTAATGGAAAAGTATAATGAAATCCATAACGAACTCCCTCTGTCTCCTTGCTGCTGTTAGCTCTCCGTTTGCATATAGCCAAATTATCAACGGTGACTTTGAGCAGTGGAATGGCAATGTACCTACGCAGTGGTCAGAGATTGACGCGGGCATTACAGTGTCGCCAAGCAGCGAGCAAATCAAATCGGGTGGTCTGGTTGCCCAGGTCGTCGTGAATACAGGTACCCAAAGCAACACCGACTTTTTGCAAACCATTAATGTGGAGCAAGGGAAAACCTATCCGTTTTCTGTCTCGGTTTATCATACCGAAGGAAATGTAAAAGCACGTCTGGTGGTTGATGGTTATCACAATTACTCGAACCCACAACAGATAAACCAGTGGCAAGAGCTCGCGCACAACTACACAGCGAGCTCGAACAAGACCATCAACGTCGGTTTGCGTTTTTACGATGAAGCCAGTTTTGATGGCTCAGAAGTTGTCTACGTCGATAATTTTCAACCGACTGAGACGAGTACACAACCTCCTGTAGAAAGTTGTAGTGATCACCAAGTGGTCTTGACTCTCACAACAGATGACTATGGTTCAGAAACTAGCTGGACGTTAAAAAACAACCAAGCCGAAGTGCTGTTTTCTGGTCAGGGGTACGAGTCAGCAACCACCATTGAAAAGAGCATGTGCTTAGCTGACGGTAACTACCAATTCACGATTCAAGACGAGTATGGTGACGGCATTTGTTGTGGCAGTGGCGCGGGGTCGTACACGCTGACTGAGGGAGATAAGACTCTTGCTTCTGGCGCTGAATTCTCGAAAAGTGAAACCACCGATTTTAACTTAGGTGACACAACGACGACCCCACCAGTGGTTGATGGTTACTATCAAGCGGCATCTGGTAAGACGGGATACGCTCTAAAAACAGCGTTGTTTAACATTATCAGTAATCACTCCAGCCGAGGCTATTCTGCGGTCTGGACCTTGGTAAAAGATGCCGATATTGATCGTTATTATGAAAATGATGGCTCTATTCTCGATATGTACTCTGAAAAGCCATCTGCTAGCGATACAGTAAGCTTTACCAAAGTCACAGACCAATGTGGCCAATACAAAACGGAAGGGGATTGCTACAACCGTGAGCACTCTTTTCCGAAAAGCTGGTTTGGCGGTAAGGTTGAGCCGATGAACTCAGACGGTCATCACTTGTTTGCAACTGATGGTTATGTAAACGCGAAGCGCAGTAATTGGCCATTTGGTGAAGTGGGCACCGCGACCTACGTGTCTAGTAATGGCTCTAAACTTGGACAAGCAAGCACTAGTCTGGGCTACTCCGGTACGGTGTTTGAGCCGATTGATGAGTTTAAGGGCGACTTCGCCCGTGCTTATTTCTACATGGCAACCCGCTATGAAAATGTTGTAGGTAACTGGGAAGGCAATTCAAGCAATGCGGATGCTGTCCTTGATGGTTCAAGTTCAACGGTTTTTGAACCTTGGATGTTAAACATGCTGAAACGTTGGCACAAAAATGATCCCGTTAGTGAAAAAGAACGAAACCGCAATCAACAAGTGTTTGATTTTCAGGGCAATCGTAATCCATTCATTGATCATCCTGAGTTTGTTGAACAGATTTGGGGAAACTAACACCTTTTTGATTTTGGTATCCACCATTTAGTGACGCCAACAAAACAAAGGGGAAGCGTGATGCTTCCCCTTTTTCATTACGGATGTTTTTAAATGAAACTAGTTTTTCGTTACCGTCACGATTGGCGCCGACTTGTCAGCCGCATTGAAGTGGAAGTTGTAGTTTCCTGCTTCTGCAATCGCAATTTTTAGGTTTGCGCTACCGCCACCGGCTTCCATCGTCAGCGCTTTACCAAGCTCAACACTGCCTTCACCACCGAAGTTGGTGTCTGCTGCCCAGTCTGCGCTCGCAACTTTCATCTCGTAGTTGCCCGCCGCTAGGGTAATGTCTAGCGAATAAACGTCATTTGCAACATAGCTGAACTTCGCTGTTGAGTCTTGTGCTGGAGCATCCCATGTAGTGATAGTGCCACGTAAGTAAAGTGCTGTTTCACCGAATGTTGGTGCATCTGCTGACTTGGTCACTGACACGACCGGTTTTTCTACGCTTTCATCTTGAACATGTAGCGCGTTCAGAGTGAAGTTGTACTTACCTGTTTCAGCAACAGACAGCTTACAGTTACCTTCTGAACCTAATTCTAGTGAACCAGAAGCTATATTCGCAGCATCACAACCGATGTTTGGATTTGCCCAACCAGAGTCCGCGAATTTGAACTCGTGTTCACCAGCTTCAAGAACGCCAGTTACAGAGTACATACCGTTGCCAATAAAGGTCATCGCCCAATCACTGCTATCAGACCAATCGTTCATCGTGCCTTTCACGTAAACAACGGTTTCGCCGTAAGGAGGAATACTCGATACGTCTTTGTTATCCGTGTTTACTGGTAGGCCAGCACCTTGTGCGCCGTTTTGTGGCTGCACGAATACCGCTGTTGTCAGTGCTGGTACTGTGAAGGTTTCATTGGTGAAGCTTGCACCTTTCACGATGTCATCCGCAGAGTTTTGTTGAACTTCATGTAACTCGAAACCAGTTGCGCCGGCAACTTTGAAAGATTTCTCAGTTGATGTTGAGTTCACAACGGCCACGATTGCATCGTAGTTCGAATCTAAATCGGCACCCGCTGAGGTACCATCGTCGATAGACATCACAATCAAGCCTTCCACTTGGTCTTTCCCTACGTTGCGGAAGTCAACACGGTTCATCACTTCTTGCGCGGTATCTAGGCGGAACAGTTCGCTTGTGCTACGGATTTTTAGTAGCTCTAGGAATTGTTGCTTAGTCAGCTCGATGTCGGTTGAATCTGGTTTCGCCGTGCTGTCACCAACGATGGTTTTGATCAGCTCCCAGTTTGCACCGTCTTTGTCTTCACGTGGTAGACCAACGTTCCAGTTATTGTCGCTTCCGTCGAAGAATACACGGTTGAACCAGTCACCAGAATCGTACGAGTCGCGCTGCATAGATTTAGAGCGCAATAGCTCAGAACCCATGTGGATGAATGGAATGCCTTGACCAAGCATCACCGTTGATAGGGACACAGACTGCATACGTGCACGCTCGGCAGATGAAGTGCCTGTCGCAATCTTGTAGGCGTTGTTATCCCACAATGTTTGGTTGTCGTGCTTAGACACGTAAGAGATGTTCTCTGATGGCACTTTTGTGTAGCCTGCAGGCGCACCATTGTAATCAACGTTCTTACCCAGCTTGGTTTCGCCTTTGTAATCAAGAAGGATGTAGTCAGCCAAGTTACCAGCCATACCTAGACGAACCAGATCTTGGTTGTGTAAACGACC
Organism: Vibrio sp. 947; assembly: GCF_033339115.1. NCBI lineage: Bacteria > Pseudomonadati > Pseudomonadota > Gammaproteobacteria > Vibrionales > Vibrionaceae > Vibrio > Vibrio sp. 947. The sequence continues at coordinate 366,649 of NZ_JAWOTX010000001.1, read as the reverse complement.
ATTCACCGACTCTGCGTCAGTTTTGGTTTCTTCGTTAGGGTAAGCGGCGTTACCAAAGCCTTGGTTAAAGCGAAGTGGGTGCTTACCTTCAGAATCTACACCGCCATCAAACGGGCTTCCGCCACGAACTGCGTCACGCAGACGATCAGAGAAAGTACCGATTTCTGTCCCCGCCATGTTGACTTGTGTCGCCTGATCGAAGCGAGCGTTTTGCGCGACTTCACCAAAGTCCCAACCTTCGCCGTAGAACAAGGTATTCGGGTCAATTTCACGGACTTTTTCAAGTGCGTAAACCATCACATCTTTCGGCTGGTGGCCCATAAGGTCAAAACGGAAACCATCGACTTTATAGTCATCCGCCCATACCATCAATGAGTCAACCATTAGTTTACCCATCATCAAGTTCTCGGTTGCGGTGTTATCACAACAGGTTGAGTTTTCGACGCCGCCAGTGTTGACGTTTAGGCGGTGGTAGTACCCAGGGACAATCTTATCCAGTACTGATTTTTCGTTCACACCAGATGCATTTGTGTGGTTGTACACGACGTCCATGACCAGTTTCAGATCCATTTTATGCGTCGCTTGAACCATTTCGCGGAACTCAAGAATACGCTTAGACCCGTTAGGATCGGTCGCATAACTGCCTTCTGGCACGGTGTAGTGGTAAGGGTCATAACCCCAGTTGAAGCTGTCTAGCATGCGAAGATCGTTCATCAACGCTTGTGCTTTGCCCGTTGTTGGGTCGTAGCTATTTAATACCTCTTCAATTACTTTGCCGTCATCTTCGGTCTCACAAATGGAGGCTTCTGGCTTGATGCCACAAAGTTTACCCACGGTGTCGGTGATATCGACTCGCTTGTCAGCGTCTTCATCCACGGTTGCAATATCAAACGCAGGCAGGATATGTAGCGTTGTTAGGCCAGCATCTTTTAAAGCTTGTAAGTGAGATACAGACTCACGCTCAGGTTCTGTAAGCGCCAGATATTTGCCATCAAGACTTGGTGTGCCTTTGCTGTCGTTAAAGCTGAAATCACGAATGTGTGACTCGTAAAGGACGTGGTCTTCGTCTTTTTTAACCGTTGGGCGTGCGTAGTTTTTCCAATCTTGAGGCATTAAGCTTGGATCATCTAAATCAACCACTTGCGAGTATCGTGAGTTCTTAGACAAGCTCATTGAATATGGGTCTGTTACCAAACGCGTTTCAACGACGCCAGTTGTTGGGTGGTATACTTTAACTTGGTAGCGATAGTATTTGTTGACAACGTTGCTTTGTGCCTCAGAAACCCAGATACCTGTTGCTGGGTCTTCCGTCATGGCAACGGTCGCTTCTTCTGCTAAGTTTTCATCGTAGATTATCAGATCAACATCTTGGGCAGTTGGTGCCCATAGTTTGAAGGTTGCGGCACCGCCTTCCACAATCGCACCGAGTTCTTGACCGATCGCGTTACCTGCCTTGGAATCGGCAAACACCGCATCCAAAACGCCCGGTTTTTGCACTTCAGTTGCAGAAATGACGTCACCATTTGCGTTGTAAGCCACCATAACAATTTGTGACTTCAGGATCGTACGCAAGGTCGCGTCATCGACATCGATACCCGCAGCTTGAAGGCTAGCAAGGTGACGGAAGCGTGATTTCAGACCATCAGACAACTCACCAGCTTTTGTCAGCTCAACGGCTGTACCGCCAGAGATTTGCTTATCTTCATCCATTTTGAGGTCATTGCTAAGGCTGTAGAACAGCTTCATGGAATCCGCATTGGCCGCCGCTTCCCACGCGATGGTGTTGGCATCTAGCCAATGCGCTTTTTGACCATCAATATCAACAGGGCGTTCTTCGATTGGCTCGTAGTAAAGCTCACTGCTGCCGTGGAAGCCAAACAACCCTTTAGATTCGCCGATTTTCGTCAGCTCCACTTTTGAGTTTGCACTGCCGAATGCTTTCTCATCACCTTTGTGCAGAATGAAGTTCATGCATTCGTGTGGGTCAGAGGCGTCAGGGTTTATTTTCAGTACGTAGTAAGCACCGTAGGTGTCGTTGATGCCATCGAATGGGTGTGGCGCAGACCAATCCGTTCCTGTTCCCGGAATGCCCATTGCGTCTAAATCTGTGCTGGTACAGCCCTCACCGTTCCATAGGTGCAAGCCCCAACCTTCGTAGTCGCTTGCTGTTGAAGCTGATGCTACGTCACGTTTGTAATAAATGACGACTTCGTTCTCTCCCGCAGGGTACAAGCCTGAGCCAGGGTTCGTCGTATCTTCGTTCGTGCTATCACTACCACAACCGCTGATTACCGCGACGGAAATCAAAGGCAGTACGGTTTTGGCAATTGTTGATAATTTAAATGTCTTATTGTCCACGTTTACAAATCCATTGTTATTGAATTGATATTGAGCTGCGCGCTGCCTTCGCTGACTCAATCATCAAGAAGGTTTTGCACACGCTAGAAAGGCAGATGCCAAAAAAGGAAATGTTCAATTAGATGCTAATACACTGAATCATCAGCAAAATGTGAGAGCAGGCTGTTAAGTTTTTTACAGGTGCAAATTTTCTGTCACAGTCGATTTTGTTCACAAATTAAATAATAAAACAGGCGCATAGTGAGAGATTCTGCACATCATTAAAATGTAAATTTTTATGGGATGAGTAAGGGGGGATGATAGGGGATGAGAATGTCTCAGCCCCAAAACCGTGATTAAGTTCTATAAAAATGAGGGCTATATTTTTCTTTTAAAAATAAGTTGCAGTGATGTTGAATAAAATACCGCCATTAAGTCTTCGCACGCTTCAGATTTTCGCTAAGTGGTCGTTATATAATGAAGGTAGTCGGCGTTACGTCGGCGCGTAATCATAAGATTTCCCTGAAAGGGAGTTGAATTGGGCCCTGAAACCAAAAGAGGCTATTTATGAGTAGTATGGGCATTGCCATTGCGGCAACTGGCCTTTCACTCGTCCTGATATTTGTGTGGATGATCTCGTTGTCGATGCGGAAACAGAGACTCGAGGCAGAGAGGAAAGCTCGCGAAGCCGCTTATCGAAAGGCGATGCATAAAGCGCGAGAGCAAGAGCGTAAAGAGCGAGAGTTCAAAGCCGAAACTGGGCATATCCCCACCATTTTATTTCTAGCGAAAGAAGCCGAAAAGGACAACATTCGTCAAGCGCTGTATTGGTATGATAAAGCCGCTAAACTGGACAATGTGACGGGGATGTACGGCATTGTTCGCTTAAGTGAACGCATGCGCGAAGATGTGATTTTAAAAGAGCAGGCAAACTTCTGGCGTACCGCAATTGCGGGAATGGAAGGGGATACCGAAGCGAAATTTTCGACGGGCAAGGCCTTGGTCTTTGGTCGAGGAACTGAAAAAAATATCCCAAAAGGTAACCAACTGATTGAAACTGCCGCCGAAGAAGGCTGCATTGATGCCATGATTTATATGGGGGAATGGCAGCTTTCACCAGACAATAGTGCAGGACGCAGTGCAGATGCGCTTTACTGGTTTATGAAAGCGGCGGAAAAAGACAGTGCAGATGGCAAGATCCAAGTCGGCTTATGTTACCTAAATGGCATTGGTACAGAAAAAAGCATGGTTAAAGGTTGCTACTGGCTGGAACGGGCCGCGGAAGGTGGCAGTGCTAAAGCGATGTATCATGCTGGCGAAGCGTGGAAGGATAAAGGTAAAACGGGTAATGCAATTGCTTACGTTTGGCTGTTTCTTGCTGCCAATATGGGCTACCAACCTGCGCGTACGTTACGTGATGAAGTGGCAACCAATATTGGTGTTGATGTTGTCGTTGGATTGCAGTCCATAGCGAAGCCGTTGCAAAGAAAGCTGGCCTCAGGAATGGTGAGAAAGCACTCTATTATTCGAGCCCTTAACAAAGTGTACAAACGCGAAGCGTATTTTCCTGCGGAAGAGGAGCTCAATGCGGTGTTGAATGATGAGAATAAAGACGCCTCCGAAGCTTGGGAGGAGGCATCAACACTAGATTTTCAGCCTAACATGACAACGGTAACAGCAGAAGGTCAGGCAAGCACATCGCCCAACGAAAAAAAACTCTCTAAAGATGCGCTCGATTTCACTCAAAACTTCCTTCAGCCATAACCTATCTTATCCAGAAGCCTCAAGATTGAGGCTTTTCTTTTGTCTTTAAAATGTTACGCCAATCCAAGTCAGCTCAATGCATTTGAGGCTAGACATCCAATGACGTGAAAACTCATTTTCGACATTTGGAGGACGAAAGATGATAAGTCAACCTGTTAAAATCGGTGGCGATACCGCCGTAGTCATTCCAAGCGCAATCCTGGCTCAGCTCGGGATAAGGGAAGGAGATACCCTAGAAATCGCACTGAATAAAGACAAAATGGAAATTAAGAAGATGGTGTTGAAAACCAACGCTCCAACTTACTCTGAAGATATTGAGGAGAATTGAGTTAGAGAATCTTGGTTTGTCGGATACACTACTGGTTTCGCAAAACTGGCGCTTGCCGCTGTCTTTGAACTATCGATAACTACAATAAGAGGTAAGGTACTATGCAAGGTATCCTCTCTATACAATCTCATGTTTCTTTTGGTCATGCTGGTAACAGCAGTGCCGTTTTCCCAATGCAACGCATGGGCTTCGAAGTATGGCCGATTCATACCGTTCAATTTTCTAACCACACGCAGTATCAAGAAGGCTGGACTGGGCGAGCGTTTGCGGCTGAAGACATCAGCGAGTTAGTTCGTGGACTTGGTAACATCGGCGCGCTGGAAAAGTGCCAAGCGGTATTGACGGGCTACCAAGGTAGCGCAGAGCAGTGCCTTGCTGTTGAAGATACCGTGACGAAAGTGAAGCAAGCGAACCCGAACGCACTTTACGTTTGCGACCCTGTGATGGGCGCGCCAGACAAAGGCTGCATTGTGGCTCCGGGCATTGCTGAAAATCTTCTAACGCGTTTGATGCCAATGGCGGACGTGATCGTTCCGAACCAATTCGAGCTAAGTCAATTTGCTGAGATGGAAATCCACTCATTAGACGATGCGATCACCGCATGCCAACGTGCGCTAGAGAAAGGTCCAAAAGTGGTGCTAGTTAAGCACCTTTACTGCCTAGAAAATGGCAGCTTCAACATGCTATTGGCTACGCAAGAAGGCATTTACCTTGCGAAGCGTCCTCAATTTGAGTTTGCTAAACAACCTGTTGGCGTGGGCGATCTTATTTCAGCTATCTTTACCGCGGGACTCTTAAAAGGCTGGTCTCCTAAACAAGCTTTCCAACATTGTCACGACGCGTGTTACGGGGTGTTGAGTGCAACGTACCATGCAGGCGAATGGGAGCTGCAAACTATTGCGGCGCAGCAAGAGTTTGTTGAGCCAAGCAAACACTTCCCGATTGAAGAAGTGGCTCTGGTCACCGCATAATTGAGCGCAATTAAACAAAAAAGGGGAGCCATCATCGGCTCCCCTTTCTATTTGTTCTGTCAGTCTTACTGAGCTTTTTGCTGCTCTGATTTACAAACTGCTGCCGTAAAGACAACGTCTGTTGAGCTGTTTAGTGCAGTTTCTGCAGAGTCTTGAATCACACCGATAATGAAGCCAACCGCTACAACCTGCATTGCTACGTCGTTTGAGATACCAAACAGGCCACACGCAAGTGGGATAAGTAGTAGAGAGCCACCTGCAACACCTGATGCGCCGCATGCAGAAACCGCAGCTACAATACTTAGAAGTAGCGCAGTCAGTAGATCAACTTCGATACCCATAGTGTGCACAGCTGCAAGCGTTAGTGTTGTGATAGTGATTGCAGCACCAGCCATGTTGATGGTCGCACCTAGAGGGATAGATACTGAGTATGTATCCTCGTCCAGTTTTAGCTTCTCACATAGTGCCATGTTTACTGGAATATTCGCCGCACTTGAACGAGTGAAGAACGCAGTTACACCACTTTCACGTAGACAACGGAATACAAGTGGGTAAGGGTTTTGTTTGGTTTTAACGAACACGATCGCTGGGTTTACAACGAGTGCGATGATCATCATTGCGCCAAGAAGAACCGCCAGAAGGTGTGCGTAGCTTGCTAGTGCGCTAAAGCCCGTTGTCGCAAACGTTGAAGCAACCAAGCCAAAGATACCAAATGGTGCAAGACGAATGATAAAGCGCACAATGTGAGACACGCTGTGGCTTAGATCTTCAAATACGGCCTTCGTTGTTGCCGATGCGTGGTGTAGTGCAAGACCCAGACCCACACCCCAAGCAAGAATGCCGATGTAGTTTGCTTCTACTAGTGCATTTACTGGGTTGTCGACCAGTTTAAACAACAATGTGCGTAGAATTTCAGCAATACCTTGAGGAGGCGTTGCACCTTCAGCGCCGGTGACAAGCGTTAAATTGGTCGGGAAAAGGAAGCTTAGAACCACTGCTGATAGCGCCGCGAAGAATGTACCCATCAGGTACAGTACAACGATTGGGCGCATGTAAGTGTGTTGGTTTTTCTTTTGGTTTGCAATTGAAGCGGCAACCAAAATAAACACAAGAATTGGCGCGATCGCTTTAAGCGCACCGACAAAAAGGCTACCAATTAATCCCGCGCTTTCGGCATGGCTTGGAGAAATTGTCGCGAGCAAAATACCAAAGACGATACCGACAAGGATCTGGACGACGAGGTTACCACGAGCATATCGGGCAACGAGGCTGTTGTGTTGCATACATCATTCCTGCAATTTTATGCCAGAGTGGCAGGGCAATAGTCCATCATTACACGGCGATAATGCCCTTGTATTGCAAGGGGTGAGCATTGCTTCTGGTCACTAAGACACATGATTATCAATTATCCTGTTTTTATAAATTCAGCCATTTTCTTGCTGAATATCACATATCTTAGCTTGGTAATATTTTGTGTCTAGTTTTAGTTTGTTTTTGGATTAAATGTTTGCTCAATGTTATTTAAATAAGATTTTTATGTTGAAAATTATCATTAGTTATGAGTAATGGTTTTTAATAAAGTTGTTAAAAAGGAGACTTTCGTCTCCTTTGATTTTATTGACAACTCAAACGCAACAAATTAATAACTTTGTTGGCGCCTGCGCTTATCATTCATGGCATTGCGAGCAAGTTTACCGAATTGTCGACTTTGTGCTCGTTGCTCTGCCAAAGTCGCGCCGTTAAAGGCTTGTTCTCGCGTTAGTTTTTGATAGTTATTGAAACGACGAACCTCAAGTGTGCCATTTGCAATCGCAGTTTGAACTGCGCAGCCTGGCTCAGTTTGGTGCTTACAATTGCCAAAGCGACAACGCTGAGCGAGCGCCTCAATGTCAGAAAATGCCTCACTGACCCCCGATTCACAATCTGCTAGTTGAAGCTCGCGCATTCCCGGAGTATCAATCAAGATGCCGCCATCAGGTAATAGATGGATAGAGCGCGATGTAGTTGTATGTCGCCCTTTGCTATCGTCTTCACGAATATGCCCAGTTGCCTGTTCTTGTTGCCCGAGTAATGCATTAACAAGAGTTGATTTGCCAACGCCTGAAGAACCGATAAAAGCGAGGGTTTGTCCTTCTTTGCACCAGGTCATGAGTTTAGAAGCACTCTCTATTTCTAAGCCGTTGACTGTCTCTATAGCTAATAGAGGGTCGAGCTTCTGTACTTGGCTTTTTAGTTCATCAGTATTGTCACACAAATCGGCTTTGGAAAGCACGATGACGGGTTCGACTTCGGCTTCATGAGCCAAGGCAAGATAACGTTCAATACGACTTAAATTGAAGTCGTCGTTAAGGGAACAGACGATAAACACTGTATCCACATTGGCTGCGATGAGTTGCTCTGCCACTTTGCTGCCAGCGGCTTTGCGGCTAAAGAGGCTCAAGCGATCCAGTAAGCGAACAAATTGCTGATCTTCATTTAAGATTACCCAGTCTCCGACGGTCATATTGGGTAAAGAATGGTGGGCATTAAGATGAACTTGCCCAGTTTCTGTTGCCAATAAATAACCACTTCGGTGATGCGCAATTACACGAGCAAAAATAGTGTTGTCGTAATCGTCTAATGTCAGTTGTTGCTGAAAAAATGGTTTCCAACCCAATTGTTTTAGAGGGTTTGAAGTTGAAACTAATGTGTCACAAAAAGTATGTGTTTGATTCATTATTGAATTATCCCTGACGCAACAAAGCGCCTTAATACAAATCGCATTAGGGTCTAATTCGGATAGAGTTGACCCCGGTGAAGACCGGGCAGAGAAGGGGAGTTGTGGTTATGCCACAGAGTTGGTGCTGTTAGGGTTACCCTTGCGATGCCCAGTTAGTGTTATTCAATACAATCATCTTGTGTCCTCTTCGTTGGTTAATAAATAAGTGAGTTAATTAAGCCAAAAGAGTATAGCTGCCCTTTTTTAAAGAGGGTAGCTATACTGCAAAAATATTAACTTTGTTTTGTGATGCGCTCTTCCATAATCTGCGAATACGTGTTGGCTTTTAAGCCGTATATGATTTGGATATGACGATCATCCAATATCACGACGCCATGCGCGCCATGATTTTTGAGTGCGTTCTTATCGATGACGGACGTCGCTCTGAGGGTAAGACGCAGCCGAGTCGCACATGCACCAGTTTCTAGCAGGTTTTCTATGCCCCCAATGGCGTCAATGATCGTATCGACGTCTTGTTCGACATTGGGGTTGGTATGAGTTAGGAAATTGAAAAATTGCTTCAGCACTGACTTAACCGTCATTTGAAGAGCCTTCGGTCGTTAGTTTTGAAATGGCTTCAACAATCGGTGCCGGCGAGAGCGTATGCGGTACTTTAGTGATTAACGTGCCATCCGGCTTCAAGAAGTAAAAGTAAGAGCTATGATCCAGCGTGTACTTTAGTTCCGAGCCTTCCAATTCTGTCTTGCGGAAAATGACACCATAGTTGTGTGCCAAAGGTGTCGTTACATCAAGTGGTGCCGATAGGCCTTCAATCATTGGATGGAAGTAATGGGCATATTTTGCTGATGCATCGGCCTCATCACGCTCTGGGTCTAAAGAAATGAACATCGGGCGTAGTTGTGCTTTTTGCGCGTCGTCAATTTGATTCAGTGCTCCTGCCAGCATTGCAAGAGAAGTTGGGCAAACGTCTGGGCAGCGAGTAAAGCCAAAATAGACGACTCGGATGCGAGGGTCATTCACATCGAAGATATTGACGGCTTGGTTATTTTCCCCAAACAATACCGTTTGTTGAGAGGTGGAACTGTCCACTTGCTCTGGCTTCGTTTTCTGATTATCTAAATAGCTCTTTACGCCAAATCCGAGTGCGAAAGCAGCTACGAGAAATAGGGACCAATTGCGGCTCATAACGATTCCTTATCTTTGCATTTTTATAGCAGGGTAAACGGTATTCTCTCCATCACTGAGTTCACCAACCCAAGTCATTGCATCCTCCGTGCAAACCGGGAGAATGATGTCACCTTGATATTGGCCAGGAGCGATTTGCTTCAGTAAAAACTTAGGCTCACCCATCTCCATTTCTCTTCCTGAAAGACTTAGGATGAGTTGCTTAGCATCGCTTGTATGCCACTCAACATTTAGAGTGGTAGGAACCAAGGGTTGAGCAGTTTCTGAGTTTAGCGTCATCGTAACATTTTCTTGGACGCAAGAGGTTGTAGAGAGAAAGCAGTATTCATCTATTGACTTGCTTTGAGTGGAAGAAGAAAAGCTTTTTATTAGAGTCGGGGCATAAAATCCCGCAACTAATGCGGCTGAAACAGCGGCGATTTGTAACAGTTTCATTAAGGTTCAGCATTTATCACTTAACATTACGAGCATCGTAGCACAGATGCGCCGCTCGCCAACTCGTGACCTCGGTAAATTGTGCGTTATACCTCGGTGACCAGCTTCTTAGTAACGCGACGGACGTTATTGCATCAAATACAGCAGAGTTTTCAATTGAGATGTTTTTGCCCTTAGCCAATAGATAAAAACGGAGCCAATTGGCTCCGTTTTTATTTGGTTCAGTATGTGTTTGATACCAAAGTTATTTATCTGAATCTGCGAATTTCTCTAGACCCAAAACCAGAGCAATGGCTGCAAGCATCATTACGACAGCAAGTACTAACTGAGAAGGTTGTGATGTCACGTGTTCAAATTCAAATGGTGATAGGTTGTGCTGTAGCAATGGCACTTGTTCGCCCTTCGAATTGGTGCGCCAAGTGATGGTTTCTTTCCATGGCCAAATCTTTGGCAACGTACCAATCATTAATCCAGTCAAAAACATCAGGGTGAAATCACGGAACTTGCGTAGTAACCACGACAATAAGTGAGAGAAGGACAGTAAACCGATCACGCAGCCAGACAAAAATAGCGCTAATGTATCGACTTGAAAACCTTTCACTGCGGCTAATACAGGAGCATACATGCCAATCAGCAGCAAAATAAAACTGCCAGAGATACCCGGCAAGATCATCGCACAAATCGCGATAGCTCCAGCGAATAAGGTGTTAATGGCCGTTGGTTCCATGTGTAAAGGTTTGAGCACAGTAATACTATAAGCAAACCCGACACCAACGAGCAGAATGACAAAGCGGACAAGATCGCGTTGCTCAACCTGACGAATAATGTGATACACAGAGACCAAAATCAGACCAAAGAAAAATGACCAAAGTGGGATCGGGTGTGTGTCAAGAAGCCAAGTAATCAACTTTGCTAGCGTTGCAATACTGGTGAAAATGCCGGCAAACAGAGCGATAAGGAAGAATCCGTTGATGTGATTAAACGCGGCTTTAACCCCTTCTTTTCGCCAGATAGAGAAAAGTGAGGGGTTAATGCGTCGAATGCTTTCAAGCAGCGTATCGTAAATACCAGTGATAAACGCGATGGTGCCGCCAGATACACCAGGTACAACATCTGCTGCACCCATGGCGATTCCCTTGAAGAAAGTAATTAAGTAGTTCATTGCTCTAATGCTAAGTCGTTTCGATGGCAGAGAGTATACAAACATTGCGATGAAAAAAGTATGAAATAGTGCTGTAACTACTTGGTTTTATATCCAATCTATTGCCTATCTTTATTACCCGCCAAGAGACAATGCCGCCGTAACGAGCTTTTAATGCTTGGTTTACATTTTTGAGATGATTAACTCTACTATCAATTATCAATCTTGGTTGCATTGTGCAATTGCAATTTGCATTATCAAATTGCATTTTGATAATTTGCGCGTGAATAAATCCAGCTTATATGAGATCTTGTGCCCAAAAATAAGTCTTTGCATTTTGGCATGATTAATGCATAATACTGCTCGACCCTTCTTAAGCCGAGGGTCACCTAGCCAACTGACGTTGTTAGTGAATACAATTTGTTCACACTAAATATAAGCCAATCGCGATTATTGCGGTTGGCTATTTTTTTATATGAACAACGTTACTTACGTGCTTTGCAAATTGCACTTCTCTTACTGTCAGTCATAAAAAAGGGCTGACGTGTTACGCCAACCCTTGTGTTTTACTTTACGTTTTAACCCGTTTATCGAGCAGTTCAGTATCCCATCAACTGCAGCAAATTTTCAGCTGTCACAATGGCTTCTTTACGATTAGCAATATTAAGCTTTTGGTACAGGTTGCGAATGTGGGTTTTAATTGTCGTACCTGCCACATCCAGCTCTTGTGCGATTTGCTCGTTACTAAAGCCTGAATAAATCAGCCCCAGAACCTGCCATTCGCGTTGTGTTAATGGGCTGGTACGTACTAGCTCTGGCACATTAGGGTGATTCACCAACTTTTCAATAAAGTCTTCATCAAAGTGAATCGACCGGCTACGTTGATTCGATGAAATGTCCTTCATTAACTGTTGAGCACGGTGACGCTCAAGATCGCCCAGTTCATGGCGGAGGCTCAACTTCTCCAGCAGACCGCCAATGGTTGCACCATCAATCAGGAAGTTTCCGACCATGCCAGTTTGGTTCGTCATTACTAATGCTTCTTTTAACAGAGCCTTGGCTTGCTCCTCATCTTTTTGGCGAGCAGAAAGGACCGCTTCAACCACTAAGTTGCGATTAGTATCTGTGATTAGGTTAGTGCGACGAGCTTCACCTTGGAGGAAATCTAACGCAGCACGAGCGTCGGTATATTGGCCTAAGTTAATGTGGGCGCGGGCAATGTTACGCCATTGCAATTGAGAAAAGTGGTTGCATGCCGATTCAGGACGAACCGCAGTGTTGAGCCATTCTTGCATTGCATCGGTATTCCCGCGCGCTTGCCAAAATAGAATCAACGATAGTGAAGCGTTTGCAGTCCAATCTACGTGGTAAGTCGACTGTTTCATCAAGTGCTGTATATGCTCAATGAATTTACCGGCTTTGTCTAATTCACCGCGTCCAATCGCAATACGCGCCAACATCGAATAGCTATGTAAGTGCTTGCTTGGTGAATGGTTTTCGAGAATTTGCAGACCTTTGTACGCGCATTCTTCCGCTTCATCAAGTCGGTTCCAGCACCAAAGTACTTGCGCGCGAATACGCAGCAAAAATTCATGAAGAGGAACATGCTGAAGCTGCTGATCTTCAATCAGACGAAATGCGGAATCTTGTAGTTCAAAGGCAGCTTGCACGTAACCTTGTGCAATTAAAATCTCGCTTTGCTGCAATATTGCCCATAACGCTTGGTGATATACCTGATACTGACGAGCTAGCTTTTCAGTTTGTTGCATCATCGGCAAAGCACGGTCTAGTTTACCTAGCACGTGGTTAACTTCACCAACAACCGAAGTCGCCACAATTCGGCTACGGTAAATTGTGTTATCAAGTTGGCTAAGCGCTAACTCCGCTAATTCGAGAGCTTTTTCTGGCTGGTTACTGTTGATAGCCACTTGAGCAAGCAACGCGTTTGCTTGACCTTGATAATGAATATCTAACGCAATGTTACGCTTTTTGTGTTCCTCTTCCGCTTCTTCAAGCAGGTGGCCCACTTGGTTATAACGATGCTGACTTTGAGCCAACCATGCTCGGAGCATCGTAAGTTTTGGGTGGCTGAACAACAGATCATCGTCCAACTTGTTAATTGAGCTTTCCAGCGTGCTGAGTTCGCCTTGGTTAAACATCTTCCAGCCGAATTCGTTTAGGATCTCTACCACTAAGTCCTTATCATTCGATTTTTGTGCATGATGAATCGCTTGGTGTGGTGCTTTTTGCTGTAACCAAGCGATAGCAGCATTGCGGTGGAGATCTTTTTCTTGCTGAGGAATACGAGCTTGGCGCTCATGAGACAAAAACTCGCCAAATAAGTTATGGAATCGGAACCAGTTCTGTTCCCCTTCGAGCGGATAAATGAATAAGCCGTAACGGTTAAGCGATTCAATCATTCCCAGTGCATCTTCGCGTTGGGTAAGGGCAAACACTAGCTCATCATTGAAGTGGTCAAGCACGGATACTTGCATTAAAAAGTGACGAGTTTCGTGATCGAGTAAGTCAAACACTTCTTCGACCAAGTAATCCCACAAGTGCGCGTGATTGAACTGCGATACCGACTCTACGGTTTGTGCCAATGTGCGGTTTTGATGTTGGGCTTGCAATGCGATCAACTGCATCGCCGATGGCCAACCTTCAACATAGGTTCTTAGGCTGTTCGCCATGTCTTCATCAATACCATCGGCGATACGCTGGTTAAAGAAGCGAGTTGTTTCTTCGGTATCAAACGCCAACATCTCGTTGCCTATTTCGATCATTAAATCACGAACACGTAAGTTTGCAGTGCCCAGAGGCGGCGCTGCACGACTGGTTACCACAACGGTGAGGTTGTCTGGCATGTGCTTTAAAAAGAAACGCATGGATTCATGGATTTCATCATTCGTGATTAAATGGTAGTCATCAAGCACCACGTAGCACTCTTGATGAAAGTCAGCCATTTCAGCGAATACTTCGCTAAATAGGGAGCGTAAAGACGAGATCTGACGTTTTTCCGCCAGTTTTTGTGCGTTAGCGCAACTGAAGTTGGTGGCTTTGTTTAATGCTTGAAGCAGATAGTTTACAAAGCGAAAGCCGTCGTTATCGCTGTCATCAATGCTGTACCAACCGACGTTTGGCTTATCGGATAGCCACTGCGCTGCCATTGTTGTTTTTCCGTAACCTGCTGGGGAGCGGAATAAAACCAATTTGTAGTAAGGCGCTTGCTGTAGTAAGTCCAACACTCGTGGGCGCACGATGGCATTGTGCAGGCGTCCTGGTCGAGTAAGCTTAGATGGAATCCACATTAGTAGTTATGTCCTTATTTATGTATACCCAAATGACAGCAACGTGATCATTCTAGTAAAGCTCCCTTGAAAGCCGTCTTACTGAATGATGTCATCAGCATCAAAAACACTGTTTGAATGCCGGATAATGTCGCTACTGTTGGGGCTTGCGTCCGTCTGAAAAACCATTCCATACGGTCACTTAGATATAAAAGCTAGCGAAAACTAGAAATAACTCACATCGCCTAATTCTAGTTTGTATAAAAAGCGTACAATCCTGTGAGCTGAGTGGGATGTTACGACATCAGAAATGTTCGTTACTTTGATCCACTTCCTAATTCTCAAGGGTTGATGGATTTACCATCAACTACGCCCTTTATTTGTGATTGTCGTCACTTAAATATCGTTTGTTTCGTTAGCGTTAAGATCGCGTTGCACATAGATTACGAAAAGTTCTTCTACGCTGACCGAGTTAATGTGACCGATATTACAATTTTCACATCATCAGATGAGTGGACTATAAAAAGCGTCATGAACGGGTTTTAACCTTTCTCACATTCCATTGTGATCAAAATCACTAAGAACTGGTGCAAAGTTCACTTTGTTGAGATTTGGATCACTAACCTAGCAATGGTACCCCCTCTACGCCCTCAGCCCTCCTCCTTCAAAGGATGAGAATTAGGAGGATGTTTATTCACAGAGGTAAATGCACGATGTATGGCAGATGAATTACCAAAAGACGTGAGAATTTCGTAATGAAACCTACTCAACAAAAACAATTTGACAAGAAGTCGTTCCAAGAAAGCGTAAAGAAACACCTATCTGTAACTTACGCTCATACGATTGAAAACGCAGACAGCCGCGCATGGTACCTAGCAATGGGGCATGCTCTGGCTGAATTTACTACTCTAGATTTGCTTGCGACAGAAGAAGATCCACGCATTAAAAGTGCGAAGAGCGTTAACTACCTTTCGCTAGAATTCCTTATCGGTCGTTTGACTGGTAACAACCTAATCAGCATGGGTCTGTACGAACAAGTAACAGAAGCAATGGCTGAACTAGGTTACAACCTAACTGATCTGCTAGAAGAAGAGCGCGACCCATCATTGGGTAACGGTGGCCTTGGTCGTCTGGCTGCGTGTTTCATGGATTCATGTGCGGCACAAGAATTCCCAACTGTCGGCTATGGTTTACATTACGAATACGGTCTATTTAAACAGTCATTCAAAGATGGTCGCCAGCAAGAAGCACCTGACGCATGGCGCGGTGTAGAAGGCTACCCTTGGGAAATTGCGCGTCCAGAACTTGCGCAAGAGATCGGTTTCTACGGTCACGTTGAAGTGATTAACGAGAACGGTAAAGAGGTTCGCAAATGGGTACCAGGCATGACAGTAAGAGCAATGCCTTGGGATCTTCCAATTGTGGGTTACGAATCAGACACGGTTTACCCGCTACGTCTTTGGGAATGTCAGGCGATTGCACCATTCTCACTAGCAAGCTTTAACAATGGTGATTACTTCGAAGCTCAGCACGCACTGATCGACGCAGGTAACATCACTAAAGTGCTTTACCCGAATGACAACCACGAGAAAGGTAAAACACTGCGTCTAATGCAGCAGTACTTCCACTCAGCAGCGTCTGTACGTGACATCCTACGTCGCCACGAAGCTGCGGGCTACTCGCTAGCGGATCTACCTAAGCAAGAGACTATCCAGCTTAACGATACACACCCAACGATTGCGATTCCTGAACTAATGCGCATCCTGATGGATGAAAAAGGTTTAGCTTGGGAAGCGGCTTGGGAAATCAGCTCTAAGACATTTGCGTACACCAACCACACGCTACTTCCAGAAGCACTAGAGACATGGCCAGAGTCGCTAATCCAGCACCTGCTACCACGTCACATGGAGATCATTTACGAGATCAACCACCGCTTCCTACAAGACGTACGTGCAATGTGGCCGGGTGATGTCGCGAAGCAACAGAAGCTTTCTATCATCGAAGAAGGTTTCCACCGCATGGTTCGCATGGCAAACCTATGTGTAATCGGCTCTTACGCAGTAAACGGTGTAGCAGCACTTCACTCTGAATTGGTTAAGAAAGACCTATTCCCAGAGTTCCACGAAATGTACCCGACACGTCTACACAACGTAACGAACGGTATTACGCCACGTCGCTGGTTGAAGTTCTGTAACCCAGGTCTGTCTCAGCTTATCACTGAGAAAGTCGGCCCAGAATGGCCAGCGAAACTAGAGCAACTTGAAGGTATTGCGAAGTACGCTACTGACGCGACATTCCAAAAAGAATTCATGGCAGTGAAGAAAGAGAACAAAGAACGCCTAGCAACTTGGGTGAAAGAGAACATGGGTATCGAGCTCGATACTAATGCAATCTTCGATGTCCAAATCAAGCGTCTGCACGAGTACAAACGTCAGCATCTAGACTTGCTACACGTACTGTCTCTGTACCACCGTATTCTTAATGAACCAGGTTTTGAGTGTACGCCACGCGTTGTGTTCTTCGCAGCAAAAGCAGCACCGGGTTACCACCTAGCGAAAGAAATCATCTTCGCAATCAACAAGATTGCAGACAAGGTGAACAACGATCCTCGCATCGGTAACAAGCTGAAAGTGGTATTCATCCCTGACTACCGCGTGAGCATGGCTGAAATCATTATCCCTGCGGCTGACGTTTCTCAACAAATCTCGCTAGCGGGTAAAGAAGCATCAGGTACAGGTAACATGAAGATGGCGCTAAACGGTGCGCTAACTATCGGTACAATGGATGGTGCAAACGTTGAGATTCGTGAGGAAGTAGGCGATGAGAACATCTACATCTTCGGTCTAGATGTTGAAGGTGTGAAAGCGCTGAAAGCTCAAGGTTACAACCCATTTGATTACTACAATGCGGATCACCTACTCAAAGCGTCAATGGACTTGCTATTGGGTGAAGAGTTCACACCAGGTCAACCAGGCTTACTGCGTGCAACGTATGACAGCCTACTAGACGGCGGTGACCCGTACTTATGTCTTGCGGACTTTGCATCTTACGTGAAAGCGCACGAAGACATGAGCGAACAATATAAAGATCAAGCTGGCTGGGCGAAGAAGGCCATTCTTAATACCGCCCTTGTTGGCAAGTTCACGTCAGACCGCTCAATCCGCGACTACGTGAACAATATCTGGAAACTTGAAGCGGTGAAACGCTAATAGAACCTAGTTTAGACCAAGGTAGCCAAGCGCTACCTTTGGTCATTTTCCAAAAGAAGTTATTGATAACAATAAAACCCTACATGGAAGGTGTTGGTATTACCTTCGGAGAAAGCGATGAAAGAACAAACAGCATTAAAGAAAGTCGCGGAAATGGCGAGATTGGCTGATAGCTATGTCAGTGCTTGGGGAGATGAGGCTAAAGTGTCTGAGGAGACGCTACGCCGCTTGCTCGCTTCGCTTGGCTACGATACTAGCAGTGATGAAAAACTACTGGCTTCTGCTGAAAAGAAACATAAAAAAGACGTACTAGCCCCTGTTCTTGTTTTACGCGACGGCGAACCAGTCGAAGTGGAACTAAACCTAGGTACGAGTGCTCGTGAGAGTGAATTCAGCTGGCGTTTAGAAACAGAACAAGGAGAGGTACTTGAAGGCTATCTTCAGTCCCAAATTGTTCGTGATGAGCGTGCTGAGGGTGGCCCTCTAGTGTTTGCATTGCCAAAGAACTTGGCTTGGGGTTATCACAAACTGATCATCAGTCGTAAGCGTCGTAAAACACCTTACGAGATGTCATTGATCATTACGCCGAAAGCGTGTTTCAAACAAGACGATCTAAACCAACACAAAAAGCTATGGGGTCCTAGTATCCAGCTTTACACACTGCGTACTCAGCATAACTGGGGCATCGGTGATTTTGGCGACCTAAAACAACTGGTGAGTGATATTGCCTCTCGTGGCGGTGACTTCATTGGCTTGAACCCTATTCACTCGCTGTTCCCTGCGAATCCAGAAGGGGCAAGCCCATACAGCCCGTCTTCTCGTCGTTGGTTGAACATCATGTACATCGACGTAAGCTCTGTACCTGAATTCGCGCTAAGTGCAGAAGCACAACAGCGTGTTGGTAGCGCAGAGTTCCAACAACGTTTACAAAAAGCGCGAGACTCTCATTGGGTGAATTACACGGAAGTTTCGCAACTAAAAATGAGCGTTCTTCCGCTGCTATTCAGTGAGTTTAAAGCTCGCCATTTAGACAAGAACACCGATCGCGCTCGTGCCTTCTTGGACTTTGTTGAAAAAGGCGGCGACAGCTTGCTACATCAAGCTGCATTCGATGCACTTCATGCTGATTTACATGCAGAAGATGCAAACATGTGGGGTTGGCCTGTATTCCCTGAGAAATACCGCACATTCGACGCAGCTGGTACTCAGAAGTACATTAAGGACAACCAAGATCGTGTTCACTTGTACATGTACCTGCAATGGATTGCAGACGATCAAATCAAAGAAGCGCAAGCGCTAGCCGAAGAAAAAGGCATGGCTGTGGGTTTATACCGTGACCTTGCGGTTGGTGTTGCTGATTCTGGTAGTGAAACATGGGCTGATGAAGGCGCGCTAGTATTGGATGCAAGCATCGGTGCACCACCAGATGTACTTGGTCCACTAGGCCAAAACTGGGGTCTGCCTCCGCTTAACCCTCAGGTTTTAGAAGCGACTGGCTACGACGCTTACATCAAATTGCTACGTGCTAACATGAAGCATTGTGGAGCATTGCGTATCGACCACGTACTTGGCCTGCTTCGCCTTTGGTGGATTCCAAAAGGCGAGAAAGCGACAGAAGGCGCATACCTGTACTACCCAGTGGAAGACATGCTAGCAATCCTAGCGTTGGAATCTCACCGTCATCAGTGTTCTGTAATCGGTGAAGACTTGGGTACTGTACCTGATGAAATCGTTGATATCCTTCGTGATGCGGGTGTGCATTCGTACAAAGTCTTCTTCTTCGAAACATCAAAAGACGACGGCGGTTTTATTTCTCCGAAGCACTACGCTGAGCAGTCTATGGCTGCGCTGTGTACGCACGATATGCCAACACTACGCGGTTTCTGGCACTGTGATGACTTGAAGATGGGGCGTGAGATTGGTCTGTACCCTGATGAGCAGCAGTTGAAAGGCCTATTCGCTGACCGCTTGAAGTGCAAACAAGGCATTCTAGACAGTGTTCGCTGGCATGGCTATCTGCCAGAAGGCATTGGTCATGATGCTCAGTACGTGCCAATGGATTCATACCTAAGCGAAGCGCTGCAACTGCACGTAGCCGCGGGTGACTCTGCACTGCTTAGTGTGCAGCTTGAAGACTGGCTAGAAATGGATCAACCGGTCAATATTCCTGGTACGGTGGATGAGTATCCAAACTGGCGTCGTAAATTGTCGATGAACCTAGATGAAATCTTCAGCCGTGAAGATGTGAATCGTATTTCTAAACGCCTTACTGAAGTTCGTGCACAGGCGAGTAAGTAAGATGCCTAGAGTGGCGTAGATGGACGAACTGATTACCAATTTTGTTAGCTCAGAGGTACGAAAGTTCCGTCTAGGTCACTCATTCCTAAAACCCAATCCGTTAGGATGAAGTACCGTTATTATGCCCGCGACAATAGCGGGCATTTTTGTATTTTGACGCCGTTTACGCAACGAATGTGAGAAGCGGAGTCTTTTTGTGAGTTCACAACGTTGGCTGTGGAGAAACCGATGTTTGATTCAGATCTCTGGTCTTGAAAAGGATGTTGGCTCTAGGGAGAAAGATTTGAAAACCACCAAAACCAAGAAAATAAAGAAACAACACGAACGCGCATACGAACTGCTTGCTGAGGCGGCTTACTCAGATCCATTTGCGGCGCTGGGTCCATTCATTGACGACGAAGCTTCGCTGAGAGTTTGGATGCCGGGCGCAAACAAGGTTGAACTGCTTGTTAATGGTGAACCTCGCGTGGCGCTTGAGCGTGATGGCGACAGCGGTTTCATCTTAAAAGAGCAACGCGATTTACACCTGACCCACTACCGTTTAGCGGTCGATTGGAATGGTGTTGAACAAATTATTGATGACCCGTACCAGTACCACAATATCTACCAAGAGTACGAGCATCTGCATACGCCAAAAGACATGTATCACTACATGGGCGCACACTTTGTCACGCTAGAACGTGGCGGTGAAAACATCTCTGGTGTGCGTTTCCTTGTTTATGCACCACATGCATCTGCTGTTAGCCTTGTGGGTTGCTTCAACCAATGGGATGGCCGTCGTCATCCAATGCAACGCTTAGACTACGGTATCTGGGGCCTATTCATTCCTGGTTTGGAAGAGGGGGTACAATACAAATTTGAGCTCAAAGGGCCAAATGGGGAAGGGTTGCCACACAAACAAGACCCTTGGGGTTTCTACTCTGAGCAATACCCATCGTTCGCATCCATTACCTACGATCACAAGCGTTACCAATGGCAAGATGCGAAATGGCAAAACCGTGCAGTGACACAAAAGCGTGATGAAGCGTTATCGTTTTACGAGCTACATGCTGGATCATGGAAGCGCGACGAGAACGGTGATTTCCTGAACTACCGCGAACTCGCGGAGCAGTTGGTGCCATACCTTGTGGATATGGGCTACACCCACGTTGAGCTGATGCCTGTGTCTGAGCATCCATTCTATGGTTCATGGGGCTATCAACCTGTTGGCTTGTTTGCACCAACTAGCCGTTTTGGCTCACCTGATGATTTCAAATTCTTCGTGGATGCGTGTCACCAAGTTGGTATCGGTGTAGTGCTGGATTGGGTTCCTGCGCATTTCCCATCGGATGATCATGGTTTAGCTAACTTTGATGGTACGCCTCTGTTCCATGATCCAGATCCTCGTCGCGGTTGGCACCAAGATTGGAACTCCTACATTTACGATTTAGGCCGTGAACATGTACGTCGCTTCCTTGTCTCGAATGCGCTGTACTGGTTTGAACAATTCCATATTGATGGCATTCGTGTCGATGCTGTTGCGTCGATGCTCTATCTCGATTATTCACGTAGCCACGATCAGTGGGTCCCGAACGTTGATGGTGGCAACGAAAACTACGACGCAATCGCAACCTTAAAATGGATGAACGAAGAAGTGTACAAGCACTTCCCGAATGCGATGACGATTGCGGAAGAGTCAACGGCGTTTCCGGGTGTGTCTGCGCCAACCTTTATGGGTGGTTTAGGCTTTGGCTTCAAGTGGAATATGGGGTGGATGCACGACAGTCTTTCATACATCAAAGAAGATCCTGTTCACCGCAAATACCACCACAATACCATCACCTTCCCGCTGGTTTATGCGCACAGCGAAAACTACGTCTTGTCTCTCTCTCACGACGAGGTGGTGTACGGAAAAGGCTCTATCCATAACAAGATGCCGGGCGATGAATGGCAGCAAACCGCAAACCTACGTGCATACTACGGTTATATGTATGGTCAACCGGGCAAAAAGCTGAACTTCATGGGCGCGGAAATCGGCCAAACGGCGGAGTGGAACCACGATGATCAGTTGCAATGGTTCTTGCTGGAATACGAACGTCATCAAGGCGTTCAAAAGCTGATGCGCGATTTGAACCACTTGTACCGAAATGAAGCGGCGATGCACGATCAAGATTGTGTTCCTGCTGGTTTTGAGTGGCGTCTACAAGACGAGGCAGATGCAAGCATCCTAGCGCACGAGCGTATCAGTAAAGAGGGTGAGCGTATTCTCATCATCACCAACTTTACGCCCGTACCACACGAGCGTTTCCGTTTAGGTGTTCCAAATGCAGGTCAATACGAACTGCTGCTGAACACGGACGACAGCAAATACGGCGGAAGCGATTTTAAAGTGCTGACCAGTGTGAAAACGGAACAAGTCGAAAGTGAATCACTGCCTCAATCACTTGAGCTTCGTTTGCCTCCACTTTCAACCGTGTTCTACAAGCTGCACAAATAATTTAGTCTAATCAAATTCTAAGCCCGTTTTACATTGTAAATCGGGCTTTTTTTTAACCAAGTTTTCACTAACGATAAACAGACTGCATACTCTATACTTGCATCATATTGTTTTATGAAATCAGGCTAGGTCGGACTTTGAGAAAGATTAAATCCCTTCTGTTCAATATCTTATTGGTGCTTTTGCTTTTACCAGTGATGCTCGTTGGCATAGTGAAATACATCGATCCACCAATTTGGGGATGGAAGATCAGCCGCATAATTTCTCCTCCTGAAGGATTTCCTGAAGAGAGTCAAAATGAATGGGTGCCTTTGAGTGATATTTCTAAACACATTCAACTGGCCGTGATTGCGACAGAAGATCAAAAGTTCCCGACCCATTACGGAGTGGATTTTGATTCCTTGTTTAAAGTGATCTCAGAGTCTGGCGAGAACGGTCCCTCTCGCGGTGCGAGCACGATTACTCAGCAAACTGCAAAGAACGTGTTTCTGTTTCCTTCACACTCTTATGTGCGCAAAGCGTATGAGCTTTATTTTGCTCTGCTGATGGAAGCAATGTGGAGTAAAAAACGCATTCTTGAAGTGTATTTGAATGTGGTGGAGTTTGGTCCAGGTATTTATGGCGCGGAAGCCGCTGCGCAAAACTACTTTGGTATTCCTGCTAAACAACTTTCAACACGCCAAGCAGCAAGGCTTGCGGTGGTGCTGCCAAATCCGTATCGCATCAAAGTTTACCCTCAGACTTCTTACACCATCAGCCGCGTCAATTGGGCGATGAGACAAATGCGTAACCTTGGTAGCGTTCAGCTTTAAACTCCTTTTTACCCTGCTCATAAGTAGAACTACGCCCCCATAAAAGCAAAATGTGAAGCGTCACAAGCTTTAGGGCGTAGCTTTTCAGAATGATGTGCTCAGTTTTTCATCCATTTACTATTAGTGTGAATAAAACTACAACACGAATACTGCGCCTATGCGCAACCAATGGACTGAACGATGAAACTGAATCTGATTACGACGACCTTATTGCTTGCATCGGCAAGTGCCATCGCCGAGCCAAACATCACCATTTCTACCACGACCAACAGCCGTGACTTTCCTTTAAGTGCAGAGCAACCTTTGGTTGTGCCCTTAACCAAAGACGGATACACGCTCAAAATCACGGGTGTTGAAGGCGACTGTGTCGCGCCTGATGGTCAGAAGGTCAAATTCAACAAACCTATCGCGCTGAACTGCGGAAAACCAACAGAACTGCCGTTAAAAATCCGTTTTACTGGCGATTACTCTTTTGCTTTTGATGCGGAAGCCAAAACTCTACGCTTCAAGCGTGAACCTAAGAAAGCTGCCAAGACAGAATTCAAACGCCCAATCCCACAAGTGCAATGTGAGGTTTACCAAGGCGGCGAAGTCACCATCGCGCTGGGTGACAGTTTCCCCGATGGCACCAAGTTGCGTGATGCCTATTCTGGTCAAATGGTCGAAGTAAAAGATCAGCAAGTATCGCTGACACCAAGCAAAGATTCCGGCGGTTTGGTGCTACTAGAGCCAGTGAAGAAAACCAAAGAAGCAGTACCGTTTGATTACCGTAATGCCAACATTTACTTCGTGATGGTCGACCGTTTTAACAATGCCGATACCAGCAATGATAACAGCTATGGGCGCAAGAAAGACGGCAAAGAAGAGATTGGTACCTTCCACGGTGGTGACCTAAAAGGCGTGATCGAAAAGCTAGATTACATCAAGAGCCTAGGTACAGATGCAATTTGGCTGTCGCCAATCGTTGAGCAAGTGCATGGTTTTGTGGGCGGCGGCGATAGCGGCTCATTCCCATTTTACGCTTACCACGGTTACTGGACGCGTGATTTCACCAAGATTGATGAGAACTTCGGTAACGAAGATGACCTGAAAAAGCTGGTGGAAGAGGCACACAAACGTGGCCTTAAAGTATTGATGGACGCAGTAATCAACCACACCGGTTACTCAACGTTAGCCGATTTGCAATTTGATGGTATTGAGGTGTTAAAACCAAACGCTGAACTACCTAAGAAGTGGGGGGATTGGCAACCAAAAGCGGGTGAAAATTGGCATAGCTACCACCAGAATATTGATTACCAGAGTCCAAACTGGGCGAAATGGTGGGGCGGTGACTGGATAAGAACAGGTCTACCGGGATACCCAGCTCCGGGCAGCAGTGATATCACCATGTCATTGGCGGGTTTGCCTGACTTTATCACTGAATCAGACAAAGCCGTGAAGCCAGCTCAATGGCTATTGGATAACCCTGGCACTCGCGTTGAGGCGCGTGATAATTACACCGTCTCGAACTACCTAATTGAGTGGCAAACTGATTGGGTGAAACGCTTTGGTATTGATGGTTACCGTGTCGACACGGTGAAGCACGTTGAAGGCGATGTGTGGAAACGCTTGAAAGAAGAGGCATCAAGCAGCCTTGAGCAATGGCGTAAAGAGAACGGTAAGTCAGGTCAGCCATTCTGGATGATGGGTGAAGTATGGGGACATACCGCTTATCGCAGCCCTTACTTTGACGATGGCTTTGACGCGTTGATTAACTTCGACATGCAGAAGAAGTTAGACAAAGGCGCGGCGTGTTTCAGCCAAATGGCAGACACTTACCAAAGTTACGCAGATACTATCGCCAATGAGAAAGACTTTAACCCTGTGAGCTACATGTCTTCTCACGATACCGAGCTGTTCTTCTCTCGCTTCAAAGATTACGGTATGCAGCGTAACGCCGCGAATGCACTGCTTCTGAGTCCTGGTGCTGTTCAGGTTTATTATGGTGATGAAATTGGTCGTAACATTGGTCCTTACGCGGATGATTTCCACCAAGGCACACGTTCTGACATGGTGTGGAAGCTATCGGATGAGAAGCAAGCGCTACTCAAACACTGGCAAACCCTTGGTCAGTTCCGTAAAGCGCACCCAGCGATTGGTGCAGGTCAACATCAAGTGATTGAACAAGAAGGTGCGTATGTGTTCTCTCGCTCGCTTGGCAATGACAAAGTCGTTGTGGCGTTTGTGGGTCGCGAAAAGTAGTTAGAACTTCGTTTTAAGCCTAGATAGAAAAAGCCCTTCCTTGAGTTATCAGGGAAGGGCTTTGTTGTTTTAGTTCGCCAGTTCTTGGTCGATGACTTGTTCTAGCTCGTCAAACGGCACATAGCCAGGAATGACTTGATCATTAATGATTAACGCAGGCGTGCCGCGTAAACCAAGTTGCGTGAAATACTGATAGTTTTTATCAAGCAACGCCTTGGTCTCTTTGTCGTCGACAAGCTGCGCTTCTGTCCCCGTTTTTTTCGCGATTTGATTTAAGGAACGTGCGTCATGTGCGCCCGGTTTTTTCACCAATAACTCATGCACTTGTTCGTACTTATCTCGCTGGTTTTGCCAAACATTTAATGCGTAACTTGCCGAGTTGTAGCCGTTTTTCTCGTATTGTTCTTTAAAAGAGACATTGAGGTTAAGCACTTTTACCTGCGGATATTCCTTACCAACTTTGACCAGCTCTCCTTCTAAACGTTTACAAAAAGGGCAGCTGTAGTCTGTTACGTTAATAATGGTTAACTCAGGGTTTTCAGCACCAAAAGAGGAATGTTTGCCATCACTTAGATATTGACGAACCTCCTTCAAGGTGTCGCCAAATGACTGTTGATACGCAATGTACTCTTGAAGGTTTTGGTGCAATGAATCAAGAATTTGAGGGTTATCTTTTAGTATCTGATTAACTTCCTCTAGCTTTTGTTCTGCGGTCTTTTCTGATGCGAAAGATACGGCAGATACGATAGCCATCGTTAACGCCAAAAGTGTACGAGTGAATGTCATAATATTTCCTAAAACTTTTAAATTTCGTTGTTTGTTATGTGAAGTGAATAAAATATGTACAAAAGTCAGGCAGAAAGGTCTCTCGCCTTGCTGGCTTTATTCTCTAAACACGCAAAGTTTTAGGTGAACCCGATACTTTTCCGGTATCGGTTCTGTGTATTCCAGATAACGAATTGCTGTGGTTGTCATCGGCAGCGCCACAATCAAAGCAAACAGAAAAAATGGAATAAGAATATGATCAAACTGATGTTGGTACGCTTGAACCAGCTTTTCTGAAAGGTCGCAAGATGGCGATAAATTCACACTCTCATCTTGCTGACTCTGTATTTGGTGAGCCTTCGGGCAGCTTTTCGAGAAACCAGAATTTTGGCTTAAGCATATCATCACCACCCAAAGCACGAGGGCGAGTGTCCATTTGGCTATTTTATATTGTGAGCGTAACAATGGGTCGTATAGTCCTGTTAATTCTGGTTTATGCCGTTTACATATGACCGGGCCATCCTAACCTAAATTTCGTGGCTGAATGTTACTTTCGAGTTAATCGATATTGCCTCAATGCCAAAGTATGAAGTACGTCATGAATGTTGTAGAAAGCAATATTCGTCAGAATCATTTGTTGAGTTGATGAAGAAGTCGTGAGCTATCGATATAGATTAAAATACCTAATTGTTGGCACAAATTTTTATTATCTTTCAATTGTGATTGGAATCATAAAACAAAACTTCATAACTGAGTCGCGATAATGTTCGGCAGGCGGATTGATTTTGATCATCTCTCTAGCACATTATTCAGGTGAGCATATGTGTTAAGTTCCACATGTGTAGGTAATGTTATGAAAATTCCTGTTCAAACTGAGCGTAAAGTTACACTGGGGTGCTACGTTGCTCTGGCGTTTGCGGTTGTGTTCTTTTCTGGCCTGATGCAATCTAGCGAATGGTACGGTGTATTCGATTTTACAACGCTCAATGGCTCTTTCGGCAAGGTGGCGTATGGTGTCACCGAAACGGCTGACGGTGTGCAAGTTGCAACAACGTCGCTTCGCGGTACTGGTGGTAGCGGTGCTCGCGACGGTTTCATTTTCGCACTTACTTTGATTCCAACTGTTATGTTCGCCTTAGGTATGATCAACGTACTTGAGCACTACGGTGCACTTGAAGCAGCTCGTAAGCTTCTTACTCCTCTTCTACGTCCTCTAATGGGCATCCCTGGTAACTCTGGTCTGGCTTTAATTGCTTCTCTACAAAGTACCGATGCAGGTGCGGCAATGACGCGTCAGCTAAAAGATGAAGGTCACCTAACTAAGCGTGAAACGGACGTATTTACCATGTTCCAGTTCACTGCAGGTGCAACCATCGTGAACTTCTTCTCATCGGGTGCTGTGCTGTTCACACTGACGATGGCTGACGGCTCTCTAGCAGTAACGTCTTCTATTGGTTTAGCAGTTGTGGTGATGTTCGCATTTAAGATCATCGGCGCGAACCTGTTCCGTATCTACCTGAACATGACGGAAGGTAAAGAAGACAAGCAAGACCAAAACAAATCAGAGAACTTAAAAGAGGAGACGGCATAATGGGTGACGTTAAAGCGAAAAAACCAATGGTGACGGATATCTTCGTCGAAGGTGCTAAGAAAGGTTGGGTGATTGCGACTACCTCTACGGTGCCTAACGTATTGATGGCATTTGTTATCATCAAGGCGCTACAAATCACTGGCGCGCTGGATCTGATGGGCACGGTGTTCTCTCCAATCATGGCGGTGTTTGGTCTTCCGGGTGAAGCTGCAGCGGTATTGATCGGTGCTTGGATGTCGATGGGTGGCGCAGTGGGTGTGGTTATCACGCTGTTTGACCAAGGTCTCCTTAACGGCACGCACATTGCGATTCTTGCACCTGCTATCTACCTAATGGGCTCTCAAGTTCAGTACATGGGTCGTATCATGGGGCCAATCGGTACTGAAGGTCGTTACATCCCAGTTATGATTGCAATCTCAGTATTGAACGCATTTGGCGCAATGCTGGTGATGAATCTGTTTGTCTAGGAGTGAGTCATGCAATTCTCTCTAAATGAATATCTAGAAGAGCTACGTCCGCTGATTAATGTGGATTGTGGCACTTACACGACTGATGGTATCGAGTTTATCGCTTCTCAATTTGAAGAGAAGTACCAAGCGATGTCAGGTTGGAGCGTAAAACGCATCGACTGTGGCAAAGCGGGCATCGGTCTTGAAGTTCGAAACAAGCCGGAAGCTGAGCAAATCGACGTGATGCTGATTGGTCACATGGATACAGTGTTCCCCGTGGGTACTGCTGAGCTTCGTCCAATGTCTCAAGATGCAGAGAAAGCTTACGGTCCGGGCGTCTCGGACATGAAATCTGGCTTGCTGAACATCGTATACGCGATGCGCAACCTAGACCAAGCGGTGTTGGATAAGCTGTCTATCGCTATCTGCATGAACCCAGATGAAGAAACGGGTTCTCTGGACTCTGTGGATTGGATTCAATCAGTAGCGAAAAACGCTAAGAATGTACTGGTTGCAGAAGCAGCACGTGCAGATGGCGGTTTAGTGAAAGCGCGTAAAGGCATGGCTCGCTACAAAATGACCTTTAATGGCGTTGCAGCTCACGCAGGTAACGAGCCAGAAAATGGTCGCAGCGCAATCACTGAGATGGCGAATTGGATTCTTGCAGTCAATGCAATGACCAACTTTGAATCTGGTACTACGCTGAACGTCGGTATTGTTTCTGGCGGCAACGGTGCGAACATCGTCCCTGAGCACGCGGAAGCGATCGTGGATGTGCGTTTCTGGAGCAACGAAGAATACGATGATGTCGATAGCAAGCTAAATGGCATGCTGGAAACACCATTCGTTGATGGCGTGAGAATTGAGTTGGTTCGTGAAGCTTATAAGCCTTCTATGGTGCCAAGCCCACAAACAGAAAGCCTGATGATGCTAGTTGAAGAAGCCGCAAGTGAACTGGCTATCGACATCAACTGGAAAGAAGTAGGTGGTGGCTCTGATGCAAACAACACGGCGATTCTTGGTGTTCCAACTTTGGATGGTCTAGGACCTATCGGTGCGGGCTTCCACAGCGATCAAGAGTACTTGTTGCTTGAGTCTATCGAACCACGTATCAAAATGCTGATGCGTGTATTGGAGAAGATTGCTCAATAAGGCATTTTGCTTCTAAAACTTGGTTCCCAAAGCTGTTTGTTTCCAAGGCAATAATCCCCGGACTTCGGTTTGGGGATTTTTTATCTGTGTTTCACTTTACTATCATTTCTTGTTATTAATCTTGCGTTCAGGTTCGATTTATTAATATGTTGGACATAGTCATAAATTTCGGAGGCAACGATGACCACAACAATGTCTGTAAAATCGGCGCCGAAAGACGCCAAAGATCAAACGATGCAAGCGCCAGATGAAAAAACATTCTGGCGAAAAATGAAAGGTTCGGTTAAGAAAGCGGGTGAAGAAATTGCCGTAATGGGCATAAAATCATGGCTCGCGATGACAGATTCTAACACCTCTGTTCGCCATAAGGCGATTTTAGGTGGTGCATTGGCTTACTTCGTATTACCAACCGATATGGTGCCAGACGTACTCGCTGGCGTCGGCTTTACCGATGATATGGCAGCACTTACCTTAGCCGCGAACTCAGTCGGTAATGCCATCACTAAAGAACACGAAGCACAAGCCAGAGAAAAACTGAATTCGATGGCGGATTAGAAAGAATATTTCTAGACGCGGAGAAAACAAAAGCCCCGATGTTTCCATCGGGGCTTTCTTTTAGACAGGACTATATAATTTCAGAATGGTAATCGTAGAACGATTTAGGCGTCAGCGCGTTTAAGATGCACTTCTTCTTCGGCTACGCCTGCCATTGGGTCGTTGAAGCGAGCCTCATCCAATGCACCCTCTGATTTTGCAACGATGACGGTTACAGCACTGTCACCAGTGATATTTACCGCGGTACGAATCATATCAAGAAGACGGTCAACACCCATGATGAGCGCGATACCTTCAAGCGGCAGACCAACTTGGTTCAATACCATAGCAAGCATGACAAGACCCACACCAGGAACACCTGCGGTACCGATAGACGCAAGTGTTGCGGTCATGATAACCATCATGTAATCGCCCATGCTCAAATCAATATTGAATGCTTGAGCAATAAATGCGGTTGCGACACCTTGCATGATGGCTGTGCCGTCCATATTCACGGTTGCACCTAGAGGAACAGTGAATGATGAAATACGGTTATCTACGCCCATGCGGTGTTTTGCTGTTTCCATTGTCACTGGAATGGTCGCGTTCGATGATGCTGTAGAAAAAGCAAACATGATTGCGTCTTCCATCTTACGTAGGAACGTAATTGGGTTTAGACCTGTGAAACCTTTTAACATTAAGCTGTAAGTAACTAGACCGTGTAGGACAAGCGTACCAGCCAGTACTAAGAAGTACTCTGCCAGATTGACGATCGCGCCCAGACCAAGACCAGTGAATAGCTTCGCCATTAAGAAGAACACCCCATAAGGCGCCAAGTTCATCAAAATCGCGACCAGCTTCATGATCACTTCATTCAGATCAGAGAAGAATGCTGCGATGCGTTCGCCTGGTTTACCCGCTGCACTGATCGCGATACCGAATAGCACGGCGAACACGATAACTTGCAGAGTTTTACCTTCTGCCATTGCGCTGATTGGGTTGGTCGGGAACATATCGATGATCACCTGACCTAAAGATGGCGCTTCGGCTGATTTGAATGAACTTGCTGCCGTTAGATCTGCCCCTGCCCCTGGCTGGAATAGAGTACCCATAGTTAGAGCAAGCGTAATCGCGATAGCCGTTGTCGTAACGTAGAAAGCGAGGGTTTTACCGCCCATGCGACCCAGTGTAGAGAGGTCTTTGAGAGAGCTAGTACCACAAACTAACGAAACAAATACTAGCGGTACAACAAGCATTTTTAAGCTGGCAACGAAGATCTGTCCACCAACTTCGAATAATCCATTAACAATGTATGCGTCGACAAATCCGTTGTCGGCAAAAAGTGTGCGAATTGCAAATCCTGTCAAGATACCCGCAACCATACCTAAAATTACGCGGCTGGTAAGCGACATCGGTTTCTTGGTATTCATGAGAACACTCCTTATAGTTATGCACCTTGAGTTCACTTCAAAGCGGCGAGCAGATTAGCAGCGGAGTGAGAAAATACGAAAGAATAATCCTCTAAATGGTTAATAGATGTGAACTTCATCACTAATAAAAATGGGATTTTAACCAAATATTAACGAATTGGCCGGATGAAAAGTTTGTATTTTAACACTTTTATCGAATATACAACCGATAACAAAGAGGATTTACAATAAATTTTAATAAGAGATAGAGTGCATACTCTCTTTGAGTGGATGCATTTCTGCATAACTATTTAAGTTATATTCAGGCTAGCGGTCGCTTCTTTAGGGATAATTTAGTATTGAGTGTTCATCAGAGCCAACGAACCCTTTATGCTTTCATATTTGTCAACTCAATGATGGTTGGCAAGTGTAGTTAGTTGGAGGTGATCCCAGCTCCAATAACTTTGACTGGTATTTTTAATCCCTCCAACCCAATAGCATTGTTTCGCTCGTATTAAGCCTTCCAAACACTGCTTGCCAGCCTCAGTGATACGGACGCTTTGTTCCCACCAGTGCCTTTCACGTGACTCAATCGTGATCAAAGGTGTTTGACACTGTGCTAGAGGGAGGAGTAACGCGTAAAACATCACGTCTCCTAGGTAAGGAAGAGGTTCTAGTTGTTGATATTGCTCAAACCAATCTTTGATGGGAATTGAACGATTTTGCGAGCTCAAGACCTTTAGTGCGAGGTGTTGTGTCAAGCTCAATCCAGTTTGTGAATTAGGTAACTCTTGCAAATGGCGTTTAAGCACGTTGAATATATTGGGCAAGCAATCCAGGTTATGCTGCTGAATCAAATTAACTATGGAAATAGGTGTCGGTGATGTAATAGCGTGCCAACACCGTTTAGCCTGACTGAATAATTTTGCTGTCACAGGTTTACGGTATCGCCAACAAGAACGAATAGCTTCTTCAGGCAACTGCCCAAAGCCGATGAATCGTTCAGTGCCCGGGAACTGGTTCAACTCAATGATCTCTATCACTTTATTCTCTACATTCTCTAACTGTGTTAGAGCACGAATTAGCATCAATTGATCATAACTGTCATGTTCGACCCAAAAGACGATTCGTTCAAATACATCACTTTGCAACAGATCGAGGTTTGATTGTTCCAATGTGACTATATCTTGAACCGAGTCTTCACGCTTCATCACAGGCAGCAGAGTCTCTACGACATATTGGGCACGAATGGCAAGGAAGTTCTGCGGTGTTGCTGGTATGGGGCCAATACAAAGCGGATCGATCAGGGCTAAAAATGTCCCTTCAAATCCACTGGTTTTAAGCTGTTGTTGTATATCGTGACCGCAACGAACGTGTAGCGTTTTTACTTTCGCATCTAGGGGCGGTTTTTGTTGTTTGATGGCTAGTTTGTGCGCTTCTAGCTCTTCGACATGAGCTTTTAGTTTACTCCAACTGGATAAGCCAAGTTCTCTTGCGAGTGCATGTTGAACGTCAGCCAATTGAATTGTATTGGGAGCCAAAGATTCTGGTTTGGAGTGAAATCGCTTAACTAACTCCAACGTGGCGTCATCGTATAGGCGGATAGCTTTGAGCCTTTTTTTAGCAATGGATTTTTGCTGATTGATATTGATCGAGAAGCTATTTGTAGAGTTCATATTTCACCTTTCTTATTTCTTCCACACTCGCCTATATAGAAGCTAAAAAGAAGGTAAAAACAGATTGTGCCTGCTAAACCAAGCAGGTGAGGATATTGCCGTGAACCGAGTTCTTTCCGCGAGTGTTGGGTGCTTTAGGCATGAGCAGAGTGATAGTAGGTGGTCGCTATCCTTCGTGCAACCTTTTGTGAGAGTGTAGCGTCACAAAATGGCCGTTTCTCTATATTTAGGGAGAATCAATAGCCGATAACACTAGCGATTCAACTCAATACCACTGTTGCTAGACTCGAGTTTCTACACTTTTGAGTAAAGTACGATAAAGCGCTTGAGTCGCAGGACCACTTTTGGCTCCTTTGGGCAAAGTGAGGTGCAGCGCAACTTGATATTGATGGGAGTGTTCGATCTCCAATACTTTAATTTTATCGCTCTTGCGGGCTGCGACTAAGTGCGCTGGTAGCCGACAAAGTCCAGCGCCTTGCTCTACGGCGTGAAAAGCGTGGTCGAAGTTATCGACGGTAATACGCTGACGTGCGCGTAACCAACCCACATCTCTTTTCGTTTTGTCTGAATCACCTAAGTCACGGATGACAATTTGGCTGGTGGTTGCAAAATCGTCGATGGAAACATGCGGCTTTTTAGCGAGTGGATGGTGTGCTGCGATTACAGGCAGCATGGTTGTTACGCCAAATGCTTCGGCAGGGTAGTTGGTTATCGGTAAGTTGATGATTGCTATGTCAGCGAGCTCATTTACGACCATTTCGGTTGTTTTGCTCAGTGACGTTTCAACCACTTGAACGGAGGTCGTGTTGTTGTCCTCCAAAAATTGACTGAGTGGTGCATAAAGCCAACAAGGGTCACAAAGATGATCTACTGCGACCGTGATTTGAGATTCCACCCCACTTTTTAACTGCTCGCTGATGACTTCCAGTTCCCGCGCTTGTTCAAGCATGGATTGTGCACGACGCAGTATGGTTTTGCCGTGCTCTGTCAAACCCGCTTTGCGCCCTCGTACTTCGATAAGTTGAATACCAAGTTGGTCTTCTAACTTCCTCACCGAATAGATCAATGTGGTATGGCTCTTGTTGAGCAGTAAAGCTGCGGATTGAATACTGCCTTCTTGATCAATCGCTTGTAGCGTTTGCCATTGTTCTAAGGTCGTTTTTAGTCTCATCAGTCAATTTTTTAGACAGCTAATGGCAAAATTATGAACTTTTTTGTCAGTTTTATAAAGGCAATAATCTTGTCATCGAAAGCGAGTCAATTAAGAAGAGGAGACCCAAGGTGGCGAAATTATTGCAAGTTGATTTTGAATTTCATGGTCCGTTTGGTGAAGAGATGTCGAATGCTTTGGTCGACTTAGCTAAGTCGATTAACCAAGAGCCGGGCATGATTTGGAAAATTTGGACGGAAAACGAAAAAGACAAACTCGGTGGTGGTATCTATCTTTTTGAAGATGAAGCCACGGCGCAAGCTTATCTCGAAATGCATGCCGCACGCTTACGAAAAAAGGGCGTAGTCGAAGTACGAGGTCAAATCTTCGATATCAATGTGCCGTTAACGACGCTCAATCAAGGGCCTATTAGAGGATAAGGAGATGATGACCAACCGCACTTTTCTAACCGTTCATGGTGTCGTATATACGGTATTCGCTTTTGCGTTGTTTTTTGTACCAACCATAATGTGGCCGATGTATGGAGTACAAATTAACGACCAGTACGCGCTGTTTTTATCGCAGCATACTTCGATCTTTTTAGGTGGAATCGCAGCGGTGAGTTTGATGTTACGTAATGTGGAATCAGGGCATACTGCGAAACAGCTGTTTAAAGCATTATTGATTACTAATGGCTTAGGGGCAGTGATTACTACCTATGCCGGCATTATCGGAGTATTTGTCGGTTTTGGTTGGAGTGACCCAATATTCTTTGTCTTGCTTAGTTTGATTACGTACAAGCAATTAAGAGTGCAATCGAAAAAGCCCTGCTGTTTCTAGCAGGGCTTTGTCATATTTGGTTTAATTAGCGATCTAAATTCAAGTTATGATTCGCTTTTGTACGCGTAGTTATAGTAGCCGTATCCATAGCCGTATGAGTTAGATGCTTTTTTCTCAACTGCATTGAGAATCACACCTTTAACTTCAACGCCTGATTGCTCGAAGCGACCTTGCGCGACTTCAATCTCCTTCAAAGTCGTTTGATCAAAACGAGCGACCATCAGAGTTGTTCCTGCAAGCGCGCCAACAATGCTTGGGTCGGTAACTGCGAGTACAGGCGGCGTATCGATGATGACTAGATCGTATTGTGCAGACATCTCGTCAACAAAGCTCTTGAAGCGAGGGTGCATAAGAAGTTCTGACGGATTTGGTGGTACTTGGCCGCGAGTCACAACATCTAAATTATCAATGGATGTAGATTTAATGATGTTGCTAAGGGATGTCTTACCGCTCAAGTAATCAGAAAGACCGTTGTCCCAACGTAGACCGAAGCATTGCTGCAAATAACCTTTACGCATATCCGCATCAATAAGCAGCACTTTCTGACCGGTTTTCGCAGCGACGGCCGCAAAGTTGGTCGATACAAATGTTTTGCCGATAGATGGTGCAGGACCTGAAATCATAAGAACGTTATTCTTCGCTTCCATCATTGCAAAGTGCAAGCTAGTGCGAAGACTACGTAGAGCCTCAATGGAAAGATCGGCTGGGTTAGCTTCCGCTAGAAGGACTAGCTCATTGTTGCTGCCTTTGTTGCGCTTAAGCTTGTTTGCAAATTCCAGTTGTTGAATAGATTTTGGAACGCTTGCGTAAACTGGCATGCCAATCTGTTCAATTTGATCTGGTGTTTCCACACCACGGTGGAATGCTGCACGAATTAATACGAAAGCAACGCCTGCCATACCGCCAAGCAGTGTTGCTAGCACAACGATAAGCGCTTTTTTCGGCTTAATTGGCTTAGAGAAAGATTGAGCGTTATCTAAGATTCGAACGTTGCCAACTGTTCCGGCTTTAATAATGTTGAGCTCTTGAACCTTGTTCAATAGTTGGATGTAGATTTGTTGGTTTACTTCTACATCGCGTGTCATACGTAGAACTTCACGCTGTGTTTTCGGTAACTTTTGAACTTGTTTATTAAGACGTTCTTTCTCTTTTAGTAGTGTTTCACGTTTATCAAGTAGCGACTTATAAGCTGGGTGATCCTGTGTGAAGCGTTGGCTGATCTCACTTTCTTTGAATGTAAGCTCATTTAGCTGTGCTTCTAACTCAACCATTACTTTCAGCGTTGACTGAGCTTCAAGGCCTAAATCGATAGATTCATTTTCTTGACGGAATCGATTTAAAACGTCTTCAGAAGCGGTCAGTTTTGTTTTGATGTCTGGGAGGTGACCTTTCAAGAACTCGAGGCTTTGCTCTGCCTCTGCAGAATTTCTTTGAACGTTTTGTAAGAAGTAGTTTTGGCTAATGTCGTTCAAGATATCTTGAATCTTAGCGCGGTCTTCACCAGAGAAGCTTAAAGATATAATCCCGGTTTGCTTACCACGTTCGCTAATCGATAAGTTTTCTTGAAGTTTATTAATTGCATCTAATTTACTGATTTTGCTGACCGTGAATGAGTCACCAGTTTGAGCCACAAGTTCAGTCGCCAAAAATTGGTATCCATTCTTCTCAAGCAGTTCACCAACTTTACCTTCTAAAATGACGTTATTGTCATCTTCTAAGAGCCTGAACGTCTGTTTTTCAGAATCAATAACTTCAAGAGTTAAAGGAACGCCAACTGCGTAAGAAGGAGCATTAAATCGTGAAACGCTCAGACTGATTTGCTCACCTTGTAGTCGAGCTAGGCCTTTACCAATAATTGGCATGTAGTTTGGAGAAACGACAGTCGTTAAGTTGAACTTATCAACAGTACCGCCCAAGATCATACGAGATTTGATGATCTCTATTTCTGTTGTCGCTGATGATTCTGCTGAAAACAGCTCTCCCATATCACCAACCATCGCTGAAATACCACCTGAACTCTTACTTTCGATTTGGATAAGAGCGTCAGCTTTATAGATAGGTGTTGATAGAATGGCAACGCCGACGCCTATAATTGAAAATAGGACTACGGTACATAGAATGAGCCATTTGGCATCAAGAATGATCCCAAATAACTTTCCCAAATCGATCTCATCGTCGGCTTGACGTGATTGCTTAATAGTTTGTGTTGTCATTACTTTAACTTCTTAAATACCTTGCCATTGGCGTTTATTTAGCCTTGCGGCTTATAGTTTTTGAGACCACGCTTTTGCTGCTTTTTCTATAAGCGTATATGCATGTTCGAAAGCTTCTCTACTTTGTCTGTATGGATCAGGGATGTTTTGTTCATTTATCCACTGTCCAAACAGCATCGTTTTACCTCGTGCCTCAGGAGCGATTTTGGTTAAGGCTTCTAAATGACCTTTTTCCATAACCAATATCAGATCGTATTGAGCGCAAAGCTCAGGTGTTAATTGTCGTGCTTCGTGTCCATCTAAGCTTACGCTATGTTCGTTCGCGATAGTGGTTGCCATCTCGTCAGCAGCTTTTCCCGTTAGATGGCTCTTATCTACTGCGATTCCTGCTGATGCGACATGTTTGTTTGGTAGTAAAGACTGCAAAAGCCGCTCTCCTGTTGGAGAGCGGCAAATATTACCGACACAGACGACAAGAATATTAGAAAACAAATGCTTACCCTACTTTAAATTGTATGCTTGTGATCTCAACTGAATTGCTGGCTTCTTTATATTGCGCAATTGAGCTGAGTAGCTATCGATTACGTGCCGCAAGAGATAAGTTTCTTGCGGCACGTTGTTTTACGGCCAAGTGCGTACTCGTAGTACACCTTCAGTTAGTTCATTAAAGCCGGAAATGGTTGGAACGAGCTGAGCAATCACACGATTCCAACGACTAACAGGTGCAGCCGTCACATAGACTATGTCGTAAGGGTTGAGATCAAACTCAGTACCAATCACCAAAGCAGAAGCGTCAGAAACATCTAGCTGATAAATGTCCGCCATTTTAGCTTCTTCTTTTGAACGTCTGATGACAAACACACCGGTAGCATCTGCGGAGATTTCACTGATACCACCAACGCTGCTAAGAGCCTCAGTAAGGCTCATGCCGCTACGATCAATTTTGAGTAATTTCGGATCGTTAACCTCGCCCATAACAAATACTTTTTGCGCATCGTTTCGAGGAATATGAACAATATCGCCAGGCTTTAGAAGGCGGTTTTGAGTTAAATCGCCTTGTTGCATCAGAGCATACAAAGAGACGTTTTCAACAACGCCATTGCGTGTCAGTGTCGCATTACGCCAATCAGCCTCGGCAGCCAGTCCGCCAGCTCTATTCACAGCATCTAGAAGTGTAAGGGGGATGTTTGTAATTGGTTGTTGTCCTGGCTTGTTAACTTCGCCAGTTACATAAGTCTTTTTAGAGCGAAATGCCGCAACGCTTACATCGACCTGTGGGCTCTCAATGTATTTTGCAAGGCGGCTTGCAATGTCTGCACGAATCTGACGTACGTTTTTGCCTTCAACATGTACGACACCTATGTAAGGGTAGAAGATCGTGCCATCCGAATGCACCCAGTTACCCGCTTCGGCTGAGCTTCGGTATGAGCCCGCTGGGATCGTTAGCTCTGGGTGATCCCAAATAGTGATATTTAGGATATCGCCAGGTCCTACTTCGTATTCATATTTTGCGATTTCAATATCTAACTCTGGGTTTGGTTTTGAAAAAGGGTCCACTGAATTTAAAGACGTTACGCGCTCCAAAGTTAAGGGATAAACGGTAACCTGAGACTCTATATCACTCGATTCAGTGCTCATGACTGTTTTGTCACTGACCGAAAGGTGGCTACCAGGCAAAGTACACCCTGTAAGAAGGATTGGAAGTACTGATATCCCCAAAAATTTATTAAATGTGTTCATTGGTTTATAACTACCGAAAGAAAGTTTGCCGACTGAAATTGATTCATTCTAATTGAACTGAGTTTCATCAATATTGACGATTTACTGCAGTTTTAAGCCTTTAGAAAGCGAGTCCATTCAGAATTATTTGTGTAATAAACACTCCAAATGGCTGCTAGCGACTTAGAGCTCTTAGTTTCATTAATGAAGGTGTAAAAATCTGACCCACAAAAAATAGTCAACTATTATCCATCTGGTTGCAATAAAGGCAACAAGTTACTCGAAAAAATACTGACGAATACATGACAAAATTGTGTCTATTTAGCGTTATTGAGATGAATGCATGATTTTGCACAAGCAAACAGGCGGTAATGTGAAAAAACTCATGCCAAAGTTGTATGCATCCTATTTACACTATATGCAACTGCCGTTATGCTTCGTGTTGCGGTCGGATATAACAACAAATATTGGAGCTAATTTTGAAAATCAAACTTTTAACGGCAAGTGTGGCTGCTGTTCTACTAGCAGGTTGTGGTAGTGACAGCGATCCTGAGGTAAAAACATACTCAGTACAGGCTTATGACCCAGCTGTTATCGGCATGGAAGTATCTTATGACTGTGGTGGAGATTTACAAGGTAAGGCTGATGAACTGACAACAAACTACAAAGGTATGGTCGGCTATGCGCGCATTAGTCACATAGATGTAGTTAGTGCTCCAAGTGAATGTACTTTCACATTGAAGCATACTGATAAGAGTGTAGATGCATCTAATGGTAAACGTATTACAACTGATTACAAAATTCCAAAAGGTCTAGCGCAAGCAGATGCACCTGTAACAGGTTCACCGTTTACTACTCTAGTAACGGATACTTTGGAAGAAGGTGCAATTTACACGCCAGAGGTTGCAGAGCAAGTGTTTGCTGACTTAGGTCTTGATGTCAATGCGATGGGCGTTTCAGTTAATGATTTGCTTCGCAATACTGAAAGTGTAGTTAAGCAGTTAGATGAGAGTGGTGATGCTGCAACAAAAGCATTAGCGACTAAACTGGTTGCTACAGCGAATGTAGTTTCAGATGTCATTAAAGCGAATCCTACGGCTTCTCCGAAAGCAATTTCAGTAGCAGCTAAAGCTGTAACTGAAGAGGTAATTAAGAAGAACCCAAATTACCCTAAAAATGATTCTGGTGACGTTATCTACGTAGAGATATCTGAAGAAGATACTAAAGATGTTGTTAACCAGGTTGAAAAAGAGATCGAAGCAGAAAAACCTGTAGATGATTTCAAACCGGTAGTGCCACCGATTCCAGATGCGAAGCCAGGCAAACCAGTTGATCCTGTTGATCCGCCATCAGGTGGTTCAGGCGGTAACTAATTAACTTTACTGATAATGAAAAGGCCTCTTCAGAGGCCTTTTTTGATCCTATCGTACTGTGGTCATCACCTTTTAGTGAGCCCTTTTCTGTTTAAGTAAGGCAGGATGTGCGGACGTGATTCGCCAGCCAGTTTACTGGTGACTTCTTGCGACCAAATACTCTGTTTTTGATTGCTCGAACGGTTTGCATAGTAGTTTTGCATAGTTTGGTCATACGTCTGAATATCATCCAAGTTTAGGTCTTGATACTGATTTTCATGCACCACGACATGCTTAGGTAGGCGAGGTTTTACTTCAGGGGCTTGATCTGGATGACCAAGACACATACCAAACAAAATGGCGGTATTTTTAGGTAAACCTAATAATTCGTCTACTTTTTGGGCATTGTTTCGTAAACCACCAATATACACACCTCCTAGTCCCATCGACTCCGCCGCTAGCAAGCAATTTTGTGCCATGATGCCCGAGTCTACAGCGCCTATTAACGTTAACTCGGTAAAGTCAGCTTGAACATCTGGGTTGATACTGGCATGGCGCTGGTAATCAATACAAAACACCAAAAACTCAGCCGCGCTTTCAACGTACCCTTGATTTCCGGCATATTGAGCTAATAGCGTGCGTTTTTCTGTGTCGGTCACGCGGATAATTGAAACGACTTGCAACATGCTTGATGAGGATGCCGCAAGGCCGGCTTGAAGAATGGCATCTAATTGTTCACTCTCAATCGGTTGTGAGGTGAATTTTCGAATTGAGCGGTGATTGAGAATTGTTTGAATCGTGCTGTTCATGGTGACTTAACATCCCCTGTTACGTTAAAGGCTGAAGACTCACCTTAGCGACATTTGATGAGTCGGTAAACTATCTCAAAAGAAAAACAATGCTTGGCGCATAAGTGTGAAGGCGAATCGAGAATACACCACTCTTTCTGTTTGAGAGCGTATATACTGTTTTTAGAATCAATAATTTAAATGCAGTGGAAAATATGAAAGAACTCATTGTTCATACAGTTACGGTGTTTATGGGCTTCTTTGCCATCATGAACCCTATCGCCAATATCCCCATCTTTTTGAGTTTAACTGCTGATGAAGATAAAGAAACCATCCGTTCCATTGCGCTCCGCTCAGTCTTTATTGCATTTATTATCATCGCGATATTTTCTATTGCCGGTAAGTTAATTTTTGATTTGTTTGGTATCACGCTTTATGCATTGCGAATAACAGGCGGTATTTTGGTGTTTTTGATAGGTTTTAACATGCTTCAAGGTGATTCGACGCATCAGAAAACCAAAGAGAAGGCGTATTCACCAGCTCAGCAACGGGCGGCATTGAGTATTGCAGTGTCTCCATTGGCGATGCCAATATTAGCTGGGCCCGGAACGATTGCTACCGCGATGAACTTTGCGACAGCGGGTGGTTTCGATCAAACCATTATTACTATCGTTTCTTTCGCTGTCCTTTGTGTGATCACCTATGTACTGTTTTTGTTTGGAGACAAATTGGTCAAAGCGGTTGGACCAAGTGCTCTAAATGTTGTGACTAAAATGATGGGCTTAATTCTAGCGGTTATTGGTACTCAAATGTTTATTGATGGCGCGGGCGAAGCCTATAAAACGGTTTTCTCCTAGATTTCTCTTAGACCTTGCCACCTTGGTTAAGCCCGCAATTACATTTCTAACGGGTACGGATTTTTTGAACTTTAGTTTTCATTTTCTAAGAGAGAAATAAATAGACTTCACCTATTTCAATAATAAGAATATTCAATTGTTGTGATTGCACGAATTTCATTACTCTTTTGGCAAGGAGAATGGGGGAAATATGGCAACAAAAGCAATTGTAGTAGAAGGTGGCGCGATGCGAGGCGTCTTCGCAAGCGGAGTGTTAGATGCGTTTTTAGAGCAGAGTTATAAACCGTTTGATTTTGCAATCGGTGTATCTGCTGGTGCATCAAATTTGATTGGGTATTTGACCGACTACCCGCATCGCAGTATTAACGTCATTACTAAGCTGGCCACAAGTAAACGCTTTTTTGACCCGACTCGCTTCGTTAAAGGTGGGGACCTCATCGATGTGAAGTGGCTGTTTGAAGAATCTAATCGCTTGTAT
This sequence comes from Vibrio sp. 947, assembly GCF_033339115.1. Lineage (NCBI taxonomy): Bacteria > Pseudomonadati > Pseudomonadota > Gammaproteobacteria > Vibrionales > Vibrionaceae > Vibrio > Vibrio sp. 947. The sequence continues at coordinate 324,473 of NZ_JAWOTX010000001.1, read as the reverse complement.
CCCGTCGATGAAAATAAACTGTTTAATGGCGTTCCTTTTCTCGCAGCGACAACAAATGTAGATACAGGGCAGGCAGATTATTACCGCGTGACACGTGATAATTTTCACCATGCGATTGAAGCGACAACAGCATTACCGATTGCCTACAAGCATACCCCTTGTTTTTCTGGCGGTTGTTATACCGATGGTGGGGTCGCTGACTCTATACCAGTGCGTGAGGCTTATCGTCGAGGGGCTCGCGACATAACCGTAGTACTCTCTCACCCGCTGAATTATGCCAAAAAGCCAGTTAAGACCACATGGCTGATGAAGAAACTGTTTGCGGAGCACCCCAAAATGGCGGATGCGATGTTAAGACGTGCAGATAACTATAATCAATCATTGGAGTTTATTCGTAACCCTCCACCAGGAACACATGTTAGGGTAATTGCCCCACCAGATAATTTTCATGTTCAGCGCTTATCAATGCGACAATCCGTTTTACTAGAAGGGTATGAAATGGGGCTGATTGAGGGGCGAGTGCATCTCTCTAGTTTATCTGGTGTTTATGGTTTAGACCGGGAAAATTGTCATTTTTGCGTTTGATTATAAAAGAGCCTCATAGTGAGGCTCTTTTTACTTAACGTTCAAAGGGTGATTTAGTTGACTTTATCCCAAGCCATCTCCCAGTGTGAACCTATTCCAGGCTCGTAATGGTTTGCGGCTTCTTTCCACTGCATACAGTAACCAGAGTATGGGAAAGGTTTACATTGATAAATGCCCCCGTCGCTGGCAAGCACTTTTGTGCCCGCAGTGTAGCTAGATAGTCCTTCAGGGAAGACAAAATCGTACTCACCAGATGGTGGTGGAGTAACTGACTCTTCTTTTAAGTGAAAGTCGAGTGTTTGCTGATCCACCAAGTTGCCATCTTTGTCCTTAATACGTGTCACGAGCATATGGTGACCCGGCTCTGATTTACTTAAAGCGAGCGATATCGCCTCTACCGAGCCGTCTTTCATTTCGTTTGCCCAACTTGCAAGTGGTTCGCGATGGTGATTGTAAACGGTGAGTTCTGCATTTAAATCGCCTTCAGCAGTTAGTGTCAGATCCAACGTTGTCGGTGTTGACTCAATGATATACTCGTCTGCTAAGCCATCTACTGTGAGTGAGTATTCTGGGACAGGAGTTTCAATGTTATAGCCGATCTCTACTCGCTCAAGGCCGCTATTTGCTTGCAGATACACCGGATTAGTACCATAAACAGGAGTGAATTTATCCTCTGCATACTGCCCGGCTTGCAGTTTTGCTTGTTCTTGGTTTAGCTTAGTCGCGAGTGCGTAAGACCAGTTTTTCGCTTGGCCCATTGCTGCATCGGTAATTTCTAGTTCAGTTCTATACGCCACGTTTTCACCTGCTTGATCAAATACGCGTGTATAAACCGAATCCCCAATATTTAAATCCATTGTAGGAATAATTTGACCGCCTTGCTTCCAATCTGGAATAACGGGACTGTCACCATCAAATTTCACATCGATCACGTTATAAAATGAGGCTGCAGTGTCGCCAACATCCCATACTGCCAGGATGACATGGTATCCCTCGCGAGTAGGCACATTACATTGATGGCTTACCTGTTTCGGGGGTTGAACCATATTGCCGTCGACGACACAGAAAGGAGTTAGATCAAAAGAGTCTCGTGATAGTGAAGCGTTTGGGTTCCAATCAGGCTTGGTGATGTAATATTTCCAGTCGCGCGTCACGTGGTTAGCGGTAAATGTCCATTCAAAAGTTTGTGTACCTGCTTGAATAGGGCGTTTTACCCAACGGTCGGCAGTTTGCTCATCAAGGGCAGCTGCTAAAGCGGTTTCGGCACTCGCTATTTTACCATCGCGAGGCCCTGTTTCGGGAAAGCCATCAGGGCCTTCAACGCTTTGCGGTTCATATTGAATCGCACCGCAGTTATTATTTTTTTCGTTAGTATCTGGCGTTGGATACTTACATAGTGCCGAGCGACTTGCAGCGACACCACCATTGGTTTCTGATACATAACCGTGAGCCGCAGCACCTGAGCTAATGCTTGCAAGTGCTAACGCGAGTACGGATTTGGTTGGAAATGATTTCATCACATGTCCTCTGTTATGGCTGACAAACTAGTGTCACACCCCGGCGCATGCTGAGCATAAAGCAACGCTACAGAAATTGGACTTCTGTAACACTGCGTCATGGTAACCCCGCTATCATGAGCATTCTTTTAGATTTTTAAATGCTGACAGACCGGAAGCTTTGCGTCCCACCCTTTCGAATGGTTTGCCGAAATGTGATTGAGCAGCCAAAATTTAGCTTAAGAATTTACATGTGGAAAAGTAAACGTCACTGACATGGAATCCTGTTCTCAAATTGAAAGATAACGATATCTTAACCTCGTCAATATTGTGCAGTGTCTTCTTACAAGGTATTGATTTTAATTTTGTTTTTATATTTTTTATAGCCACAGTGAATGAATGGAGGTTTGTTGGGGATAAGTGGAGAGGAACCGTGCTAAGGGTGGAAGAAGTTCTGTCTAAAGGGCGGAGTGTCCCGCCCTTTGAATGGTGTTATTTCGGCATGATGACAGTATCAATCACGTGAATGACACCGTTTTTAGCTTTCACATCGGTTGCAATGACATTTGCATCGTTAACCATGACTTTATCGCCCATGGTTTTAATCATCACATCTTGCCCCTGAACCGTAGTCGCTTTGTCTAGCTTAACAACATCGGCAGCCATCACTTTCCCTGGGACGACGTGATAAGTCAAAACAGATACTAACTTGTCTTTGTTTTCCGGCATTAAGAGCATGTCGACTGTGCCGTCTGGCAGTTTTGCAAAAGCGTCATCCGTTGGTGCAAAAACAGTAAATGGGCCTTCCCCTTTGAGAGTGTCAACCAAGCCCGCTGCTTTCACCGCAGCAACAAGCGTATTGAAAGAGCCGTTTTCAGCGGCAACGTCGACAATATCGGCTTTCATCATGCCATGCTCATGAGCCTTGACGGGAAGCATAAAAGATAATGTCGCCATCAGTGTAGCCGCGATAACTAAGATACGTTTGAACATAGTGTGTTCCTTACTAGTTGAGGGTACAACGGGTTCCCTGGAGTGTGTTTGCATTTGTACGCATTGTGATTGAAAGATGATCATCGCGCCCTACTTTCTTTTGAGGGTCTAACATGTCGCGCAAGAATTCGTCTGCCTTCTTGTTTCACATCGGCTCGTTTCCGCCACGTCCATAAGCGCTCTCTTGCTGCCTTAGCTGCGTTGTCTGGTGCGATAATAGGTGCAAGGTAACGGCTATCTGGCTGCAATTGATACATGACAGCTTCCATCTGGGTCATTGTCCAGGGCTCGAATAAAAGAGGGGGAGGAACCATTTGTAACTCAGGTACCCACTTGTAGATGAACGTACCGTTAGGATCATGTTCTTGGGCTTGCTTGATCGGATTATAAATACGGATTGTGTTAGTCCCGGTTACTCCTGCTTGCATTTGGAATTGTGGGTAATGAATTCCAGGCTCAAAGTCGAGAAACAGTTGCGCTAAATGCGTTACACCTACTCGCCAATCCATGTTCATGTGGTGAGTAAGAAAGCTAACCAGCATGGCACGCATGCGAAAGTTAATGTAACCAGTGTGGTGCAAACAGCGCATGCAGGCATCAATCAAAGGTACGCCAGTATGCCCGGATTTCCATGCTGCTAACTTTTCTTCATTGAAAGTACTACTTTGTTTAATCAATGGTTCGTAAGCCCGATTAACGCAGTAAAACTCCATGTCGTATTCCGATTCGAATTTTTGGATGAAGTGACAGTGCCAATGAAGCCGTGAAGACAATGCAATTAAGCTGCGACGAAATCCAGCGACTTGCCAGTGTTTCAAAAGGTATTGATAAACTTCACGCAAGGATATGTTACCCCAAGCGAGGTATGGAGAAAGTCGAGTACAGGCTGTGCGTGAGGCTGTGGGACTAGAAATGCTTCGATAGTAATCACGACCTCGACGATGAAAAAAGTCCTCTAGTGTTTTCCAAGCGAGCCGGCTTCCTCCCGTTTGCATTCCTTTGCATTTTGATAGCCAGGATGATGGTGGCGAAAACGAACAGCCGAGAGCTTCTGCATCCAATGAATGCAATAAGTCGGTTTGGAGCTCAATAGGGCTTATTGAGGCTCTCATGACAGAGTCCCAATGTTTGTCCCAACCTTGCCGGTTTTTTGCACCTCTGATAACAGCACCGTGTTCGAACTCAAACCAGTCGATGTTCTGCTCATACAGCCAAGCGGCAACTTGTTTGTCGCGCTCAAAGGTGCAGTTGAGTCCTATTTCTTGGTGAGAAAAAACAGCGTTGATTTGATATTGCGCTTGAATTGATTGGAAACATGCTAAGGCATCGTCATACAGCACCGTGATTCGATGCCCATAGGCTTTGAGCGTCTCATCCATGTCTTGCAGTGATTGCCAAACAAATCGCCAGTGGCGCTCAGAATAGTGTGGGTTATTCAATAGCAATGGTTCAACAATATATAAAAGCACAGTTGGGTGCTTTGTTGATAATGCTTGAGTTAGTGGTTGATGGTCAGTCAGCCTTAAATCTCGTTTTAACCACACGACATTGATTGTTTGCATCGGAATCCTCTTTGTTTCCGATGTTGTACGCAAGTAAACCGAAGCAATCTCATCCAATGATCGGTTTTATTCCACAAAACGTAGAGGTAACTTTTAGGGAGGTGACACATGGCAATACCATTGAGTAAGTTACAAAAATACTTCTATGTAGACAAATTGGTCATTCATTCGCTTGATCTCGCATTGTACCAGGCATCTGTCGTGATTGATGGAGAAGCGCAATTTATCACTAATGACAACGGTACCTTTTTGAGGGCTCATTCCCTGATCGAGATGCAAAAGAAGTGCAGGAATATCAAAGCAAATAAGCAGGTTTTAGTGCATCAAAGTGCTTATGATGAAATGGTGGGGTTACCCGAAGGTAAAAGAGGCAATCAACTAGAAGTATTGGTGAGGGATACAAAATTGTATTGAAAGAGTATTGGTGCGTAGTAAAAGCGAGCCACCTTACGGCAGCTCGCTAAATATAAGGAGAGTTGGGCTTAGTCTTGTTTACGCTGCGCTTCTTTTTGCGCGTACTTAGCGGCACGTCGAGCTTCTCTTTGCTTGGCACTTTCACCACCAATATGCTGCTCGCCTCGCTGCTCTGCAAGAACAATTTGTTTTTCACGCTCGCGGAATCGAGCAATTTGTTCTTCTGAGTGTGTGCCGTGACATTTTGGACAGCTCACGCCTTGCTCGAACAATTCTGACTGTTTGTCTTCTTCAGTTATCGGTAGACGACAAGCGTTGCATAAATCATAATCTGCTTTTTCTAGCTGGTGGTTCACTGCAACACGCCCGTCAAATACGTAACAATCGCCTTCCCACATGCTCTCTTCTTGAGGAACTTCTTCAAGATATTTAAGAATGCCGCCTTCTAGGTGGTAGACCTCATCAAAGCCCTGTTCTTTCATGTAAGCCGTTGATTTTTCGCAGCGGATACCACCGGTACAGAACATCGCAACTTTCTTGTGTTTTGCCGGGTCCATGTTTTCTTTTACATAGTCTGGGAATTCACGAAAGGTTTCAGTATTTGGGTTTACAGCGCCTTTGAATGTCCCGATCTCGATTTCGTAATCATTACGTGTATCGACAACAAACACTTCAGGATCAGCAATAAGATCGTTCCACTCTTGAGGTTTCACGTAAGTCCCCACTACGTGGCGAGGGTCTATACCTTCAACACCTAATGTTACGATCTCTTTTTTCAATTTCACTTTGGTGCGATTGAATGGCTGGGTCTCAGAATACGACTCTTTGTATACGGTGCCAGTCAAACGAGGTTCGTTGTTTAGCCACTCCAGTAGCGTATCAATACCTGCACGATCAGATGCAACAGTACCGTTGATACCTTCACTTGCCAGTAGTAATGTTCCGCGAATATGGTGTTTTTCCATCAACGCAAGTAATGGCTCGCGTAGCTCTTGATAGTTATTCAGCTCAACAAACTTGTACAGCGCACAAACTACATACTGACTCATGAGGTTTCCTTTAAAAATACAGGTGGTCAACGACCTTAAAATTTTAGCGGCACGAAGTATACCTGACTAAACTAGTCGGAAATACGGACAAATTATACGGATATTATGAGTAGGCGGGGCCTGGCGGTCTTTGATAGGGGGGGCATGTCCGCAGGTGAAGCCGCTATGTGTTCAAATTATAAGCATTAATTATAGTGAGTCAGGTAGGTTGGGGCCGATACTTTTGGTTTAAATTTATGTTGTTATTCTGTTTTAGGCCCTTCAAAAAAGTTAGGCGCAAGAAGCACCAAATAATCACCGGAGTCATTGACAAGGAAAGGACATGTCGCAGTTTTATACATGAGGTGGTGAGGGATAAAGGTTTAGGGACAAAGAGTGAATGACTGATCGCCATTGTTCATAAACCGCTATAAACGCCTTTTCATCAAATACTAAAAAGGCGTATTTCTAACGTCTGTCCTGCTTATTTCAACGCAGCTGCGGTCTGTTTACCCATGGCAATGAGCCTGTCGAGAATGCGTTCACCGTCGGCACGTAAACCGTTGTGCTCGTACTCATTGGTGATCCACGCTTTTGAATTTGGTATTAACGCGAGCGTCTCTCGACTGATATCCATTTCAACAAACATATCATCGGCGTAAACGGCGCAACTGACAGGCACTTTGTTTTGAGCCAATTGTGTTTGATCGTACAGCGCAGCCCAATCTTCTTTCGCTGCCAATATTTCTGCGGTGTCTTTTAGTGGCTTGAGGTTAACGTATTGGTCGAACATCCATGGGAAGACCATTTCCCCCGTAAAGTAAAATGGCTTGCCAGATTCATAATTAAACTCTGATCGGGTTTGGCGAACGCGGTGCGCACTCCAATTCGACGCGAAGCTTTGACAGTAAATCGATTCATGCAAAATGGCGTAGATCGGGTTGGTTTGGAAGTTTTGCTGCGCCAACATATCGTTTAAGAACTCATAACGAAGTTGTGGTTTGCCGTTCACTTCAATCAACGCGCTTTCTAGCCAATAGTAAGTTGGTAAGAAAGTATCACTCACACCAAAGTTGATGCCGATTTGTTGAAATTGTTCCACCGTGAAGCGTTGACCATTTGGTAGGTACTCTTCATTTTCTAGCAAGTGATTCGCAATGTTTTGGCAAAGTTGCTGTGCATTGGGAAATTGTTGGAAGAATGCTTGGTTTTTCTCCATGGTGCGTTTGAAGGTGGCTTCATACACATCGTCGGCATGACGCGAGACTGATGGCACGCCACCCGTGATGTAGCTTTGCAGCAAGCTGTCTGGGAACAAAGACAAATAGGTGAGGGAACAAAAACCACCAAAGCTTTGACCTAAGATCGCCCATTTTTCGACGCCAAATTGCTCACGAATGTATTCCGCGTCGCGCACGATGTTATCCGCTCGGAAGTGGCTCAAGTAGTCTGCTTGTTTTTCTGGCCTGAGGTGAGCAAGCGTCTGGTGATTAATTACGCTGCTGTTGCCCGTACCGCGCTGGTCGAGGAGCAAAACTCGGTACTCTTGTAGGGCGCGTTTTACCCAGCCGTTATTGCCGTTTTGACGTGGAGAGGGAAAGCCAGGCCCGCCCTGAAAGTAAACCAACCAAGGTTTGGTCGATTCTTCATCGCCAACTAGGCAAACCGAACGGGCGAAGACTTCAATGGTGCCTTTGCTCGCGTCTTGGTAATCCAGAGGAACGGTAAAACTGTGGGGAGTGTAATGCAATCCTGCGTCGATAAATGATTGAGCGTTCATTGTTATCTTTATTTCCTTATTGAGGGGTAGCGCTACTTTACTGCGAATGGCGCGAAGAACCAATGCTATTTCCCAATTGCCTCTTCAGTTCTATACCTTGGTCAAATCAATGTAAGTTCAAGAAAATGAAACGATTAGCGACTGGTGCAACTGGTTGAGTGAGCTATGCTCAATAGAGTTGCGACAAAGTAAGAGCATGGAGGAAGTCGGATGAAAGTGTCACTGGCTCGATGGACAATTGTGACTTGTTTAATAAGCGTACCTACTTTTGCCGTTGTTACGCCCAACCCACCTCAGTTACAGGCAAAAGGCTACGTATTAATGGACTTTCAATCCGGTGCCATTATTGCCGAGCATAACGGGCGAGCAGGCCTTGCTCCGGCGAGTTTAACCAAGTTGATGACCGCTTATGTAGTTGGACAAGAAATTAAAGCGGGGCGTTTGAAATGGGATGATGTTGTCACCGTGAGCGAAAACGCGTGGTCGGCCAAGTTTCCCGGTTCTTCTAAAATGTTCATCAAACCGAAAGATGAAATTAGTGTTGCGAACTTAATGCGCGGCGTGATCATCCAATCAGGAAATGACGCGTGCGTTGCACTGGCTGAGCATGTTGCAGGCAGTGAACGCGGCTTTGTTGCCTTGATGAATGGTTGGGCGGAGAAATTAGGACTGCAAGACACCTATTTTGTGAACTCCCATGGTCTTGATAGTGATGGCATCCAAACCTCACCAACCGATATGGCAAGACTCATGCAGTCGATCATCAGCGATGTTCCTGATGTGTACGCGCTATACAGTGAGAAAGTCTTCAAGTGGAACGACATTACGCAGTACAACCGCAATAAGTTGTTGTGGGACAATTCCATTGATGTCGACGGGGGAAAAACCGGCTACACCAGCAATGCCGGATACAGCTTGGTGAGCTCGGCCAAAGAAGGAAGAATGCGCCTTATCTCGGTGGTGATGGGTACGCCAAGTAAACAGGCTCGGATCAGCCAATCGAAGAATCTACTCAGCTATGGTTTTCGCTTTTATGACACCAAGCAAGTTGCTAAACAGGGGGAAGTTGAGTCTAAAGTTCGCGTTTGGAAGGGAAATGCTAATCAAGTTGAGGCGATCTTTGCTAAAGATGCCTATCTCACTTTGCCTCGTTCAATGACGGCTGGGCTTGATAAGAGTGTGGTGTTAAATGAACCGTTGATTGCGCCGATCGCGCAAGGAGATGAGATTGGTAAGGTCGTTTGGAAAAGCGATGACAGTACCGTGGCGAGTTATCCCTTGGTCAGCAGCCAAGCGGTAGAAGAGGGCTCGTGGTTCGCTCAGCTTTGGGACAGTCTGGTGCTGTGGGTGAAATCGTTCTTTAACTAGAATAAAAACGAGCAGAAGTGTCTTTCTGCATTTTTTTGTTGATGGCCGCCCAGCTAAACGCTGGGCGGTGTTTTATTTAACGGTTTATTCCGACAAGGTGATGATTGGTAAATCGTCCCAAATCTTACTTTCATCCGATGCGCCACCGGAGAAGTTCCAAGGGCCTTTGTCTTGTTCTAGCGGACGGTAAGTTGCCGAAAGGCCGTCTAAGTCCCAAGTCGTGACATAGAAGCGGATACCATCGAGCGAATCTGGGCGGCCTAGTGCATCGCTAGCAAAGTCCATTGAAATGGTGTTGTTGGCTTTGTCTACTGTCACTGTTGGTGCTGGCGTTACGGCTTCTCCCCATGTCGTCGTATTTGCTCCTTTGGTGTTGTAAATCGAGCTTTGCCAGCCAAAAACAACCGCATTGCGACTCCAGGTTCCGCTTGGCATAGAAGCGTTGATCTTCGGTAGCTCAGACAAGTTGGTTGCGGCTTCTTCCGGTAAATCAATAAAGATGGTGAAACCCACGTGGTCGAAGCCGTTTGGTGGCAACCAAGTGTCGGTGATTTTGTCCATAGTGAAGGTCAAACGTACGTTACTGCCAACGGTAAACACTTCTGCTTTGTTGATCGCGAGTTGGCTGTTGTCTTTGTCGAACGTTGGATCGGTTGGTAATGAGTAGTTGCCGTTTGGGCCGCCCACGCCGTCTTGTGCATCGCCCGCATCATCAATGGTGTCGTCCGGCGTGTTTGACCAGCTTAGGTTGGAGACAAAATTCACGTCCTCGATGCCTGCTTTTTTCTCGGTGGAATAAATCGCGAAGCGGTGCTGTTGCTCGCCAATCGCAAAATGACGAGTCGACAGCGTGACACTAAACTGACCATCAGCACCTACAGTAATGGTTTGCGCTGTTTCCAAGTTACCATCGACGACAAGGTTCAACTTCTCGTTGGCGTTCGCACTACCCGCGATAACAATATCACCAGTGATGGTTTTTCCTTCCCAATCCTGCGCCAGTTGTATGTTGAGGTCTGGGGTATCTACCGATTGGGTATCGTTAGTTTTTGAGTAAATCACGGCAGATTTGGCTGGTAGCTCAAGGGTTACGTGACCGTTTTCATCTGCGATTAACTGCTCTGGAGCGTCTACCCAGTTCGACATGATTTGTTGTTTGAAGACGGTGCCACCAACTTGTTCTACATCGAGTTGGTTCATCAACATTGGAGAGTTAGATGTGTTCATTACCACTAAGACTTCGTCGTTATCCAAAGTGCGGGTAAAGGCGAACACACCTGCACCAGCTTTATCGCTGCCAATGACTTTCATTTCGCCGCGTGTCATGACTTTGTTTTCGGTACGTAACTTAGCAAGCTCTTGGATGAACAAGTACATCTCGCTGTTTTGGTCGAATGAATCTACGTAGTCGCCGTCTTCACGGTAACCGCCAGCAAACATCGCATCGCGCGCTGCTGGCATCGCTTGCTCTGTACCTTGGTAAATCACAGGAATACCGGGTACGCTCATCATGGTGATCAGAGCTTGCTTCATATCGTTGACACTGCCTTGCGATAGAAAACGCGGCATATCGTGGTTATCAATGAAGTTCGGCATGATGTATGGATTTGGGAACATCTCCATCATTTTCTCAAGACGGAAGCGTAAGTAATCGGTCGGTTGCCCTGCTGCAAATACGCGCGTCATGGTCGCTTGCAATGGGAAGTTCAGTACCGAGGTTAACTGCTCCGGCGAGCCGCTTTCGCCGATGTAAGTCAGCATCTTCTCTTCGCCTTCTGTGTTGTAAGGCGTAGATGTTTCGAAGACTTCACCAAAGGTCAGGAAGTTATCGCGACCAGTATCAACCGCTTGAGTCATCACACCATCGTCGGCGTGCAGGAAGTCGTTCCAGAAATCGTGCTCAACAAACTTCACCGTATCGATACGGAATCCGTCGACGCCGACTTCGCGAATCCATTTTCGGTAGCTCTCTTTTAGATAAGCGCGTACTTCAGGATCGGACGTATTAAGGTCATCCAAATCAGAGAGCTGCCAGGTTTTTTCTTGTACCGGATCGTTGTGGTCGGTGATGCTTGGCGTCCAGTGGTAGCTGCCTGTGCCATCTTCTTTACACTCATTCTTGTTGAGCGGGTAAGGCAGTTCTTGTCCTGCTGGTAGCGCATTTTCAATCAAACGGAAACCTTGGCAAGGTAGGCTAGGATCGTAATTGTATGGGTCATCGTAAGTGAAGAAGTTACCTACGTGGTTGGTCACGATGTCTTGAATCAAGAACATGTTACGAGCGTGCACTTCTCGCGCTAACGCTTGGTAGCTTTCCATGTCACCAAAGTGCTCATCCACTTTTTGGAAGTCACGCGCCCAGTAACCGTGGTAGCCACCATAGTTTTGTTCTGCATCCCACCATTGGTTTGCCACTGGCGGAGTAATCCAGATCGATGTGGCACCGAGAGTTTCGATGTAGCTTAACTTATCACTCACGCCAACGAGGTCGCCGCCGCTGAACTTTTTATCCGAAGTCGGATCGAATTCGTTTTGCCCTTGATCATTAAGAGCGCTGTCGCCGTCGTTAAAACGGTCGATCATCAGGAAGTAAATGATTTGATCTTGCCAATCAGGAGATGCCACGTGGCTGCCTGTATCGACTGGTGCGGTTTCGTCGCTTCCACAGCCAGAAAGAGCTAGAGCGATCGATAAAGGAAGTATTTTTATTTTATTCATTGAGTTAGGTAGAGTTTCAAACACGGTCTTTGCCTCCGTTATGCAGCAATGCAGAAACGATAAAGCAAAGGTTTGAAATTGAGAGTGTCATTTCACGCCAAAAAAGACGTGATATGATGTCACGAAGAGACGATTTTGATCTGACCGACAGTTTTAATTGAGAGGTTGCACAATAGGATATTGTATCGGGTAATGCTCTTTCGCGAGCTCGTTGTCGGATTCATCATAAAGGCGGAAACGGCACTGCTTTGCAGTTTGAGTGAGCGATAATTGCAGCACCCAACAAGCATAATGTAGCGAGTGTTGGGTCAAGCGCATTACGTGAGGTGTAGGGGCATCATCGACGTAACAGTCAATCCTCGCAACGTTTTCAAGTCGGCATGCCAGTTCGACAAAGAGCGTGTATTGCGCCCCAATATTAATAAGCTGCCGAGTCGGGACAATGTATTCCGTTGCGCCAATTAAAAGCCCCTTAGAAACCACGTAATCACGCTGGTGGTTATTCTCAATGTAACGTTCCCCATCGACTTCATAACAAAGGCGAAAGGTAAGGGGGTGCGCTACCGGAAGTTCGGTCGTTGCCCAGAGTTCGATGCCATGACTTAAAAAGCGCTCGAAGAAGGCGGGATAGCGCCGCCATGCACCATCACGGTCTCGACACTCAACTGAGACCACTTTTTCAAACGCAATATTATCTACTTCCATCCAGATTCTACCGACGGGTTGGTCAATGTCGTGATCGGCTAAAGTATTCGCTTTGGCGTAGTACAAGCGGATCGGTTGCTGATTTAGCTGAGTTCGGTTATCCAAACATTGTTGGCGATACTGCATGGGTGAAAACGGATACCAACGGCGAAAAGTGCGGTGAAAGTTCGATGGTTCTTCATAACCGAGTTGATATGCGATTTGCTGCGTTGTGAGTTGGGTGTCGGCAAGCAAAGTGAGTGCTTGCTTTCTTTTAGCGAAATCAACGCATTGAGAGTAGCTCATTTGCTTTTCTTGCAGTCGACGTTGCAAGGTGCGTTTGGAGACGCCCAGTTGCCTTGCCGCTTGCTCTAACTTGAGCGCGTAATTACTGTTTTTGATGAACAAGGCGTTCAAAACACTCAGCAATTCTGGCTGTTCAATTGGTTGGTGAGAAAGCAGCAAATAAACATGTTTCACCAGTTCAAACACGCTTGAACTCGTTTTAGAATCTCGCGTTTCCACTAGAAAAATATTGGCCGCGAGTGGATTGTTGGCGTGAACTTGTACCTGTATTGATTCGCTTAACTCAAGCATTTCCAACTGCATTTTGAGCAAGCCAAACACCGACTCCGCCCAATTTGGCATATCGCCCGTTCTACATTCGACTTGCAGATGGATTTGGGCATCACCATGCTGCAATGTGACGTACAAACGGCGGTCGAATAATGAGACACTTTTACTCCACCAAAGCAGCCCTTCTTGGAGGTTAGGCGCTTCTTTCAACATCATGCATTGCAAGGCCACCAACTTCTCAATGTGCCAATATTCGCCGGCAATTCGAAGGTGATTGTGACCGAGCTTTTTGCACAGAAAGGATGTAATAACGTTATCTTGAGGCAGCATGAGTTGAGTTTGGTTGCGAGCAAACATGCATTATTGCCGAAAAGATGAAGAAGTCCAGTGAGAACGCTCAAAGCCTTTCTTATCGTTTTATTTTCAAATTTATTTTGAAAATGTTTTTAATCGAAATCGGTTTTTCCCTTTATCTCATGAGGTTATGCTGTTACTCAGCTTAAACTCATTAATTGGAGAGCCTCATGGATATCGTACAAGCTGCAAAATCTCGTTACTCAACGAAAGTGTTTGACCCAACGCGCAAGCTATCTCAAGAAAAAATCGATGCAGTTAAAGAGCTGATTCGTTTTAGTCCATCGAGTGTGAACTCCCAGCCTTGGCATTTCATTCTGGCAAGCACAGAAGAAGGCAAACAGCGCATCGCTAAAGCGGCGCAAGAGAATTACGCGTTTAACGCGGCGAAGATTCTCAACGCATCTCACGTATTGGTGTTTTGTGCAAAAACAGGCATCGATAACGACTACATTGAAGCGCTAATGGTGCAAGAAGAAAAAGATGGTCGATTCCCAACTGAAGAAGCGAAAGCGGCTGTGCGCGGTGGTCGTAGCTACTTTGTGAACATGCACCGTTTTGATCTGAAAGATGCAAACCATTGGATGGAGAAACAAGTTTACCTCAACGTGGGTACGTTGCTGTTGGGTGCTTCGACGCTAGAAATTGATGCAGTACCAATTGAAGGGTTTGATCCAAAAGTGCTGGATGAAGAATTTGGCTTGCGTGAAAAAGGTTATACCAGTGTTGTGATCGTGCCGCTTGGCTACCACGCGGAAGATGACTTCAACGCGAAAACGCCAAAGTCTCGCTGGGACGCAGAAACCGTATTCACCGAGATCTAATTCGAGCTTACTTACAGGTGACGTAGAACCCCGTAATCAATATATAAATCGCAAAAGAGTGATAAAACGATGATCCACTTAGTCGCAGAAGTGAAAGCCTATCCAGATAGTAAGGATCAGGTGGTGAATTTGCTTGCTGGTTTACTAGAGCCAACTCGTAAAGAAGAAGGCTGTTGCCAATACGAGTTGTATCTCGACGAAAAAGTTGATGGCCTATTTATGTTCCAAGAAATCTGGGCGTCGCAAGAGGCCTTGGATAAGCATTTGCAAAGCCCGCATATGGCGACGTTTCTTGAAACATTGGAAGAGAATGATTGGGTTGAATATACCCAGATTCGTCCTCTTCGATTTATCGCCTAATGACAGAAGGTTGCCAGCACGTTGGCGCGTTGCTGGCAGCATTTTTGTTGGATAAAGTCGCGGAAAGTCCGAATCGTTGGCGTCAATAATCGACGATCGGCACATACCATGTAGAGCGGCACTGGGCCGCAATCCCATTCTGGTAACACTCGCACCAATCTTCCCTCGATTAAGTCTCGGCTAATGTCCATCAATGATTTATTCGCAATGCCTTTGCCTTTGATCGCTAACCGGTGTGGCAAGTCACTATCGTTGCTCAACAAGTTACCGCTGACCACGATTTGTTCTTTCTCGCTGCCACGAGTGAGCGTCCATTTGTTGTAGACCGAATCCGCGACCATGTAGCACAAGCAGTTGTGTTGCGTTAAATCGGCAGGAGAGGCGAGTTCTGGATGTGTAGCTACGTACTCTGGCGATGCACATAATATCCGTTCGTTTGACCCACACAATGCCAATACGACCAGATTGGAGTCGGCCGGTTCGCCGTAGCGAATCGCAATATCGACAGGCTTTGTGTACATATCCGTCAAGCTATCGGACAGCTCTAGTTTGATGGAAACATTTGGGTAGAGATCGATGAACTCATCCACCCAATCGAGCAACATATTGCGACCAAAATCGGAGGGTGCAGTAATGTGCAGCTGACCAGACAACTCCCCGCGCGCACTTGAGATCTGATCCAACCCCTCTTGCAATGTTGCCAACGCTTGCGTGGTTTTGTCTAAAAACAGTTCGCCCTCTGAGGTTAAACGCAGGCTTCGGGTGGAACGCACAAACAACGGGAAACCGATTTGCCCTTCAAGACGCTTAATCGATGCGCTAATGGCGGCAGGTGTCATGTCCATACTGTTAGCGGCTTTTGAAAAGCTGCCTTGGCGCGCGGTTTCGACAAAAATATTGAGGTCGTTGAGGGCTTTCATAATGAAAAGGGCTTTTAAGAAGTTTGGGCTACTATAGGGGAGAGTCGTAGGCCAATTCAAGGTTAAAACATTAGGTTGCACGGCGAGTTTGAGTTAGATTAGCGCGCAACTTCACTTTACCGGATCAATAGCATGAGCCAACAGCAGCCGAATAACCCACTTCACGGGTTGAGTTTAGAGAAAATCGTCACCCGACTAGTTGAACACTTTGGTTGGAATGGCATGTATGAGCGCGTTCGTGTGAACTGTTTCAAGAAAGATCCTTCAATCAAATCGTCGCTGAAGTTCCTGCGCAAAACGCAATGGGCGCGGGACAAAGTCGAAGCGCTGTACATCGAGACGTTCTGCTAACCGCTCTATGGTCTGCAGCAAGCGGCAAGTAGATTCTTAGTCTCGTTAGAATGACGTAGCTTTTCTTATCGCGTAGGCTGAAAGAGTCGCTCTACTGTTACGTCTAAAGCGAAATTCCGGATGGTCACATAGGTTCTTCTGGAATCGCTTTTTTAGATGGTTTTGTAGAGATCAGAGCCAAACTCGAACCGTCATTCTGAACAGCGAGGAACGAGCGTGATTCAGAATCTACTCTCAGATTGTATTGAGTTTATTTATATCTCTATAGGCCTGCAGCAAGCGGTAAGTAGATTCTTAGTCTCGCCTTGGCTCGCTAGAATGACGCTAGTTCTCTTATCGCGTAGGTTGGAAGATTAGCCATACGTTATTCCCGACAGCGATGAAGAATCGCTGTCGGGAACCTCGCCTTTAATCTCTCATTTCTTGCTACTCTAAATGATGCGTGCTACCCACAGTTCCTTCCAAATCTAAAATCGACTGGCGAACGTGGTCTGGAATCGCCGCTTTTACGTTGTTCTTAAAATCAAACATCACACCAGTGGCGGTCGCGATGGTCGCAATTTTACCCCACTTCTTACTCAGCACTTGGTACTCCATCGTGATGCGATCTTCTTGCATGTCGATTACGCGAGAACCGACTAATAGCGTGTCTGGGTAAGTAACAGGCAATTTGTAGCGGCATTGAGTCTCGCTCAGTACTGGCCCAATTTGCGAGGTCTGCAGGTCGACCAGCAGGTTAATTTTGTTGAAGTAATCTAAACGTGCGGTCTCGAAGTAGCGAAAATAGACCACGTTATTAACGTGTTGCAGAGCATCCATTTCACCCCATGCGACTTTTATCTCTGTGATAACGGGAAAGTCCTTTAACAGTGTGTCCATTTCTATTGCTCCTTTTTCATCTGCTTTGCCACAAATTGCGACGCGACTTATCACTTTGAGCATTTATTCTAGATGTAATCATTTAATATGTAATAAAATTGTTTTTAAAATGTGAAATGAAATAGTGGTTTGATTATGTAAACCAGAAACTTTACATAATCGAGTTGAAGGCGTAAGTTTAACTAAGAGTAACCAGATAGGAGGTGTCTCATGATTGAACTCAAAGGTTTCAACCTCGCAAGAGTTGAGAAACGCATCGATTGGACAGGTGAGCTGTTCAGTTTGAGAATATCTGGCGCGCCTCTTTCCTTTAAAGCTGGCCAATTCACCAAGCTTGCTTTGCTTGATGATGAAGGTAAGCCGATCAGCCGCGCTTACTCTGTGGTTAATGCGCCAAGCGAGCAATTCGATTGGTTGGAGTTTCTAATAGTAGCCGACCCTCAAGGACAACTTTCTCCACGGCTCCAAAAGCTTAAATCTGGTGATAGCATTTATGTCGGTACCACCGCACATGGCGATTTAATCCATGATTCTATTCCTAAACAGGCTCATGACCTGTGGCTGCTATCTACAGGTACGGGGATTGGACCGTTTTTGTCGCTGCTGGATGATATAAACTTACCGCCTCACAATGAGCGCATTGTGCTGGTTCATGCCGTTCGTTTCGAAAAAGATCTGGTTTATAAATACCTAATTGAACAGCTTCAGCAACGATATGAAGGCAGATTAAAGTATATACCGATAGTCAGCAGGGAAGTGGTTGATGGTAAATTACAAGGCCGAATTCCTGAACTCATCGAATCGGGTTTACTGTCCAACGCCGCTGATGCGCCATTCTCAGCTCAGCGTAGCTTTGTCATGATGTGTGGGAATCCACAAATGATCAAAGATACCGTGCCCGTTTTACAAGAGCTAGGCTTGGAAAAGTATCGCCATCAAACTGGGGGAAATATCATTTACGAACGTTACTGGTAGCGTTTTGTTAAATTGATACGGTTATGCTCAAGATGTAATGATTACTTTTGAGATACGACCGCGATTTAGTATGTTCTTAGTTGAATATTATGTTGGCAATACCTAAACTGCGCTCACCATTGCGCGTCTGTACACTCAGTCATTCTCGCTTAACCAATTACATTGAGGTGACTGAAGTCCATGTATGCTTTTATCGCGAGCAAGCAACAGAGAATCATTGCTGGTTTTATCGACCTGCTCTTTACGATGGTGGTCGTGTTAATAATTGCATTGAGTATTAACTCTTTTCTTAACGACTTTCAGCTCTCTTTAGCAGATAACCTCACGCTTGTTCGTGAAACTCAGGCGTTTTACTTGCTTTCTTTACCAACGGTTTTAATGATCAACTGGAATGCATTGAGTCATGGGCAAACCATTGGTATGCGCATGATTGGTATTAAAGTTGTAATGAAAAATGATAGTAAGGCAACGAAAGTTACAGCAGGGTTAAGGCTTGTTATTAGCTACTTGCTGGAGATGCTCATTCCGGGGATCCCGTTGGTAAATTTGGCATTGTTGTTCTTTCATCCGGAGCGACGATTGTTGCATGACTTGATCGCCAATACTAAAGTTGTCCAAGCTTCCTAATTTTTGATCAAAAAAGCCACGTGAAGTGGCTTTTTTAATATCGATAAAGTTAACCAGATTTACTGTTGATTAACATATTTCTTAAAGCGAGCTTTGGTTTCTGCGTCTGCTTTTTGGTACCAGAAGTGCAGCATCTCTTCAGCTGTCGAATCCGCTTTAACCGCAGTTGCTCTCACTTGCTTCATATCCGCAGGAACCTTTGCAGGAAGCGTGACTGGCTGCATGGTTGCTGCGCCAGCAAAAGCCACGGCTGCTGCACCGCCAGCTTGGTTATAATCTTCGATTTCACGTACGTAATCACGACCGATTTGCATACCCGGTTTGAGCAACTTGTCTTGGTCAACCGCGATTGCGTTGCCAGAATCATCAACCAGTTTCCAATCTAAGTCTTTGATCTTCTCTTCCGCATCACGTAGGTTGCGGTATTCTGGCATTTGTAGAGTGAGTTCGGCATTGGTCGCGTCAAATCGTGTAACGATAACATCGCTTTCAACACTTAAACGGTCATTACCTTGGTTGAAGTAAGGGGCGAAACGAAATACGACTTGGTTAAGGCCATCAGGTAACGTCAGTGTTCTTTCAGAGGCGAAAAAACCACCCGAAAGATCTGCTTTTTCACCGTTAGCCGCTAATACTGAAACGTTGTCAGGAACACTCACGGTTACATCTGCGAATGCCATGCCACTCATTGCGAGAGCAAGCGCACAAGTTAAAGGCTTGATCAATTTCATTGTTTTTATCCTAAGCAAATTAGTGGTCATCGAGAGTGCATCGTTCATTGCCCGATTGCAACTCCCAAGTGTAATAAGTATGAAAATTTAACAAGAACGTCATTTTTATCGCATTTATTACGACGAAACTGTGATCCAAATAGAATCAAACCGCTGAAATGCAGCGGTTTGATATCATAAGTTATGGATTAAATTTCTTTCTAACTTATTGATTTATTAAATGCCAGCACCGTGTCCAGGTTCTGATTGGTCATCAGAAGCGTCTTGTTGTTCTGCCATTTCTTCTTGCTGTTGTGCTTTCTCAATGCTCAACCACCAAACAAATAACTCATACCAAATTGCTAGGATAACGGCACCTAAGAACAGACCAACGATGCCGTAGAAAAGCATACCACCGATGGCACCGAGCAGAATCACAGGCATTGGCACGTCGACGCCACGTCCCATTAACATTGGTTTGAACAGGTTTTCAGAAAGAGCAGCAACTACGACCCAAACAGTAAACATGGTTGCTGTTGAGGTGTCTTGGGTCATGTACATGAAGCCAATCACAGGTAGCACAGCGAGCAACGCCGGGAGCTGAGCGATACACAAGATCATTAGAAGCAGTGTGAGTAAACCTGCTGCGGGAACGCCAAATACGAAGAAACCAGCACCGATCAACAGTGCTTGAATCGCCGCTACACCGACTACGCCAAGCAGTACGCTTTTAATTGTCGCAGCGATAAGCGTGGTCCAGCTTTTTGCGTTTTCACCAGCGGTTCGAATCGCGATGGTTCTTAGGCCTGATGCTGCAGATTCAGAGTACGTCATGAAACCTGCTGCAATCGCAAGTGACAAGATTGAAAGCAGTAAACTTCCCAATACGCCCCCAAGTGTACCCAGTAAAGATGTGAGTCCTGCCTTTATTTGTGGCATAAAGGTTTGAATCGCTTGCTCAAGATTAGTAGCGAATAGGGTCCACACTTCGTAGAGCTTATCACCCACGATAGGCCAATCCGCTACGGAAGGTTTTGGCCCTGGTATTTTCACTTGTCCATTTTGTAGTACTTCAAGCGCGTGCGTTGCACCATCCACAATGGAGCCTGATACCATAACAAGTGGCGTGACAAGGAGGGCAATACCAAGTAAAGCAATGGTTGTGGCTGCCAGACCTCTGCGACCACCATATACACGCTGCAATTTTTGGGTAAGCGGCATTAAAGCGACGGCTATAATAGCGCCCCAAATAACCGGAAGGATGAAGGGTTTGATGATGTCGTACGTAAACATCAGCAAGACAAAGATCAAGCCAATGCGTATTGCCGATTCCACCATATTACTGATGAAAAGCTTACTGTCGATTTTTACCGATTGTTTATCCATTTTTGTTTACCTGATGATCAATGTTAGAACTGACGAGACTTGAAACAACAATCGCCATATAAAAAACACCTGTGATGGCCTCTAAATACACCACGACTTGAGCCAGTGGTGTTAGAGGACTAATGTCGCCATAACCGAGCGTGGTTAAGGTAACGAAACTGAAATACGCTGCATTGGAGAAGTTCTGCCCCCAAGAAATCGCTTCCATACCGGTAAAGGCTTCAGGCGAAAACTCAAGCAGAATGAGGTAGGCAATCGCCCACATCAGACCAAGCAGCAAGAAAAGCGCGACCGAGCCAATGACTTTGTTGCTGTTGACATGGCCGGTGAAAAGAATCTGTCTTGCGATGGATTTAAAAGTGCCGAAAAAGAACGCAAAGGTAAGGGCAAGCATCACCACATTCATCTCTCTGATGTCGAAAACGGTCTTGATCACAATCACAAGAACCCAAACACCAAACAGGCTGTAGAGGAAACGAGACCAGGTTTTGTCAAAGCGAAGGCTCGCAAAACAGACGATAAACGTCAGAACCGTGAAAGCCTGAAGTATGTGTTCAATCGTCCCTTCACCTACGACTTGTGCCATCGCACTTCCTAACAACAAAATCACTAGCGCTAAGGTTAGATAGAAGAAGTTGTTTTCTTCATTAATGTTTTTGAGGTTTTTACCAATGACCATGGCTCTTCTCACTTAGTTATTGTTTACTTTCTGCGGATGACTCTTTCATCACCATGATGGACGCAGAAAGCCCGAATCGAAGATCAACATCTTCAGGAAGTTCTTGTAGGGAGATTCGCACCGGAATACGTTGTGCTAAGCGAATCCACTGAAAAACAGGGTTTACGTTTGGAAGAAGGTTGTAGCCGACCGTGCCGTCTTTGGGCGCAATACCCCAACCAATCGAGTCAACCGTCGCGTCAATTGGCGTGTCTGGGTGAGACATCAAAGTGACACGCGCTTGGCTGCCAGGTTCGATTTGCGCAAGTTGGTTTTCACGGAAGAAACCAAATACCCAAAAGCTGTTTTTGTCGATCAGTGCGAGCAGTGGTTGGTTTGCGACCGCTTGCGTACCGTTTCTAATATCGAGGTTAGATACAAAACCATCGACGGTCGCATAAACTTTGGTAAAGCTGAGATTAAGGCGTGCTGATTTTAGTTGCTCTTCTGCAGATTTGATTTGCAGTAGCGACTCTTCGTAAGCGATTTCACGACGAATCAGATCCTTGTGAGAAACCGCGCCACGGTCTTTGGCACGAATGTCTTTTAAGCGGTCATATTCGATTTTTTTACCGCGAGAGCTAACAATGGAGCGCTCCAGTGCTACTTCGGCTTGAGATAACGCAACCTGGTAAGTCGCAGGGTCGATTTCAAACAGTA
The DNA here is from genome assembly GCF_033339115.1 of Vibrio sp. 947. NCBI lineage: Bacteria > Pseudomonadati > Pseudomonadota > Gammaproteobacteria > Vibrionales > Vibrionaceae > Vibrio > Vibrio sp. 947. The sequence goes on along the minus strand of NZ_JAWOTX010000001.1, from coordinate 302,505 downwards.
AATCCCCCGTTTTTACTTCTTGGTTGTCTTGCACCGCGACATTTACAATTGGGCCTGATACGCGAGGAGCCACTTTGATGACGTTAGCACGCACTTGCCCATCTCGTGTCCATGGGTTATTAAAGTATTCCTCAAACTTTTGATAGCCGAGCCAAGCTGCGCCACCAAGAATGACAAGATTGAGTGCGATTACGAATAGTTTTTTCATCTTGTTTGGCACCTAAAATTGAATATAAAAGCTGTCGATGGCCACCACATAACCGACCATGATGGCAATAAACGTCAGAGACGGAAAAGCGATGAAGCGAGACAAACGTGTCTTGTTCAATATCATCACCGTTATCCACGTGGCCGTGACGGCGAGAAAGAGCACGAGTAGCGTAGGAGAAAAGTAAACGTCTCCCCAAGAGAGTTCATGAGGCATTACCGATCCTCCGTTTTGTTTTCATCACTGGTCTCAGCCGGAGTTTCGAGTCGCAAAGGCGGCAATACGCGGTTTTCTTCATTTAAATAACTTCCCCAGTCAGTGCGCTCTGTCATCTGCGTGGCAATCGATTCACTGATGAAAGGTTTGCCTGTTTGGGTTTGCCAGCCTCCACCGAGGGCTTTGTAGAGCGCGACAACTTGGTTCGCAACATTACCTTTGATCGTTGCGTAGCTGTCTTCTGCGCGGGTCATTTTTTCTACCGAGTTAAGCAGACGTTCGAATGAAATTTGTCCGTTTTCGTACTGTGTCATGGATATGTTGAACGCACGAATGGAAGAGTTGACCGATTGCAAGCGTAAATCTTTTTGCTGCAAATACAGGTCATATGCTTCGATTGCATTGGTGACTTCATTAACGGCTTGTAGTACCTTTTTGTTGTAGTTCGTCAGCGTTTCTTGGAAGCGAGCATCTTCGAAACGAATGTTATTTTTCACGCGTCCGTATTGGAAAATGTTCCAACTGAACGTTGGGCCAACCACCATGGTGAGCGAATCGCTAAAACTGAAACTGCTGCCATCGGGAACCGTACTGTCGATACCGATGGAACCGATCAACGAAAAGCTTGGGTACAGAGCGGTTTCTGCCACGCCAATCTGCGCACTTTGCGCGCGAGCTTGCATCTCAGAGACTTGCAAATCCGGACGTCGCATCACTAAGTTAGCATCCACTTGCGTATCCAAAAGCGGTGGACGTGGCACAATGGAGCGCTCGTCGGTGCCCGATAGCGCCGATTTTCTGCCCGTTGATTTGAACTGGGCTTCGTACTCAGCGATTTGCTTGTGCATCCCATCCGACTGTAGCAGTCCATCTACTTCTTCTGGTAACAGACCCAGTAGCAAAGCCAACACAGTACGTGATTGCTTCATTGCCACTTCGAGGCTCGGTAACGCTGCTTTGGTGGTGTAGAGTTGGTTTTTAGCTTGTTGAACGTCCAATTCTGTAACGTTGCCAGAGTCGAACTGCACCTGAGTAATACGTACGACACGCTCTTGAATCTCGATATTGCGGCGAGACAGCAAAATACGTTCTTGGAATGTGCGATAGTTGATGTAATTGCGCGCCACTTCGGCGGTTATAGTGACCATGATGTCGTGATACGATGCGATGGATGCGTAGTAACCCGCTTCTGCCGACTCAATACCGCGAGCATACTTGCCCCAAACATCCATTTCCCAAGCAGCATCAAACGACAAAGTGGCGTTATTCACGCCCTGATCATTTACGTAGGCACGCGCTAGGTTTCCTGACACGGTTTGAACTTGTGGGTATTGCAAGCCCGTCGAAATACCAAGCAATGAACGTGCTTGTACAATTCGTAGCCCTGCGGCTTCTAAATCGAGGTTTTGTTTGCTCGCCAACTCAACCAGCTGATTAAGAGTCGAGTCATTAAATTGCTGCCACCATTGTTGTAGCTGTTGCTCTGATTGCTGCGTATCTTTGGCTGCTGCTTTTTGCACCGACCAGTCACTTGGCAGTGGCGCTTGCTTTGGATGAACATAATCTGGTCCTACCGTGGTACACGCACTGAGTTCGAGCAAAGAAAGTATGGCGAGGCTTGGTTTGGTTAGTTTTGGAAGCATCATATCCCCACCTTTAAAAACGCTTCTGTTGTAAGTTCACCCAATCGATATCCTCGTAGGTTTGCTTGCAATGCTTGATTGCTTCGAACACGTTCCGTTTTAAATTCAGCAAGATATAAAAACCGGCTATCTCTGAATAAGCGTAGTCAGATAAATCCAACTCACTAAAAAAATCTTCCAGTTTATCTTCGAATGTTTGGTAATCTTGACTGTATTGGTCGAATACGGAGTCGAGTTCTTGTGTTGCTTGATGGCTGGCTAAAGCGCCCGCCATCAAAGGAATGATGGAATCGCGGTGCTGTTGGCGAAGCTGAGTAATTAGTGGATTGGTCATCAACTTTTTCTCGGCGGCCATTAAGATGTTGATGTGATTACTGAGTACATCACACGCTTTGCTAAACGCGCCGATCGCTTCTGGCGTGGTTTTATCAAAGTGTTTGTGGTTGATTTTCGAACCCCACACTTTGAGCTTTTTCGATGAGACATTGAGCGTCACCAAGTGCAAGGCCCGTTTGAGCGGCGTAACAACCGAGCTGGACTGCTGTTGATAGGTAGTGAAGAGCTCTCGGGTATGTCGGAAGTAGCGTTCTTTTATGGTCAAAAAGAGGTGTTCTGGTCGTGAGCTAAACGGGAAGTAGTGCGCGAAAATAATCATGAACACCACCATGTAAAACAACAGCATGATCGTCATGAGGATCCCGAAGTGATAGAACATGTTGTTATCTAAACCGAGAACAAACAAGCCAATCATATAGAAAATCGTCACTGGCCCGTTAAACAGATAAAAACCGATAAAGGTGTAGATAAAGATAAACAGGCCAAGTTCTAATCCGAGATCCAATTGCGGAAGGATGAAGACGTAAGAAGGTACCGCGAACAAGAAGCCGAAAGTGAACAGCACAAGCAACAAAATTGGGTGCACAGGCACGAACGACAGCAAAGACATAAACATGGTCGAGAAGACCACGAATGAGTAGCCGCCTGGTGGATTGAAGTAAATCCAAATCAGTCCTGCAACCCAATAGGTAACAAAGGTTTTGACCGCAGTTTTAAAGTTTTCTGCGTCCCACCATAGAAACTTGCCTTTCGGTTTCGGCAGTGGCACGTCAAAGGAGACATTATTCGTCACAGAGTCAATACAGCTAATGCTCTCAGCTAAACGTGACAAGTTTTGATGCATCAGTTCCAATAGGTGACCAAGCGTAAGCGCAGAGCCTTTCTCTAGGTGAGCTGCGTCCTCAAGCAACGCTTGGTTGTATTTGACTTTGAATTCCTGAGCACGATAAGCGGGTTCTTTTTCGTCCCAGACTTGTTGGCAGGTATCAAATAGCGCGTCAATTTCCGCCACGGCTTGATCAAAGTTGCTGATGCTTTCACGGTCTTGCTGGTGGCTAAAGTGGCTGTGCGCCGCGACGGTCAATTGTTGCGTTACTTGCTTGTTCAAATGAACCGCCAAGCGCCACTCTTTCATGTAGGCCGATACGTCACTGCATTCCACACTGACCGTAGCAAAGCGCTGTTCGAGCGCATTTTGAGCGGCAAACATCTGTTCGATGAGAGTGTCCACGCTAGGTTGTGGCTCTTCAGCTTCTGGATTTTCTTCTCCGCCTTCTTGAGGAGAGATTTGCCCTGCCGATTTTTGCTCGAAATTTTGCAAGATAGCGGTGAACAACGCGCGTTGTGCTTGGTTGAGTTGTTCGATGAGCTGCCTTAGGTTTTGTTCTGTTTTGGTCGGGAATAAGAAAGTCCCCACGAGTGTGTAAACCACCACCCCAAACACCGTCATATAGGCGCGGTCAACGCCATAAAGAAACGCACCCTCTGCGTCACCGCCATTGGACATCATCAACGTCATCACACCGGTCAGCATGAGTAGCGTTGGATCTTTTTGATAGGCATTACGGAAGTAAAAAATGAATGAGACCACAACCGACACGCTCAGCATGTACAACAAGCGGTCTTGAGCAAACAATCCCACCAGTAACAAGCCAACGACGGCGCCAACCAACGTACCAAACACGCGTAAGGTACCTTTGGTGAGTGATTCACGACGACTGCCTGTGGATGCAATCAGCATCACTGTGGTTGCGGCCGTCGATGCTTGCGGCCAACCCATGGCAAACGGGATCAGATAAGCCAGAGTCAGGCTAAGCGATACTTTAATAGCGAATTTTATTTTGTCGTTCATAGTGTCAAAGTTTGCTCAGGCTTATCGTTATAAGTTGATGAATTTCTTATATTAATAATCAGAATCTTGTTCTGAATAAATTCGGGGGGCGGAATATAGCGGGTGAAAAAGTGTGCTTTGTAAACCCTTTGTCAAAACAAAAAGTGCGTATTTGGCTTGATCTCGTGCTAGCCCTTGGCGTTATTGGCGAAACGCCTAAAACGAGCAAATTCGCGATCTGTGACGATTCTCATTTTTGAAACAAAATCGTTGCATTGTGTGAGCCAATTCTCACCTTATATTCTTTGCCTGGTACCAAAGCAGACCACTTGTACCATCTGCAATGAGCTTTACTGCTTTAAAAAGCATAGATGATGAATGGGTATTTGAGAGGGAAAGTTATTACTTTTTATCGGCTTGCTGATTGTTCGTTTGTTTTTTTGGATCGAGATAAAAAAACCAAAGCGATCCCACCAAGAATGATGCCGCTGGTTAAAAGAATATGCAGTGAAAGAGGCTCGTGGAGTACGATGCTGCCGAGTAGCAAAGCAATGGCTGGCACGGAAAGTTGGCTGACGGCGGCTTGAAGTAAAGAGAGCTTACGCACGACTTGGTACCAAAGTGTATAACCAAGGCCAGAGGCAATGGCACCAGATGCGATAGCGAGCAACATTCCGCTCAAAGAAAGTTGGATTGAGGACAAGATTAATGGCGAAAGGAGCACGCCAATTATTGATGCAGCGATGAATCCCCACGTGATGCCACTACTTGGAGAAGGCGCTTGTTTACCGAGCGCAGTAAACGCAGCCCAACAAACGCCAGAAATCAACATGAGAAGTGCAGAGCTAATATCGGGGCGCGTGGCAGATGGCAACATCAACCAAACAAATCCAACAATTGAAAGGCCGATACCGATGATTTCGAGAAACTGAAAGCGCTCACCTTGCCACCAATAGATTGCCAGTAACGTAAGTTGCACGGCACCAAACAAAAGCAAAGCACCGGTTCCTGTCGCCAGTTGTAAGTACGCGAAAGAGAAAAGGGCAGCGTAACCAAATAACGCCACGCCAGCAAAAAAGCGAAAGCGAGAAGTTGGCCGATCGGTTTTCCACTGACCTCTCACGACAAGCAATGCGATTAAGATAACAGCGCCAGATATCAATCGAACGAGAGTGAAGCTTCCTGCATCAATTAACCCTTCCGCCAATGCAAGTCGGCACAATAATGAATTGGCAGCGAACGCCAGCATTGCAATGGCAGTGAGTAAAAAGGTCGACATCCTTGATCCTTAGCGTGTAAATGAACAGCTAGTGTAGATCCAAAAGAACATTTTTATTAGTTGATAAAGTGATTAGTTATAGCTATCAGAGCAAGAAAGTCATTAAAAATAACCAGAGAAAACCTGACCTTAGCCTGAGTCTTACTGTGGTTGGGAAGGTTGTTTGTACAATGACTTAATGGTGTTTTTCAACCATAGCAATTTGGGATTGTACGCATTGCGTTTATGCCAAATCATGGTAAATGGAATCAGTAACTTGTCTTGTTGAGCTTGGTCTAATGGAATTGGCAAGCACACCAAATCGAGATGCAGCTTTTCTGTGTAACTTTTGCAATAGTGCGGCGCGGTGGTGATCATGTCATGCGTCGGCTGCGCTGCCATAAAAAGGGATTGCTCAAAGTTGGACATCGTCAGCCCGATAGAGCGCTGTAGCCCTAGTTCCGTTAATACTTCATCCAACGCCCAAGTTTCACTTTTTTCCCAAACAATATTGATGTGTTGGTAGCTCAGAAAGGTCTCGAGATTCCACTCTTGCTGTAATGCCGGATGATCTTTATGTAAATACACTATCGGCAGGTCATAAAATAGAATCTCAAAATCCAAGAAATACGGCAGAAGATCCAACGACTCTTTTGATCTCGGGTGACTCTCTCGGCCGGTAAAACCGATATCCGCCTCGCCTCGAATGATGGCGTCGAGTGAATCGTAATCCCAGTTACTGGTTTTTACTTTCGCTTCAGGGTATCGCTGGTGGATAGCGACGATGAGTCTGTCCAGCACTGTGAGCACTAATGGCGACTCAATCGTGATATCAAAACGCACTCCTTTAGGCGTAATATCGCTGCGTTTTTCTGCAATTTGGCTGCCAATTTGCAGCCATTCTGCGAGATCTTGCTCCATGCTTTGTGCCAAAGGCGTTGGCGCAAGACCTTTAGGTGTTTTGACAAACAAAGGATCATCGAACCAATGACGAAGTTTGTTGAGCGACTTACTTACGGTAGAGGGCGTAACGTTCAGCTTTTTCGAGGCTTTCGAGACGCTTTGCTCTTGCAGCAATAATTGCAGAGTGAACAGTAAGTTTAAATCAAGTCGCGCTAGGGATTTCTTCATAATGGGTATCGTGAACAGGCTTTGGAATCAATAGTATTAGAGCAAGGCTGATTACGCTACCTAACACTAAGATAAACACCAACATATTCAGTGCACTAACGCCGATGAAACCCATAAACCAAATATAGAACGCGGAACTACAAACTTGAGCAATGCCCAGTAGTGAGCTCGCCACGCCAGCTTGTTGAGAGAATGGGCTGAGCGCTTGGCTCATGGCCACGCCAAAGCCACAAGCGAAGCCAGCGCAAATCAGCCCAAGTCCTAACACATAGTAATGAGATTGTCCATCATGGAAATGGGCTGCACTGAGCACGATGGCTGAACAAACGAGCAATACTTGAGAGCTCATCATTAAGGTTCGCTGCTTGAAAATCCCCAATGCCAATGGCGCCGAGAACGAAATCAACATACTGATCGTCGCAGTCCCCGCCATGATGGAAGAATAGCCACCGCGATCAAAACCAAGCATGCTCATCACGACAATTGGTGAAGCGTTAACAAAGGTCAGAATGGTGGTCACTCCAAGTGCAGTAATGATCAGCCTACTGATAAAAAATCGCTCGAAGAAAGTCTCTTGATGGCTCTCTGGCGCTGTCTGTTCTTCACCTTGTTGGCTGGGTAGTGATTCCTTGAGAACAAAAATGGCCAATACACTGACGAGAATGCCCATTCCTGCCATTGTGGTAAACAAACTCGGCCAAGGAAATTTCAGCATAATCAAGTGACCAATCACGGGTGCGATCACTGGAATGATACAGGTGATGCCATTGAGCATCGACAATACTTTCGCGCGGCGTTCATCGTCTAACGTGTCGCGTAAAATCGCGAACGCGACGACATAGCAAGATCCAGCACCGACGCCTTGGCAAAAGCGAGCAATCAAGAAAGTGTTTGGTTGTTCAGCCATCCCGCCGAGAAAAGATGCGAGCACGAAGATCATCGCGCCGACGACGGCAACAGGCTTTCGTCCCACAGAGTCTGCAATTTTTCCCGCGAATAACATCGTGGTAGCCATGCCAGCTAAATAGATCGAAAACGCAATATGCAACTGAGATTCACTGGCGTTGAGATCTGACGCAATTTGAGGCAAACCAACAAGATACAAATCAATGGCAGTAGGGTAGAGTAAGACGAGTGCAAAACTGCAAAGTAAAAAACGGGACATGGAAACCTCTCTATCGAATGGCGAGGATAATAGAGTGCTAAACGTTTGCCTGCGAGTGGGAAATACGACACCAGGTATTTCTATTTACGACATACCCTGTATGAATTGAGCATAAAAACAACAAGGAAGATTATGATTACCATTGAAAAGTATTCGCCTGAGCGACATGAACAAACTTGCGAACTTAGTGTGCTAGAAGAGCAATCGCAGTTTACGGTCGCGGATGTGGGTGAAATGCTTACGCGTCTTGAACCTACAGAACTTCCGCATCTGATTTTGACAGACGATGATGTGGTTGGCTTTTTTCTATTTGATGCTGCTTACAGCGAGAAATACGATTTTTGCCCGAAAAACAGTTTAGGCGTACGTGCTTTGCTGGTGGATCACCGTCATCAAGGCAAAGGCATCGCCAAGCAAGCCATTCAACAGTTTGCCGATTTCGCCAAACGCCATTATCCCGAGTTTGATGCGCTTTATCTCACTGTGAATTGCCGCAACATACCCGCTTATCAGTGCTATTTAAAATCAGGGTTTGAAGATACCAATGAGCTTTACCACGGCGGCCCCGTTGGACCGCAACACATTATGAGACAGCCGCTTTAGCTAGGAAAAACCAAGGATGGAAAGATGAGGATTGAAATCGACAATTTAGAACGGCTGCAAGTGATAGCGCTGTTGGAAGGACATTTACAGGACATGTACGCCACGTCACCACCAGAAAGCGTGCATGCGTTAGATTTAGATAAGCTCAAAGCGCCAGAAGTGACATTTTGGACCGGATGGAAAGGTGAGCAACTGCTTGGGTGTGCAGCGATTAAAGAGTTGGATGACCAACACGCGGAGCTGAAATCCATGCGCACCACGCTTACGGCAAGAAACCAAGGTGTGGCATCTCAATTATTGATTCATGTGATTGAGCAAGCGAAGCAAAAAGGTTTGCAGCGCTTGAGTTTAGAAACGGGCTCGATGGAGTTTTTTAAACCAGCGCGCCTGTTGTATGAAAAGCATGGCTTTGTGTACTGCGAGCCGTTCGGGGATTACGAACTCGATCCGAACAGTCAATTCATGACCCTAGAACTGAGTTAGGGCCATGAATTTTTAGAAGCTAAATCCAATCGATTTAGAAATTCAGATTCAAGTTGATGGTTGGCGACAAGAGGCTTGAACGCTCGTCAGCCAATCGCTTTCTCTTCTCTTTCAGTCTCTTGGCATTATCTTTGTCTGGATTGCCATCAAGCTGATTATCGATGACCGAGATTTCAGTATCGATTTGTTGGATGCGTTGCTGGCGTTGATATTCTTGATGACCTAACTGGTAGTTCTCAATAAACTCTTTGCTGCTGCATACACCGTAATATTCTTTGCCTTCGATACCGACAGTGTACCCATTGTCTGGTGAGCAATATTGGATAGTGCCTTTATCAAAGCCTTCTTTCCATTTCGCTCGGTCGGGTGTCACACCCGCTTCACCACAGTCTTCGGTATAGCTATTGATAATGTTTGGATCGTTGCCGTCTCGGCCATCTTGATAACCTACGTTGTACCAGTTTGCCGTTTTGCACTCATCCGGAGACATGCTGGCGCAACCTGAGAGCAAAGTCAGTAAAGCCAGGGGGATTAGCGCTCTTTTCATCAGTGACTGTCCTTTAAATAAAATCGAATTGATAACTTGAGTTTAAAATGAACACTGTTCATATCAATGGTTGAAATCATTGTATTCACAATTATGGTGACTCATTAATCTAAGTGATAAATTTATTATGCTGAATAGAAGTGTGTTTGATTAGTATTATCCACGAACTGCGCCTTTGCTGCATCAATCCACTAGCCTTGGCCCCAAATTAAGTGATAATACCAACATAAAGATAAACACCGTCAATGAGGCTAAGACATTGAGCGAACAACCCACCGTCCTTATTATCGAGGATGAATCTGCTATCGCAGAGAACCTGATTCATGTATTAGAGATGGATGGCTACCACGCAGAGTGGTTTACAACAGCAGGAGAGGGCTTAGCTTTTTTGCAGCACAACTCCGCAGCGTTACTTGTCTTAGACGTAGGCTTACCGGATGGCAATGGTTTTGAATTATGCAAAACCATCCGTGAGTTTTCTGATATTCCCATAATCTTTCTCACCGCAAGAAGCGATGAAATTGATCGCGTAGTCGGTTTGGAAATTGGCGCGGATGATTACGTGACTAAGCCATTTAGCCCGCGCGAAATGTTGGCTCGCATTAAACTTCGAATCAAAGCTAAAGCGCCAATGATGGAGGACAAACCAGAGCCTGTAGCTGTTCCAGAACAACCTCATTTGAACCATGATTTAGTTGCGCAGAACTTCGACTACGGTGTTGGCGGGCAAATGCTTGGGTTAACTGCGGTCGAATTTAAGATTCTCGATAAACTGATTTCTGTCTCTTCCAATGTATTGAGCCGAGAGCAACTTATGGTCGCTGCTGACATGGCGCCGGAAGCTGCGTACGAGCGCAATATTGATACCCACATCAAAGCCATTCGCCATAAGTTGAAGCCGTTTGAGATGTCTGAACGCATCTGTACCAAGCGTGGCTTTGGTTACTTTTACTGCATTAAAGGTGAATGATGAATCGCTGGCCGAAGATCCCTCTTGGACTCAGACTGTTTTTTCTCTACTTCATCTTAGTCGGAATGACGGCTTACATGGTGAGCAAAACGGTCGTCCAAGAACTTAAGCCAACCGTGCGTCAAACCACCGAAGAGACGCTGGTGGATATGGCGAACTTGCTTGCAGTATTGGCAGAAGAAGATGTTGCGAACGGAAAGTTGTCTGAAAGTCGCTTCTCCAAACTACTAGCGGCTTATGGGCAGCGAGAGCCTCAAGCGCGCATTTGGGAAATTGGCAAAAAAGCGATTAACCATCGAATTTACATTACCGATAAACAAGGCATTGTGATTGCGGATTCTTGGCAGCAAGACGTAGGCAAAGACTACTCGCAATGGAACGATGTATATCTCACGTTGCGTGGTCAATACGGCGCGCGCAGTACCATCGAAGACCCGAAAGATCCGCTCTCAACCGTTATGCACGTGGCTGCGCCCATTTACCACAAAGGTGAAATCATTGGCAGCGTGACGGTGGCAAAATCCAATCGCTCAGTACAACCCTTCATCGATCTTTCTAAACGCAATGTGCTGTTTTGGATGGTGTGGATGAGTGGTTTAGTGCTATTGGCAGGGGCATTGTTTGCTTGGCGAATTCACTCAGCACTGAACAAGCTAGAAGACTACGCGACCAAAATGGGTGAAGGTGAAAAGGTCTCTAAGCCGACATTTCGTATCTTTTATGAGTACGGCACGCTAAGCGACGCATTAGAGAAGATGCGCAATCAACTCGATGGTAAACAATATGTGGAAGAGTACGTACAGACGCTGACTCATGAGCTGAAAAGCCCGTTATCAGCGATTAAAGGCGCGAGTGAAATATTGCAAATGCCGTTGCCTGAAGAAAAGGTCACGCGCTTTGCTGGCAACATTGAGCGAGAAAGCGATCGCATGCAGTCATTGATTGATAAGTTGCTAGAACTTGCTCGTCTTGAAAAGCGCCCTGAACTAGAACAAGTTCAAGCTATCTCGCTAAAACAAATGGTCAATGAAGTGGTTGAATCGGCGGATGCGCGCTTGAGTGCTAAGTCGGTCACTGCCAACATCCAAATTGATGACCATCTCTCCGTGCTTGGTGATGCCTTCTTACTGAAACAAGCCGTTTTTAACTTGATGGACAATGCGCTGGATTTTGTTGATTCAGAGGGACGCATTGAATGGAAAACTGAGGTCACGAAAGAGAAAGTGTGCCTGTCGATTTTCAATTCAGGTCCTCACATTCCTAACTATGCGATGCCTCGTTTGACCGAGCGCTTTTATTCCCTCGCTCGGAAAAATGGTGTTAAGAGCACTGGGCTTGGGCTTAATTTTGTTGAGCAAGGGATCAAGCTGCACAAAGGTCAGTTGCAAGTAGAAAACGTCGATTCTGGCGTGAAAGTGACCCTGATTTTACCAACTCCATAGAAACTCCACATTAGCTCCATTCGTTCTCCAAATTGCTGATTTAGATTACTCCCATCAGCAAATGGAGAATGAAACATGAAAAAGATCCTCAATAACCAACTCGGCACAAAGTTCGCCTTCGTGCTGTTTTTGTTTGTCTTACTGCAAATCCCGCTTTCAATGGTCACAGGGCTGATCTCAGAACGCTCATATCGCCAAGATGAAGTCAGAAACGACATCGCACGCAGCAGCAGCGGCGAACAGCGCATCATTGGTCCATTCATCATGGTTAACTACACCGAAACCAGTTACCGAGATGACAAAGTACAGATTAAAGAGCGTCGTAAATTCCTCCTACCTAGCACTTTTGATATGAGCGCGAATCTGGACAGTTTTGAAAAGTACCGAGGCATTTACCGTGCGCGTTTATACAAAGCACAAGTGGCGCTGAAAGGTACTTTTGATGCAGACGATCTCTCGGCATTGCAGGGGCTTGATATTGAAAACATGAGCCTAGTGGTTGGCATTGAAGACAGCCGTGGATTGATTCGTTTGGATGACATGACCATGGCGAGCTCTGATATCGACGTCGCACCGGGAACGGGGTTAAATCAGTTACCACAAGGCTTCCACAGTGATCTGACACTTGCAGACCTAAACCCAGCACAACCTTTGGCTTTCGATCTTAACTTCTTGCTGCAAGGGATGGCTCAGCTTCAAGTCACACCAATCGGCAGTCAAACAACGGTTGAGCTCTCTTCAACATGGGCTCATCCAAGCTTTATCGGTGATTACTTACCAGTGTCGTCAGAGGTATCCGAAGATGGATTTAATGCACAGTGGGCGAGCAATAATTTCTCTACCAATATCGCGCAGCTGTTCCAAAGCTGTTTGTCATCGAGTCACGCTTGTCACGAGCTTGAACAGCGACAAATGGGCGTAGATTTGATTGATCCCGTGGACCACTATTTGAAATCCCACCGAGCTGTGAACTATTCACTATTGGTTATCACATTAGTGTTTGCGAGTTTCTTCTTACTGGAGCTGTTCCAAGCGCGTCCGGTTCACCCAGTGCAATACGGCTTTATTGGTCTGGCTTTAGCACTTTTCTATCTATTGCTGATTTCGATGAGTGAACACCTCGGCTTTAACTGGGCATATGTGGTGTCAGCAGTCGCATCGACGGGGCTTTTAAGTGTTTACGTGAGCGGTATGTTGAGCAACACCAAACACGGCGCGATCTTCGGAGCGTGTTTGCTCACTCTCTACGGATTACTGTTTGGCTTGCTACAAGCAGAAAGCTACGCATTGGTTATGGGGACATTGCTGTGTTTCGCGATTTTGAGCTTCACTATGGTCATTACACGCAACATCGACTGGTACGCACGAAATAAGAAAGCGGAAGAAAGTGCAAAGGCGAATCATGAAGACGTTTAAGCGAGCAACTCTCACTGGTCAGCCAAGTGATATGGTGGAAGAGACGTCCGCTATCCACCTGCGATTTTCTGCAAAAAACGGACTCAAAAGCTTGGTGTGTTTTATCGCATTGGTCGTTATTGCGCTCTATGTTCGAGACAGCTTTATTCGTCCGACATTTGGTGATGTTCTGGTTGTGGTTTGGCTCTACTACTCTCTTGCAAGCTTGTTTTCCATGCCCGTTAACTGGCTGGTTTCACTGGTGGTGTTGATTGCTTTTGCTGTTGAGTTAGGGCAACTGTTACAGGTTGTAGTTTGGCTTGGTATCGAATCTTCATCGCCTCTGGCTGTGATTTTGGGCGCCACATTTGATTGGAAAGATCTGCTGGCTTATTGCATCGGAGGTCTACTGTGTTGTTGGATAGAAAAGAAATGAAAACCGAGATGAAAGCTATTGCGATACCAAACCGACTCCGCAATTCCAAACGAGGTATTCGTAAGAGGTTCAAAATCAGTTTACTCAAGCGCGTGTACCTGTGGTCACTGACCAACAGAGAACTGCTGTAAACCTCACCTGTTTATATGAAATACAAAAGGGAACCTTAAGTTCACCGGCGCACAGGGTGAGTTAAGATTCCCTTTATTAATAGGGTCTATTGAGCTTTCAAGCTGATTTTTGCAGCTGTTTGTGGGTAATTTATATGAGGCAGAGACATTTGAAATGTAGTTGGTGTAACTGATAAGCCGGTAATGAAGTAGAAATGAACCACAAACGCTGCCCGAAGGGTTCGGCTAAAAGCGTTTTACTCTTTGTTGAGAGGTAATTGCTTAGAATGACTAGGCGGCAAACCTCTCGCCGCGATTAAAACGCTTTTATCTCGAACAAAATTTAACCATGAAAGTTCAATAGACCCTAACTAAGACATCTAGCTGCTACTTTTAATTAGCTTTCAAATGAAAGTTTCTCGCCGAACGTCTCTTTCCAGTCTTTATCGAACTGTTCAACTGCTGGTTTTACTGCTGGGTGAGCGAACATTTGTGCCGCCACATCGGTTGGCAATGTAATGGCTTCGATGCCTAGTTTCATCACCTCCATCGCTTGTTGAGTGTTTTTGAAACTGGCTGCCAAAATCTTCGCTGGTAGTTGGTTTTGATCGAGCAACAATTGAAGATCCGCGACCACTTCAACACCGTTGCCGTTCATCGCATCAATGCGGTTTACGTAAGGTGCTAGGTAGTCTGCACCGCACAGTGCTGCAAGGAAGCCTTGTTGAGCTGAATAGATAGCGGTAGCAAGAACCTGAATTCCCTCTTCTTTCATTAGCTTAATTGCTGCTAAGCCCGTTTCTGTTGCTGGCACTTTTACCACCATATCGTAAGGAAATTCATTAAGTTGGCGCGCTTCTGCCAGCATGCCTTCGACGGTTGAACTCACGACTTGAGCATGAAAGCGAGGTGTCCCGCCAAGTGCTTCTTGCATGCCTGCTAGGGTTTCATTCAGTCCCTGCTTTGACTTCGCCAAAATGCTTGGGTTTGTCGTCACGCCTTTTAGCGGTAGGCACTGGTTAAAGCGTTTTACTTCTGCCACATCAGCAGTATCTAAATAAAGTTCAATCATGGTTTCTACCTTAAACAAAATCTTCGTTTTGATGATGGGATCACTATAGATCTGACAATCGAACGAGATCTTGATTTTGATCAATTGAAATTTCATTTGAAGCCATAATAATTTCATTAAATGAAAGTCAAGTGAAACTTGTAAACGCTCAAATGAAGCTTTCAGTTAGAAAACACAAAAGCTGTTCATAAGACTCAACGAGCAAAAGAAACGAATTAGGTACACAGCAGTAGCACAAACCAAGAGGCAAGCAGAGATGTATTTCAATATCCAACGATTCTCTACCCATGATGGCGATGGCATTCGTTCCATTCTTTTTCTTAAAGGATGCAGCTTGTCTTGCCCTTGGTGTCAAAACCCAGAAAGCCGCAGCGAAAAGCATTCACTCTTATTTGATCAGCGAAGTTGTATGGAAGGTTGCCAGCTGTGCGTTTCTGCTTATCAAGCCACAACTCAATCTACAGCGGGTAGTGAAATGATGGGTGATGGTATTCAACGTATCGACAACCAGATCATCATCAATCGCAAAGCCATCAAAGAAGACCAACTGATCGCGCTGCGAGACGTCTGTCCTACGCAAGCACTGACTGTCTGCGGTGAAGAGGCGAAATCAGACATGTTGTTCGACACCTTAATGAAAGACAAACCTTTCTATGACCAAAGCCAAGGTGGCGTGACATTCTCCGGTGGTGAGCCACTCATGCAAGCGGATTTGGTGGCAGAACTCGCACAGCGTCTGCATGACAACCAAGTCTCGACTGCGATTGAATCGTGCATGCATGTGCCGTGGAAGAACGTCGAAAAAGCCGCGCCGCATATCGATTGTTGGTTGGCGGATTTAAAACACACCGATGAAGAAAAGTTTCTTAGCTGGGCGAAAGGTTCACTAAAACGCATCAAAGACAATTTCCGAAAACTGGCACCTATCGCGAAACGCATTGTGATTCGCGTTCCAGTGGTGCCGGGGTTCAATGACACCATCGAAGAGTTGAAAGACATCATCGATTTTGCGGCTTCACTAGAAAGCTGCCAAGAACTTCACTTGCTGCCGTACCACACGCTCGGCATCAATAAATACCGCTTGCTCGATATGCCTTACGAGTGTTCTGACAAGCCATTAAACAAACCAGAACTGCTAGAAAGCGCCATGCAATACGCAAGCGAAAACACCCAACTTAACGTGATTGTAAGAGGTTAACTATGGACCTGAATTACCTTCCTGAGCGTATCAAAGCGCACAAATCGGCACTGGTAAATATCGTAACGCCACCTGTCTGTACCGAGCGTGCAGAGGCATACACTCGTGCTTATCAAGCAAACGAAGACAAACCTGTGATTGTCCAACGTGCGCTAGCACTGCAAGAGCACTTACGCACTCGTACGATTTGGATTAAACACGATGAATTGATCGTCGGTAACCAAGCGAGCAAAGTGCGCGCTGCGCCTATTTTCCCAGAATACACTGTACGTTGGATTGAAGCGGAAATTGATGAGCTAGCCGACCGACCAGGTGCTGGCTTTGCTGTCACCGAAGAAGATAAACAAAGCATCCACAGTATCACGCCGTACTGGCGCGGTAAAACCGTTCAAGACCGTTGTTATGGCTTGTTCACTGATGAGCAGCAAGAAATCTTAGCCAGCACCATCATTAAAGCCGAAGGCAACATGACTTCGGGTGACGCGCACCTTGCGGTGGACAACGAGAAAATCTTGAAGCTAGGCATGAACGGTTTGTTAGAGGATGTTCGTCAGCACCGTGCTAACAATGATGTTTCGACCTTTGAAGGCTTGAAGAAAGAGCAGTTCTACAAATCGGTCGAAATCGTACTGCTTGCGATTCAAGATCACATAGTGAGCTACGCTGAATTGGCGTCAAAAATGGCGCTAGAAGAGACACGCCCGCTGCGCAAAGCTGAGTTAGAAAGCATTGCGGCAAACTGTCGTCATGTCGCGAGCCACGCACCAGAAAACTTCTGGCAAGCACTGCAGTTGAGCTATTTCGTTCAGTTGATGCTACAAATCGAATCGAATGGTCACTCGGTTTCTTTCGGTCGTATGGACCAATTCCTAAACGAATTTTATGTTCGCGATATCGAAAACGGCGCGATTGAAAAAGACTTTGCACTAGAGCTATTACAAAGCTGCTGGTTGAAGCTGCTTGAAGTAAACAAGATTCGCTCTGGCGCGCACTCAAAAGCCTCCGCAGGTTCTCCGTTGTATCAAAACGTGTGTATCGGCGGTCAGAAGTTGAATGACAAGGGTGAGCCTGAAGACGCAGTGAATCCACTTTCTTGGGCGATTCTCGAATCTTGTGGTCAGTTGCGTTCGACGCAACCTAACTTGAGTGTGCGTTACCATGAGGGTTTGAACCAAGAATTCCTGATGGGCTGTATCGAGGTGATTAAGTGCGGCTTCGGTATGCCTGCGTTCAACAACGATGAGATTGTCATCCCTGAATTCATCAAGCTTGGCGTAGAGAAAGAAGACGCTTACAACTACGCATCTATCGGCTGTATCGAGACGGCGGTTCCGGGCAAATGGGGTTACCGTTGTACGGGCATGAGCTTCATTAACTTCGCTCGTATCTTGCTTGCCTCATTGAACGAAGGTGTGGATGCAACAACGGGTAAAGCTTTCTTGCCGCACGATAAGTCATTAGCAAAAGGCAACTTTGAGAACTTTGAGCAAGTGACAGCTTCTTGGGCAGAGCAAATCCGCTACTACACCCGTAAATCGATTGAGATTGATACGGTAGTCGACAGCGTACTTGAACAGCAAGCACAAGACATCTTCTGTTCAACTCTGGTGGATGACTGTTTGGCTCGTGGTAAAACTGTGAAAGAAGGCGGTGCGAAATACGACTGGGTATCTGGCTTGCAAGTCGGTATCGCAAACTTGGGCAACAGCCTAGCCGCCATCAAGCACCTTGTTTTCGATGATGCGCAAATCACCCAGCCCCTTATCTCACAACAACAGCTAGCAAAAGCATTGGCTGAAGATTTCGACGGCATGGAGAACGAACAGCTTCGCCAACGTCTTATCAACTTTGCACCAAAATACGGTAACGATGATGACGCAGTAGACCAACTACTGGCAGACGCTTACCAAGTGTACATTGATGAGCTAGAACAGTTCGTTAATACGCGTCATGGGCGTGGTCCAATTGGCGGCGGTTACTACGCAGGTACATCAAGTATCTCGGCAAACGTCCCATTCGGTGCTTCAACCATGGCAACGCCGGACGGTCGTAAAGCGAAAACGCCATTGGCAGAAGGTGCAAGCCCGTCATCTGGCTCAGACCGTTTAGGTCCAACGGCGGTGTACAACTCGGTCGGTAAGATCCAAGCGAATAAGATCCTTGGTGGCGTGCTGCTTAACCAGAAGTTAAGCCCTGCGGCAGTTGAGTCTGAAGGGGATAAGCTCAAGCTATCTATGTTGATTCGCACCTTCTTCAACCACCACAAAGGTTGGCACGTGCAGTACAACATCGTCTCTCGCGAGACCTTGCTAGCTGCGAAGAAGAACCCTGAACAATATCGTGATCTGGTTGTGCGAGTTGCAGGCTACTCAGCCTTCTTCACCGCGCTATCACCAGATGCTCAAGACGATATCATTGCTCGTACCGAGCACGAGCTGTAAGTACACTCACTAACTAAAACGAAAGGCACCGATTGGTGCCTTTGGTTTGCATACTTAATCCGCAAATGACTATACCTGAACGCATTAAAGCTTGTGCAAAATGGTCACGCATTTCTTCGTGATGTTGTCGTACTCTTTCGTCATGTAAGCGGTAGTGATCGCGCCCTCTTTCATGATGCAAATGGCATCGAGTAATGCAGCGTTGTCTGATTTGAGATAGTGATGAATTAGCTCTCTGACTTGCTGCTTATGGTAGCGGCAATACGTTGCGATCTCGCCACTGTCGTCACTGAATTCCGCGGACGTATTGATGAAAAAGCAACCGCGAAACTCGCCCAACTTTTCTTCAGAGCCATGAAACCAGCCGTTGAGTGCTGTAAATAACTGATCGATCACCTCCGCGCACGTTTGTGCTGAAGAAAGCTTTTCCTCCAACCATTCCATAAATACTTGGTGGCGTTGTTCTAATGCGGCGATGATAAGCGCTTCTTTGCTCTCAAAATGGTTATATAGCGTGCGTTTAGCCACGCCGGAAACATTGAGGACTTCATTGATGCCAATAGAGTTGATGCCTTGTTTATAAAACAGTGACAAAGCTGTGTCGATCAATAACTGTTTCTTTTTGTTCATAACTACGTCCTCAAAAAGTTCCATAAACACATATTGACAAAGGTAGACAGATTTGTCTATTTTATTTTGTGGACAATTCGGTCTACTTTGAGGTGTTTATGAATAATTTAATTTTATCGTTGGTTGCCGGGCTTGGCGCTACGTTGGCTATTGGCGTATTGTCCTACGCTGAGGTATCACTGACGGAGGTTGTACTCCTGATGGCACCATTTGGTGCTACCGCAGTACTGGTGTTTGGGGTGCCTAGCAGCCCTCTCGCTCAACCAAAAAACGTGATCATTGGTCACTTCATTACGGCATCTATCGGTATTGCGTTTAGCCAGTATGTTGACGTCACGCCGGTCACGCTCGCGATTGCGACGGGGCTAGGTGTGTCTGCGATGCTGATTACGAAGACCACTCATCCACCTGCGGGGGCAAATCCAATTTTGATCATGGCGTCTGGGCAGGGATGGAGTTTTCTCTTCACGCCTGTCCTGATTGGCGCGGTAGTGATTGTTCTGGTCGGTAAAGGGTTACAGTTGCTACAAAGTCAGTACTTAAACCCTCGACTGAATGGTCAGAAGACCTAGTCGGATTGTAGTTAGAGCCGCGAAAGGGAGTGATCTCTTTTGCGGTTTTATCTTTTGTCGGTTTGCAAAAACAAAATCTGATTCTCTCTTGGTATTCAGTCGTATACATCAACATGGTAGTTAAATTGGTACAATGCGATGAACAGAATCCACCCTAAGAAACTATTGCACAGTAAATGGACGGCAATTTCACCTAAAAACAAAGAGAAGCATTTTGTCGTGACGGAAATGGAACTAGATGAAGATGGTAACGTTGTGAGATGTGTCATCGAGGCAGTCATGAGTAAACGCGACCGAGAGATGAACTGGCAAGACCTAAAAGACTCTGAGCAATGGATGCAAGGGTGGAAGTGAGTGACGCTTCGTTGTTGGGCGAATCAAGCAGAAACGTGCGTTGCGAGTAGGCAAAAGTGGTGCTATCTGATACGTTGATAATTCGTTCTAACGCCCACTCAAAGGATTAATTATGATTGATTTCGACAATTCCTCTGTATTTAAGCTTAAGCCGATTGACGTTTCTAATGCCAGAGAAGACTTCCTTAAGTTCTTGATTGATGGTGAGACTATTTTCGCTGCTTTTAAAACAGTTCGTGACCAAGTGGTGTTTACGAACAAGCGAGTGATAGCGGCAAATGTGCAAGGGATTACCGGCTCAAAAGTGGATTACACCTCTTTGCCTTACAGTAAGATCAATGCATTTTCTATCGAGACCTCTGGTACTTTTGATTTGGATTGTGAAATCGAGTTCTTCATGAGTGAGGTGGGAAGAGTGCGTTTTGAAATTAAAGGCTCGTTTGATTTGATTTCTTTCAACCGTATGGTTAGTGAGTATGTACTAGGTTAAGGGATTAGAAATGAGAGCTTCGCTGAGAGACAAAATTATAGAGGTCTGTGACAAAAAGATCGCGAGTAAAGGTGAATTGGTTGGTCTCTCATTTTATGCGTTTTTCGCTAATAAAAATGACGACCCAGAGCTGTTGATGGAAGCGGCTACGTGGTGGATTCAGACTCATCAGCTCGACCACTTCGAAAAAGCAGTAAAAATAAAATCAATGGTCGAGTCGGGGAGCTAAATTAAAAAAAAGAAGTAAAGAAAGCAGACAAATGCTAATAACGTTGCGGACAAAACAGGGTAGATAATGTAAGAGTCCTGCTTGTTGGTTCGTTGAAAACATAGCGAAACAAGTAAGACGTTATAAACAACAAGTAACAAGCTGATCATGGTTCCGCTGTTTAGTGTCATACTTGATAGCTGAGTTAAGAAAAACGCCAATAAAAGGTAATCGAAGACAATGAGCCATAAAAAGGCTTTCTTTAGTAAGTCGCTTTTTCTTTTTTCGGATGATGTTATGTGCATATAGAACTCAACTAAAAAGTCACAGTAACAGAGGCTTTGGTTAGAGAGGTCACCATCAGAGTGGTGACCTTTTAAGATTATAATTCTTGAATTTTTACTTCGCTGGTGGCGGTATCGCCGGAGTAATTGATGACTTCTTGACGAATGACTGGTTGGTTGAATTCAGCCTTATCTTTCGCTTTTTGCAGTTCGCTTTCTTGGTGGTTGCCAAAAAGGGTCTCAAGCACTTTAGCGGCAGGAGTCGTTAAAACAAACAGCTCAATACGACGGTTTTCGCTAGAATCTGGCTCATCAGGATTAAGCAGCGCTCTATCTGACATACCCGTTACCTGCATTACTCTATCATCCGGCATACCGCCTTCAACTAACGTATTTCTTGCTACGTCTGCTCGAGAGGCTGATAACGCCCAGTTAGATTGACGACCAAAACGCTTTTTAAATGGAATTGCATCTGTGTGTCCGCTGATGATCAGAGGGTTGTTAACACGATGAAATACAGGTGCTAGTGCGAGCAGTAAATCTTCAAAAAAAGGAGTAAGTTCTGCACCACCACGGCTGAACATATGCTGTTTGTAATCATCTTGAAGGACGATACGCAAACCTTGTGGTGTCACCGTGACGTTTACATTTCCCTGCGCATTAATTTGGGCAGTCATTTGCTCAATTACTTTCGCTAGTGCGGCAAGTTGCTCTTGAGTATCGAAGTTACCAGGAATCAAAGAATCAATTTCTGGTCCATCCCCATCACCTTTAAAGTAAGAGCTTACCACATGGTTGGAGTTGTGTTTACTTGGCACAGAAGAGTCCTGTGCCAAGTCGATAGGAGAAATACTTTGTGACGTATCAAATGGGTTGCCGTAACTCTTGTCGAATACGCTTGAACTATGCAAGTGGGCAACAATCGCTTTACGCTCTTCTTTGTCTACCACCTGCATAACCCAAAGTACAAGAAACAGCGCCATTAGGGCGATCATGAAGTCAGCAAACGCGACTTTCCACGCGCCGCCATGAGACGACTCATCATGGCTGTATACTTTGGCACGTTTGAACACTACATGCTCTTGTTTTTGCATTATCCCTCCTGTTCAGCTAACCACTTCTCCATTTGGTTGAATGTTGGTTTGATGTCTAGCTGAATATGTTTACGACCAGCGTCAATGGCGAGCAATGTCGGCTTTTTCGCTACGTAGGCAACCAAGGTTGCACGAACGCACTCAAAAGCAGTCATATTACGTTTTACTCGCTGAGCCATGGCGTTACTTAGTGGATCTAAGCCACAGTAACAACCGAAAATACCAATGAATGTACCAACGAGAGCTGCCGCAACGTGATACCCAATCATAGCGATTGAGCCATCAATAGCTTGCATGGTGATAATGATGCCACCAACTGCTGCAAGAATACCGAAGCCAGGTAGTGCTTCTGCTGTACGCTGTAGTGAGCGTGAAGGTAAAAGCATTTCGTTCTGTATTGCTTCGATTTCTTGCTCTAGCAGTCCCTCTAATTCATGAGGCGACATCTGTCCCATTGCCATTAAACGTAAATTGTCAGTAATGAAAGAAATTAGGCGATGATCTTCTGCGATCGTCGGGTAAGCGAGGAACATAGAGCTTTGCTCCGGAGCCTCAATATGAGAATCCAGAAACTTGTATCCGCGGTTTCTCGCTGTCTCTAGCAAGTTGTTGAGTAGTGCCATTAATTCCATGTAGTACTCATGCTCTTCTGTTGGACCTTTAATGGTCGCTGGCACTTGGCGACGCATTTCTTTCAGTACATGAGGCGGATTACCGATGATCAAAGAACCAGCAGCGGCGCCAATAATGATAAGGAATTCGGCTGGCTGCCAGATAGCACCTAAGCTACCACCGGCCCACATATATCCACCGAAGACGCACACCAGGATAGTGAGCACTCCAAAAAACTTTTGCATCTTGTGACTCCTAAGAGGACATTAATTGGTTGAGTTGTTTCAGCGCTTGTTTGTGAAGCTGACATATACGAGGTGGTGTCAGATCCAATACCAGAGCTATTTCGTGTAAGTTGAGTTCATGTTGATAGAACAGAGTCAGGAGCAGTTGATCGCGCTTAGGTAATTTACCCAAAGCACTGTCTAAACTACGACGAATATGTTCATGTTCCATGCCATCGTATTGCCCGCCAATGTAGCTATCACCGCTGCTCTCCATCAGTTGGTCAAGGCTTTGCATCTCGCCTGCGAGAGCGGCATTTTGGCGGTTGTAATAATCTTGCTCATTCGTCCCTAAAGCCTGGATGATTTCGGCATCCGTTGGCATTCGACCTAACGTTCGAGTGAGATCTCGAGTCACGTCGTTGAGCTCGTGGGCTTGTTGACGAGTCTTACGTGAACGCCAATCTAGTCGGCGTAATTCGTCTAAAATAGCTCCCCGAACTCGACAAACGGCGAAAGCAGGAAAGTGAGGATCGTCAACATCGCCATATCGGCGTCCAGCCTCGACTAGAGCGATAAGGCCTATCTGCTGCATATCTTCAATACTACAGTGAGAAGTGGCATGAACGCGCAGCTGGTTAACTACGCGTTTTACCATGACCTGATGACGTTGTAGCAATGCGTTTTCATCAATTGGTCGTGACGGTGTTGTCACTTCCTCTTCTGTGGTGTAAGTGTCTTGTACATTCATGTCTAACATGGTTGTGCTCCGTTATTGCACAACATATTTAGTCAACAAAACATCGTCGATTTCTCGGACGATGTCTGTTTTAGCAAAAGCGAGTAGAAGCGTTTGCTTCACTTCGTCTTGCAGAATATCGATGGCACCCGCTTGCTGTAACTGATCAAACGTTTTGTCGCTAAACAGTTTTAATAGAGAGTTTTGTACCATAGGCATGTATTCATCGATCTCTTTGATACGCTCTGGACGGCGTGTCTCAATTGCCAGTTCTAGCATCACAAAGTGAGTCTGTTTCTTGCCTTTAACGGTCAAAACGACTTTGTCCAAAGGATGGAAGCTAGGACCTTTACTTGTCGGTTGTTCTGTGACCAAAAAAGACAGTGGAGAGTCTTCGATCAGTGAACCAGAGTCAGGTGACTCTTGAGCGTGTTTGTTTAAGTACCAGATTCCGCCCATAATTGTGACGGCCGAAACGAGGGCACTGGTGATGATCATGGCGATAAACAGGGCGATCATTTGTTGTTTGGTCATAACCTTTTTCCTCGAAGATTCACTAAGCTTGAGTGCTTAGCCAGTGTTCTGAATAGTTAGTTGTTGTCGTGGTTTGGAATGCACCAGATTCTCGTGCGGCGAAAATATTGGCGTCTTCTTCGTTTGCATGTGGGTCATTTCGACCTTGGTTTTGATCAGAGCCAACATTGACATCGACATGAACGAAGTTTTGCTCTTGTA
This sequence comes from Vibrio sp. 947, assembly GCF_033339115.1. Lineage (NCBI taxonomy): Bacteria > Pseudomonadati > Pseudomonadota > Gammaproteobacteria > Vibrionales > Vibrionaceae > Vibrio > Vibrio sp. 947. The sequence continues at coordinate 278,078 of NZ_JAWOTX010000001.1, read as the reverse complement.
ACTCAGTACGCAATCGTTCCGAAACTTGCATTAAAGCTTCTCGTGTTGCTGCGGCATTGGCGTTGATGTGGACACTCAATCGGTCACCTTCAACACGTACAAGTAAATCCAATTTCCCTAAGTCTGGTGGGTCTAGGCGGATTTTTGCTTCTTGTACATTTTGTTGAGCTTGGAGCGTCACGCGATCATGTAATACTTGCATCATTTGCTCCCCCCACTTTCCTGCAGTGGTATCAACACGCACCGCTGCCCACTCAGAGCCTTGAGCTTGAACATGACTCGTCGCAACCGGTGAATGTGCAGGTTGTGTTGTAGGAGCTTGTGCTTGAAGTAGAGAGGCGGTTGGTTGCCCTTGAACAGGTTGATTCAAAAGAGTTTGAAACTCAGCACCGGAGATAGGCAAACGCGAACTCGATGAAGTTGGCAGACTTTGCTTCACATCTTGTTTTGATGATGTGTTTAACATAGCGTTAGACGAATCTTGAGTAACAGACTTAACTTCGCTCGCAGTCATTAAAGATGACGCTTTTCCTAGTTTCTCAGCCTGCTTCTCTGCCATGGTAATCATACCCTGGGTTAAAGCTTGAGCTTGCGCTGCAAGATCAGTCGATTCTGTTAACCCTGGTGTACTGGTCAAGTTGGCATCCGGATCTGAAGCTGAGCGGTCATCAGTATCAAAACCATGACTTTGTACTTTGTTTGCGCTGTTCAAAGTAGAGGCCGTAAGGTGAAAACTCGGTACCGCTGACGCAGAGTTAAAGTCTTGCTCACCATTCTGCTTGTTCCCTGATTTAAAACCATGAGAAAAGCCGTGTACCGAGTTCGCTTGCTTGATGTGACCCTCATTGTTAGCTGGCGAATTACCCGAGTGCTGAGTTGAAGAAGGTATGATCATTGAGTTAGCTCCATGGTCATTGCTAATTGATAGGCCATAGCGCGTTCTTGATGGTCATTGACCATGTTCATCTCTTTTTTCAACTCGTTGGTCGACTTCTCTAATACTGCGAAGGCATTAGCGTGCACTGTTTTCGCTCGCTGGATTTCAGGGGCAAGCTTAGGATCTTTCAAAAAAGGCTTGTGACTGATCAAAAGCTCTCGCAACTGCAAGTCGTACCGCTTGAGCGCATGCCAATCGGCCGTTTTTGCGGCGAACTGGATGAGCTGAGATAAATGACGGAATCGCTCTGGCGATACTTTATGCTTGTTGTCCAAAATTCATCCAACCTTCACGAATGTTACCCATTACACGCTCAACGTTAACCAAGCGATTTGCATCGTTTTGCACGCTAGCGTAATAAAGTTCGACTTGGCAGAAGTCATACAGCTGGCGTAGGTTTTCCGCAATTTCACCGCCGTTTTCATCATCTAAAGCACTTGTTAGTCCAATCAAGATGTTCATGCATTTGTTGATTCCATTCCCTTTCTCGGCCAAACGATTTGCGGCTAGGTGGCCGCGAATACGTTCAACTTCATCGAGTAGGCCATCGATTAACATGATGACCAATTGGTGTGGATTTGCTGCTGCCGCTTGAGCGTCGAGATCGACTTGTTGGTACGAATCGTAACCAGAATCCATAAGCATGAATATTTCTCCTAAATTTGGAACCAAATGTCTTATTTTTGAGCATTAAACATGGACATGGTTTGGTTCATTTGGGTCATAATTGAATTCATTTGAGTGAATTGTTTGAGATAGCGGTTGTACGACATTTCGTACTTACGCTCTAAATTGGTTTGTTTATCTTTGATTCGGTCTAAGCTTGACTGTATTGCGTCTTTACGCGTGCTGAAGGTACCTGATGAGAACTTCAAGAAAGGCTCTACCATCGCGTCAAGAGAATCTAGCAAAGCGTCATCCCCATTAAACAACGCCTCTAAGCCTGCGCTATTTGTTTGTTGAGCTTCTTTGAACTTTTCTTGATCAACTTTCATTTTACCGTTGCGGTCTAGGCTCACGCCGATTTCGCTTAGGCGCATACCATTGTGTTCACCTCGGATTAACCCCGTTAACTGACTCTCAATAGAACGCAATGTCGAGTCGCTAGCGAGCACGCCGCGTTTCTGATCTTCGCCGCCAATTTGGGTGTACTGATCGATAGTCGAAACAAGGGCATTGTAGGTTTCCACAAACTTATCTAGTTGTTCTTTAGTGCCTTCGCTATCAGCTCCAATTTTTAAACCGATTGGCGAATCTCCCGCGGCTTGCGGTTTAGATACGGTAATGTCAACACCGTCGATGACACCTTCAAAAGTATTACTTGCGTTGGTTAGTTTCAGGCCTGAGTCTTTTGCACCTAGCCACATAACCGCATCTTGCGGAGCGTTGATTTGCTTGAGGTTGGTGAAGGCGTCTTCAAACCACGCTTGGCCAGTACCCGATGCAGATACGTTGATCTTATTTTCGACACCAGTCTCAGTGCTCGATAGCATAAAGTGTGTTTGACCATTCGAGCGAACTAGAGTGGCGTTAACGCCAGGGTTATCCGTGTGATTGTTAATCGCACTGGCTAAATCGCTGATCGTTGCAGTGCCGTCACCATTAACATCAACGGAGGACAAGTCTAGAGTCATTGTTTCACCGTTGATGGTGAATTCTAAAGATCCAGTTGTTGGTACTTCTGTCGTTGCCTCAAGGTCTGCAGGCATACCTGTAGATACTTGATGCGCCGTTGCCACTTTTTCTACAAAAATCTGATAGTTACCCGTTAGCGCTTTAGCATCCGCGTTTGCAGTAAAGTTACCTTCTTGAGAGAGTGTCGCACTGTTTTTGATGATGCTGTTTGTGCTGTTATTCATCTCTTTCATTGCAGTACGAAAATCACGTAGTGCGCTTTCAACTTTATTAAAAGCTGACAGTTGTGACTGGTACACATTAGCTTGCGCTTGGTAACGGTTTTTGAATGGGTTTGTGTCCAATTGTGCGAATTGGGTTGCCATTTTTACTGGGTCTAAAGAACTCATGAGGTGTGCTCCTCTCATCTCTTATTGGCTTGAATACTTTGAATGCTACGCCTTAGTTTAATTATCAGTGGCAAGATACGTGCCGTATATTAAATTCAATTAAAACAAAGGTTTAAAGCTATTTTGTTTTCTTGGGAGGAAGTGGTGTTTCCACCTTGTTTGTTCCGCCTTCCTCCATGGAAAAAGTAATTTCCTTATAAGAAAAGGCGACCTAAACAAAGAAAATATTTAATTGTATTGACGGTTCTAATTAGGAGAGATGTTTTAATTGGACGTTATATTCAGCCTTTACTTCAGCTTGATTCAGATAATTCTTACAGAGTGCATTAATTGCGTTCTGATATTATTTTTGATAGTGCGAAGTGCAAGTGTTCTCACTAAAAATTAAATTTTTTACGTTTCAAAGAATGTCAGTTATGAATGAATTTGCGTTGCGATTGATGAAATGTGCTCGTGCATATGAAGAGTTCATTAACAAAAAACTATTAAGTAAACAGAGCATCAATTCTGATGAGATAGCTAGTATCTTAAAGGAAGCTAAGTTCAATTTTCCTGAACTTAGAGATAGTAAAATAGGAAGCAAATTAGAGACGATAGAATTAGAACTGTTTAATAAGGTTTTATTTAATATTATGTTGAAATTCGGATTCAGAGTGCCTGAATCTCACAAAGATAATACGAGCTCTATTTATATTCGTAGATAAAAATAAAGCCTTCCATAGGAAGGCTTTATAATTAAGACGATTTAAATTAAGCGCACTATTAACTAAGTAATTAGCGTAGTAGTGACATTGCCATGCTTGGAAGCTGGTTAGTTTGAGACAGAACAGTTGTACCTGCTTGCATCAACATTTGGTTCTTAGTCATGTTTGAAGACTCTACTGCAAAGTCTGTATCCATGATACGACCTTTAGATGCTGTAACGTTTTCTACCATGTTACCAAGGTTAGCCATAGTGTGCTCAAGACGGTTGATGTTCGCACCGAAGTCTGCACGAGAGCTACCAATTTTTTCTACTAGACCGTCAGCGCCGCTGATTTTGTCTAGTGCTGCTTTTGCTTTAGTCGCGTCATCGATACCATCTGTAATTGCTGCATCAGCAAGGATAGTAGTGATTTCACCGATACCTGCGCTTGCGCTTACAGTCAATGTTTCAGCAGAAGATGCACCGATTTGGAATGTTACGTCACCTGCACCGAAGCCGCCGCCTTTAAGAAGGTTTTGACCACCGAACTTAGTGTTGTCTACGATGTTGTTTAGTTCTGCAGTAAGCTGTGTGAACTCTTTGTTAAGAGACGCACGGTCTGTTGCACTGTTTGAACCGTTCAACGATTGTGTAGCAAGGTCGTTCATACGGTAAACGATGTTTGTCATTTCATCCATCGCACCTTCAGCAGTTTGCATCATAGAGATGCCGTCTTGTGCGTTACGCATTGCTACTGACATGCCGCGTGTTTGCGCTTCTAGACGGTTAGCAATTTGAAGACCAGCAGCGTCATCAGCAGCTGAGTTCACACGGTAGCCTGTGCTTAGACGTTCCATTGCTGTATTTAGAAGTCCGCTTGTTGTGTTCATTGTGTTTTGAGTTACAAGCGAAGCGTAGTTAGTGTGCATTGATAAAGCCATCTTAGTCTCCTTAGTTAGTCACTATATCTTTCAGGCCTCGGGATATTCCCTTGTCACTAACTAGAGGCGGTCGGTCGGCTTTAATGATTAATTTGAAAATTAAAAAATTTCTAAAAAAGATAAAAATTGATGATTTTTAGTGATTTGTATTCCATGAAAACCGGGAAAATCATCATATAAGCCTAAATTTTTTAGTTAAGTTAAAGAAACTATTGCCCAATGATCTTGTGGTTATCCGTTATAAATAAAAAAACAGCACGAATAAATCGTGCTGTTTTAAATATAAATGGTTGAGTTTCAACTATTCCTCATCAAAAGACTGAAAGGAGAGAGAGGTTGGGATATCGCTGAAATAACCAAAATAATAACTGGCACCCAATAAACGATACCGGTTAAGTTCCGTTTGACTCGCTACACGTCCGGCAACCCAAGTATATTTATGCTTTCTTAAGAACTTAGCAATAGGTAGGAAAGCGTGTCTTTCTTCTTTATCTTCTAGTGTGACTGACAATTTGATCATATCGGGACTAAAGTCTGCGACGCGCTCGAAGTTCACTTGCGATGTCGCGACTTCAAACCAAAGTGAATATGCATTCTCTTTTAACTTTTTGGTGAGTGTGGCGACTTTATCACGATCACATAACGTTTCATCAGCTTGAAGAGAAGGAATCACATGTTGAAAAGCAGAAGAGTGGAATTGAATCGTCTGTTCGAGAAAATAAACCCCAGGCTCCCACAGTAATGCATCCACGCGAATCGGCACGACAACATTACTAATCAAGTCGTGATGAAAGGCTTCTAACTGAAATTGTGTTTGTCTTAGTGCAAGGTAAAGACTGAACAAATCCAGGCAGTACTGCATTTGTTCAGAGAGTTTGAATTGATAGACACTTTGTTCTCCACGCATACCAAATCTCAACGTCAGGTGTTGGAATTCTACTTCCCCTGATTGAGCTTCCCTAATTGCTTGGCATGCGTGTTGGACATCATTGTGTTTTAAAGCATCAAAGACTAATTGATCGTCATCCGTGACGATGTGTTGTACTGCGAGACCAACCAAATGTTCGTACATCGCATGTGTTGAAATAAGATTAACCAAGGTTTCCTACCACATTGATTTGTTTGTTTTCTGGGATTTCGTTGTAAGACAATACTGCTAGCCCTTGTGTAAATGTGCGAGCGTAACGCGCTAGAAGAGGGCGCAGCTGTGGCATAACGAGAAGGATCGGAGGTAGCCCCTGTTGTTTAAGCTGTTGTCTGATCAATGGCAAGTTTTGTTGGAACTGACCAAGAATGTTTGGCTCAATTGGGAAGCTATCTAGTGTTACCGTACCAGAGGATTGTGCTTGTTGCAGTGAAGTTAGTAGCATTTGTTCTAACTCATCAGACAGTGCGTAGACATTTAATTCGTTCTTTTGTCCTGCAATTAAGTTAACAAGCGTACGCTTTAGTGCACAGCGTACATCAGATGCAAGTAGGATCGGGTCCTTTGTATTTTCCGCGGATTCCAACATTGTGTTGGCAATCGTGCGAATATCTTTTAGTGGCACTTGGTCCAATAAAAGCTGACGATATACTTTCAGCTGCTGCGCTGGATTAAGTGCTGCTGCTAATGCTTCTGCTAGTTTCGGGGCTTGTTGTGTCAAACGCTGGGTTATTGCTTCCACATCGTCGTGCGTAAACAACTCTGCAAGGTTTGTCTTCATGATTTTACTAATATGAGTGGCAATAACAGTGCCATCATCGACAACTTGGTAACCCATATTAAGTGCTTTTGCTTTATCTTGATGCTCAATCCACACAGCTGGCAACTGATAAGCAGGATCGCTACCCAAAATGCCATCTACCTCACCGTAAGTTTCGCCAACCGCTATCGCCATTAAACGCTCTGGTTCAATAAAGCCTTGCTCAATGACTTCGCCATTTAGAGAAATTGTGTATTGGTTTGGCTTGAGGCTCAGGTTGTCACGAATACGAACTTCAGGTAATAAAAAGCCAACTTGTTCAGAAAGGTTTCGACGCACACCGCGGATACGTTGTGATAAAGGAGCCCCTTGTTCTTTGTTGACTAGATGGACGAGTCGGTAACCAAGCGCAAGTGATAATGTTTGGACGTGAGGAATATCATCCCATGTCAGCGGTGTATCATCGTCTTGCATCGCTTGTGAAAGTGCTTCGACCTCTTCAATCTGGGAGTCTTGCACTGGCTTCTTGGTTTGACGCCACCCTGCGAACGCTAATGCGCCAGCAAACGCAAAAAAGGCTAGGTGTGGCATACCCGGTACCATACCGATTACCGCCATAATACCTGCGACAGTAAATAGCGTTGCAGGAGTTGCCAGTAATTGCTTTTGCATGGTTTCCGACATGCCATTATCGCTATCATTAATTCGCGTAACGATAATCGCGGCAGCCGTTGCCAATAGTAGTGAAGGAATTTGAGCAACTAGACCATCACCGATTGTGAGTAGGGCATAAGTTTTAAAGGCGTCAGACGCAGCGAGTCCATGCTCGAAGACACCAATACTGATACCACCAATGATATTGATAAACAGAATCAACAAACCTGCGATGGCATCGCCACGCACAAACTTTGATGCACCATCCATCGAACCATGAAAATCGGCTTCGTTGGCGACTTCTTTACGGCGTAAGCGAGCCGTTTCCTGATCGATAAGGCCAGCGTTTAAGTCGGCATCAATTGCCATTTGTTTGCCTGGTAAAGCATCCAACGTAAAGCGGGCTGAAACCTCAGAAATACGTTCACCACCTTTGGTGATTACGACGAAGTTGATGATCATCAAGATGACGAACACCACCATACCAACGACGTAGTTACCGCCAATGACGACTTCACCGAATGCTTGAATGACCTTACCCGCTGCGTCACCACCATTATGTCCTTCTAGGAGTACAATTCGCGTAGAAGCCACGTTCAATGTGAGACGTAATAATGTTGCGACCAGCAAAATAGTTGGAAAAACAGAGAAATCTAATGGTCGCTTTGCGGTTGTGCTGACCAGCAATACTAGGATTGCTAAGACGATATTAAAGGTAAACAGCGCATCCAGTAGCAGAGGAGGCAAAGGAAGAATCACCATTGCTAATATCATTAGCAAGACGATTGGAATGCCAACGTAGCCTTTGGTTGATGTTTGAAGTTGTTTTAACCGGTTAAGCATACTTTCGTGTCCTTGGATAAACGCGGGTTAATCAGTGCTGCAAATGTTTTGGAATCGAAAAATGAGGTAAAGGAATTGGCTCTTTTCCCTCACCTTTACGAAAGGCTTTCAATTGCAAAACGTAAGTAAGGATATGTGCCACTGCGATGTACAGTTGGCTTGGGATTGCTTGTTCAATCGCCGTCGTGTGATAAATCGAACGTGTAAGTGGCGGGGAGTTAATGATTTCCACTTTGTTTTCTCGGGCGATACGTTGAATGTGCATAGCAGTTTCGTCTACGCCTTTTGCGACGACAAAGGGCGCGTCAGAAAGCGAAGGCTCGTATTTCAGTGCGACTGCGTAGTGCGTTGGGTTTGTGATGATCACGTCAGCCGTCGGCACCATTTTATCGATCTTACGGCGCGCAAACTGTTGCTGTATTTGACGAATACGTTGTTTTACTTCCGGACGACCTTCATTATTTTTAAATTCCTCTTTCAATTCTTGTTTCGTCATGCGGAGTTCTTTTAGGTGTTCCCAACGCTGATAAGGAATGTCGATAACCCCAAATAACAACAAGGCGAAGCCCATTAAGAGTAAGCCTTCAAACAGAATTGACATTACTAGAGAAAAACCTTGGCTGAGTGGGAGGTTTTGCATGCCAAGTAATGGCTGTAAGTGGTTGTCTAAATAGCCATATAAGATGCCGAAGATCACGGCTACTTTGAACGTCGACTTTAAGAGCTCAACCACTGAGCGGGTCGAAAAAATGCGCTTTATCCCGCTCAAAGGATTAATTTTGCTCAGCTTTGGCATCACGTTCGCGGGACGGAACATCCAACCGCCTAACACAAGGCTACTACCACAGGTCACGATAATAATGACGGTAAACAATGGTAATAGCATGTCGATGATGACCGCTAAACTTTGTCCCAATTGCTCGACAAGTTGTTTAGGGTTTTCTAGGTCGGCTCGTGTCAGCATCATGTTGTAGCGAAAGATCCCCGACATGCTTTCCCAAATACTATTAAGCTGAGAGTAAAAGTAGAGCGCCACCGCTAGAAATATCACCGCAGTAGTAAACTCTTTCGCGCGAGGAATTTGTCCTTCCTGGCGGGCTTTCTTTACCTTCTGCGGTGAGGCTTTTTCAGTTTTGTCTTGAGAAGATTGATCGCTCATGCTCCCCCCAACATAAAGTTACTCAAGTGTCTAATGGTGTCGTGAACGAGCGCCGTGTAGCGACCAGGAACACCAGAAACTGAGATTAATACGCTGAATAGACCCAGCAGCATCGTCATAGGAAAACCTAACGCATAGACATTAAGTGATGGTGCGGCTCGGTTCATTACACCAAAACTGATGTTGGCTAGAAGCATGGAAACAATAGCGGGCAAAGCCAAAGCGAGTGAAGAGGCAAACATCCAACCGAAAATATTGACAACACCTTGCAGAGAAAGCGATGTGATACCAGATCCGACTGGCCAAACAACAAAGCTTTGAATCACGATATCTATGACGAGTAAGTGTCCTTCTAGCGCAAGAAACAGCAAGGTTGAGAAAATCAGAAATATGCGTCCCAAAATGGCGACAGAAAGCCCGTTAATAGGATCATTCATCATCGCCATACCTAAGCCCATTTGTAGAGAAATCACCTGACCAAGCATGGTGAAAACGTTAAAGAGCATGTGCAAAATTAACCCAAACATTACCCCCCAAATAGCTTGCTCAAAAGCAAGGAACAGGGAAGTCATAGAGAATAACTCGACTTGTGGCATGGGTGGCATTAACGGTCCAGTAATGACAACGATCGAGAGGGCCAGTAAAGTACGAACCCAAACAGGAATAATTGCATCACCGAAGAAAGGCATTGAAATAAATACGGCTCCCACACGAAAAAACGGCCACCAGAGTTGACCGAGTATCGCCGAGAGCTCTGCAAATGTGATGGCCATTAGCCAATCATCCCTGGTATGTTGTGGAACAAGAAATCAAACAGTTCCATGATCTTACGGAGCATCCAGTGACCTGCAAAAATCACCATTAACAAGGTAACGAGCAAACGTGGCAAAAAGCTGAGTGTTTGCTCGTTGATTTGTGTGGCAGCCTGAAATACGGCGATACACAAACCGACAATTAAGCCTGGAACAACCAATACGGCAACCATCAAAATGATCAGCCATACTGCATCGGAAAATAACGTTACGGTTAGTTCTGGGGTCATAACAGCTCCTAGTTAACCGAAGCTGGCAGATAAGGTGCCAACTGTCATTGCCCAACCATCCACGAGTACAAATACCACCAACTTAAAGGGAAGTGAGACAATCAAAGGTGATAGCATCATCATACCCATTGCCATCAGGACACTGGCGACAACCAAGTCGATGACCAAAAACGGGATGAAAAGCATAAAACCAATTTGGAAGGCGGTTTTCAGTTCACTAATGACAAATGCAGGCAAGACAACGGCAAATGAAATATCCTCAACGTTTTGGTCGAGAGGCTCATTGGCAATACGTAACATTTGTTCAAGAGAGCTTTGGTGCGTCTGTGCCAACATGAACTCTCTCACTGGTTTCTCTGCAACAGAAAAAGCCTGTATTAGCGTGATTTCGCCGTTGTCGTATGGCTGAAACGCATTTTCATAAATATCGCTCCAGACAGGGCGCATAATCAGCAACGTCAATGCGAGAGCGATCCCGACCAACACTCTGTTAGGTGGGCTTTGTTGAAGACCAAGAGCTTGGCGCAAAATCGCAAGGACAACGACAATTCGAGTAAAGCTCGTCGCCATCAAAATAAATGCTGGAAGAAAACTGAGCGCCGTCATCAACAACAGAATTTGCAGTTTAACGCTGTATTCTTGTTGTGTGTCGCCATCAGAAACGGACAAGATAGTTAAGCCGTTGTCAGCCGCCATTGTTGGGAAAGCAAACAAAAGTGACACCAATACCAAAAGAGGTAACCAACGGTGCCAAGCGCTCAGATTTTTCATTGTGATGCCTACCTAAGATTATTGACCAACGCCACTCAATGCAGAGTCATGTACATCGATCAGACGAAGTCCATACTTATCATTGACAACGACAACTTCAGCGTGGCCCATAAGAGAACCGTTTACTTTCACGTCTAAAGGCTCGCCATTGAGCTTTTCCAACTCGATAACCGTGCCTTCACCCGCTTTCATTAAGTCCCCAAGTGGGATCTCCTTACTCGCAACTTCCAGCGTGACTGTGACAGGAATGCTTTTGAAAAAGCTAAGGTCACGTTCCGCAGTGGCTGGTTCTTGTTGGAGCGTATCTTCGGCTTCAAAGTCTTCTAATTGAAAATCATCAAAGTTCAGTTCTTCTGCGTCGAATGCATTAGTTTCTAGCGCTTCGCTCATCGCTGCGGTTCCTTATCAGGGTTAAAGATCAAAACAAGTTGGCCGTCTTGCTCGGCAATACGACCTGTAAATAGAGATTGGTTGCCAATGCTTACTGGAACCGTGTTAAGAAGCTCAATAGGTAAAATATCGTTGGGTTGTAAGCCAACCACATCACTTAAAGGCATCTTCTTTTTACTTAGAACAACGTTCAGTCGAACGGGGGTCGTCTCTAAAGAACGACAGAAAGGTTGAAACAAATCGGTATCAGGTTGCAGTTCAAGCTGCTCGATCAGCGTTTGAATAAGATGACCATCTAGCTTGAGATGAATTGAGCCTTGATGATCGTCAAACGCAATGTTTAATTGAACGTTAATGCCAATACCTCTAGGGGTCTCATACTCACCCGTGTCCCACATTTCACCAGGAGCAAGCCAACCGATGATGATTCGACTGATGCGCTCTTGTAAACGTAAGTCACTGGCCGTCAGAGTAGCGGCTGAGCGCTCTGCACTTGCACCATAAAATCTATCAGCCAACTTTATGAGCGTGTGAGGGTTACCATGGATGAATACCATGCCGCCTTCCTGATGTTGATAGGTCGACGTTTGTTCTTTGTCCATCTCAACCGATGTAAAGCGGTGCAAGTCTACTGAGGTTAAGCTAGCTTCCACTTTTCCTGTGCTGAGCCAATTTTGTAATTCAGTCGTAAGGTTTGAGCAAGATTCTGAAATTAAATTATCGAGCTTCTCACGAATGATATGAATAGGTTTGCCTAATAATTCTACATCAAGTAGTTGACTATCAGAAATAGGCTCGCTAACTCTATTTTCCATTTATATTTTACCGTGCGTTAACAATCGAAAGTGTTTTAACTTAATGGCGTGTAGTCTACACAGAAATTTTAATGATCTTTTAGCTCCAAACTCTAAGATTGTGACTTTAGTTCACATGTTGCTTTGTTCATATAGTCATAATCTTTTAATGAAATTTAAAAAGAGTTAGTTTTCTTTATAAATCGCTTAATAAATAAAATAACAATGTTGAGCGTTTTAGTTGTTATAGATTTTTTAAATTGCCTTTATGGCGTAACAACAACTTCAAATAAATAAATTATAAGATACTGTTTTTTATGCTTAAAGCTTCCACTGGAGGCTAAGCGTGCTCTCTTGAGCGTTTTGTAACCAATTTTAATATTCAGAATAGGTAATTAAAATGATTAGCTATGCCAGTTCTCTCGGCTTGGTGGCATATTTAATTAAACGGTTTAAGTCATGGGAATGTAAGATATACATGAATTATGTCCGTTTGATAATTTGTAACACAATTATTGTTATCAGTTTTATTCTTTCAAAAGTGTCATATTCAGAAGAAGTCTTAACAATCCCTATGGACCTCTCTAAATGGACATATGAGGGAAATAAATTCAAATGCAACTTGTTGCAATCAAATAATGACTATGGGAAGTTTTATTTCCTAGCGGAACCTAATAATAAATTCTATTTTATTTCCGACATAGAATATGAAAACAATAAATGGAAAACGATTGCTTTAACAACTCAAAATGCTCCTTGGAGTGATGAGCTTTATAGAAAAGAGTTTGACTCCCTTGAATTTACTAAGCCGTCTCAGCGTTTCATCTTTAATAAAGGCGCTGAAGAATTCATGGATTCAATTGCTTCGGGTAGTTGGGTGACGCTGTCACTTAAAGGAAGTAATGCTTCCTCTGTTTCAGAGATTGTGATTCCTACTCTTCAAATTCAAAACGCATTGAAATCATTTAATGCGTGTCGCGCGCGATTGCCTAAATTGTCTTTTTCAGAGGCAAGGGATATGGCGCTCTCATTTGAGTTTGGTCAGAAGACGTTAAGTCGTGGACAGAAAGCAACACTAGAAGCGCTGTATAGCTATGTATCTGTGGATGATCGAGTGACCAAAATCCTCATCGACGGTCACACCGATAACGTTGGTTCAAGTTTAACGAACCTTTCTGTGTCACGTACTCGAGCAGAGCAAGTCACCAATGCTTTGATTGAGCTTGGGGTCGACGAGTCGATGATCGAAACACGAGCTCATGGTTCACGTTACCCAATTGCCAGCAATAACTCGGTTAATGGCCAAGCAAAAAACCGACGTGTCACCCTGCGTTTAGTGAGGGACAACGAGTATACGGCTACGAAACACCACCCAGCTCTACAATCACAAAATCAACAAACGAAAGTTAAGGTTCAATGATGACGAAAACGAAAATTTTGTTGGTTGAGCCAAATGAAGCTCTTGCTCAACCAGTATTGGATGTGTTGCAAAATGCAGGTTACACCGCGAAACACACTCGTACTGGTCGAGGCGCTTTGCTTGAAGAGCGAGCAGAAATCACTTTAGTGAGCTCTACGCTGCCGGATATGTGTGTTCGTGAGTTTGTCGCGTGTCACCAAAAGCAGCGAAATTCGGGTGTTGTTATTGCGATTGTCGATCAAGAACAAGGCATCTTGGCTGCTGAGACGATGAAAGCGGGCGCTACTGATTATCTATTACGCCCATTTGAATCTAATCAGTTGGTTAATCTGCTTAAACGTGTTGAAGCGTTAGGTAAGCCAATGGCCAACATTGTTGCGGAGTCTTGGAGAAGCAAACAAGTTCTGCAATTGGCGCATCGTGCAGCATGTACTAACGCGAGTGTGCTTATTACAGGTGAATCGGGAACGGGTAAAGAAGTGCTGGCGCGATATGTGCATGAGCACTCTCCGCGTATCAATGGTCCATTTGTGGCGGTTAACTGCGCCGCCATTCCAGAGTCAATGTTAGAGGCTGTGCTATTCGGTCATGTAAAAGGCGCGTTCACCGGAGCGACAAATTCTCAAAGCGGTAAGTTTGAAGAAGCAAATGGCGGGACGATTCTGCTTGACGAGATTGGTGAAATGTCACCTGCGGTTCAAGCGAAATTGTTACGCGTCCTTCAAGAGCGTGAAGTAGAACGTGTTGGTAGCCATAAAGCCGTTCAGCTCGATATTCGTGTTATTGCGGCAACCAACAAAGACTTACGTGAGGAAGTTCAAAAAGGCACGTTCCGTGAAGATCTTTATTATCGATTAGATGTGCTGCCTCTGCACTGGCCGCCTTTGCGTGAAAGAAAAGAGGACATTCTACCAATTAGCCAATTCTTTATTGAAAAGTATCAAGATAGCAGCCGCTGTCACCTATCCCAAGATGCGATTAGTGCGCTGAGTCAGTATCACTGGCCGGGCAATATTCGTGAGTTGGAAAATGTCATTCAACGCGCTTTGGTCATGCGTCATGGTGATTACATTACAGCCCATGACCTGATGCTGCCTATTGAGCTTGTCGCGTCAGTTCCTACAGCAGAGCCAACTGCAAGTTTTGGTCATGTAGAAGCGAAGAAGCAAGCTGAATATCAGTTTATTTTGGAAAAGTTACGTCAGTTTGGTGGAAACCGAACGAAAACCGCAAACGCGCTTGGAGTCTCTACTCGAGCGCTACGCTACAAGCTCGCAGCAATGCGAGAACATGGTATTGATTTACAGTCGGCACTAGGCTCGGCTGCCTAATAGGAGAAAAAATAGATGGCAAGTCAACCTACTCATGCGGTCTCGGCAGAGCAACTTATGTTGTCAAAAATGCAGGCGATGCAGGCACAAGTGCAGCCGCCAGAGTTTATCGTGAGTGCAAATCCTTTAGATCAACAATCACTAAACGCACCTTTATCGTTCTCACAAGCGATGACAAATGTGTTGGATACAGTGAATCAACATCAATCAGTGGCTAGTCAAAAAATGACGGCCGTAGAAACAGGAAAAAGTGATGACCTAGTTGGTGCAATGGTCGCGAGCCAAAAAGCCAGCTTGTCCTTTAATGCTTTGATGCAAGTGCGCAACAAAGTCGTGACCTCATTTGAAGATATTATGAAGATGCCGGTGTAATTCATGTCAGAACTAACCCCCCAAGTCGCCGGAAACACAGCTATGGCTACCGGCACAGCACAGACATTTTCTACTGCCAACGGCATGGACGATGTGACAACGAAGCTGAAGCAAATCTGGTCTAGCAGTCAGAGAAACTTAGTGCTATCTGCGGTGTTAGCTGCGATTGTTGCAGCGATTATTGTGGTTGCACTATGGAGTTCCTCGCAGAGCTTTCGTCCGCTCTATAGCCAGCAAGAGCGTTTTGATATCGGCGAAATTGTGTCGGTATTAGAAAGCGAAGGCGTAAGCTACCGCATGCAAGAGCAAAATGGACAAGTTCTTGTACCAGAAGGTGAGGTTGCGAAGGTGCGCATGTTGCTTGCATCAAAAGGTGTTAAAGCTAAGCTGCCGACAGGTTTGGATTCGCTCAAGGAAGATAGCTCTCTTGGTACGAGCCAATTTATGGAAACAGCGCGTTATCGTCATGGTTTAGAAGGTGAGTTAGTACGTACTATCATGTCTTTGAACTCAGTAGCGAACGCGCGTGTTCATTTAGCAATACCTCGTCAAACTCTATTCGTCCGCCAAAACAGTGAGAATCCTTCAGCATCTGTCATGCTTGAGCTCAAACCTGGTGAAGACTTAAAGCCTGAACAAGTTGAAGCGATCATTAACCTAGTGGTCGGCAGTGTCACGGCAATGAAGCCAGAATTTGTTTCTGTCATTGACCAGTATGGCCGTCTTCTTAGTGCGGATGTCGCTTCTGCGGAAGCTGGTAAAGTAAATGCGAAATATCTTGAATACCAGAAGAGTGTTGAAAAACAGATCATCCAACGCGCAGCAGATATGCTTACGCCGATTGTGGGGCCGAGTAACTTCCGAGTACAAGTCGCTGCCGATCTGGACTTTAGCCAAGTTGAAGAAACACAAGAAATTTTGGATAACGCACCGGTTGTGCGTAATGAGCACACCATTCATAACAACTCGGTTGATCAAATTGCGTTGGGTGTTCCTGGTTCTCTAAGTAACCAACCGCCAGTGACAGGATCTGGTGAAGTGGAAACGAACGATAGCCAAAACACGAATGCGCGATCTGAAGTGAATCGTCAATATGCTGTAGGGAGCAGTGTTCGTCGTACTCAATACCAACAAGGCCAAATAGAAAAGCTTAGTGTATCGGTTCTGTTGAACTCCAAAGCTTCGCCAGATGGTGTGGCGTGGAGTGAAGCCGATAAAGAGCAAATCTCAAACATGATCATGGATGCTGTTGGTATCTCTGCCACACGTGGTGACAGCTTAAGTTTAATGAGTTTCAACTTCACCCCAATTGAAATTGATGCTCCTCCTGCACTGCCGTGGTGGCAAGACCCTACAGTACAGCAGCCAATACGCTACGTTATTGGTGGCTTGTTAGGCTTGGCGATGATCTTCTTCGTACTGCGTCCATTAATCATGCACCTAACTGGCGTTGATAAACCTGTGCCTGAGCTAAATTTTGCTGAGCCTCAGGAAGAACCTGACTACGAAAACTTGCAAACGCGTGAAGAGCGCGAGCATGAAGAAGTACTTGATCGCCGCCTATCTGAAAAAGGCATCTCAGCCTCTTCAGGTTTAGATGTAAACAGCGACATGCTACCACCAGCAGGTTCGCCATTAGAAATTCAATTGAAACACCTACAGCTTATTGCTAATGAAGAGCCAGAGCGCGTAGCCGAAATACTGAAACAATGGGTAAACATCAATGAACACAGTTCTATCAAAGCAGACGCTTAGTTATGTTGAACAAACCGCGCTCGTGCTATTAGGCATGGGCGAGGATGCCGCAGCGAAGGTTTTGCAACACTTTAGCCGTGATGAAACCCAGCGTGTGACTCGTGCAATGGCGAAGTTAAATGGCATTAAGAGCGATTCTGCTCGTGGTGTTATTCAAACTTTCTTTGAAGATTTCCGTGAGCACAGCGGTATTCGAGGAGCCTCTAAGGAATACCTATCTAATACATTGCGCAAAGCGTTGGGTAACGATTTGGCAAAAGGGTTATTAAATACCTTATATGGCGATGAAATTCGCAACAATATGCAGCGCTTACAGTGGGTGGAAGCAGAAACTCTCGCTCGTTTCATTGTGAATGAGCACCCACAAATGCAAGCAATTTTTCTAGCGTATTTGCCAGCGGACAGCTCTTCAGCGGTATTGAAGCACTTGCCACAAGATTACCATGACGAAATATTGTTCCGTATTGCTCAATTGCAAGATATCGATCATCAAGTTGCCGTTGATTTGCATGAACTCGTTGAGCGTTGCATCGAAAAAGTATCCGCAAGTCAAAGCACGCCGTTATCAGGTGTTAAGCAAGCAGCAGATATCATTAACCGCTTTGAAGGTGACCGTGGTTCATTGATGGAAATGCTGAAGTTGCATGATGAAGATGTTGTTAATGCAATCGAAGAAAACATGTTCGACTTTATGGTTCTTGGCCGACAACGCGAAGAAACTATGGACATGTTGGTGCAGCAAATCCCGCTAGAGTTGTGGGCAGTTGCGCTAAAAGGTTCCGATATTACCTTACAACAAGCTATTAAGCGTTCAATGCCGCAACGTATGGTGAAAGCGCTAGAAGATGACATGGACGCACGCGGCGCTGTTGCGTTAAGTCGAGTTCAAAAAGCACGTCAAGACATCATGCAAATGGTACGTGAGCTGGATGAATCTGGTGAAGTTCAGCTGCTTCTCTATGAAGAGCCAACGGTGGAGTAAGGTCATGCTAGAGACAAAATCAAGTACTATGCGATTGCCTCCGAGCGGGTATCGTTTACACCGTTTTCCGCCTTTAGCGCAACCTAAGACTATCGAAGACGAATTCGGGCTAGATAACCAAGGCTGGCAAGAACCTCAAATAGATATCCAACAGCAACTTGAAGAAGGTTTTCAACAAGGTTTGCAACAAGGACATGAGGAAGGCTTACGCCAAGGTATCGAACAGGGCAAGCAACAAGGTCTGTTGGAAGGCCAAAAAGAAGGTTTCCAAAAAGGCTTTGTTTCCGGTGAGCAGTCTGGAAAGCAAGGCTTTTTGGAGGCGGCGAAGCCTGTCAATGAACTTTTTCACGCCCTTTCTCGTTGGCAAGATGAAAAAGAACAGCAACAACGCCATATGATTTGTGAACTGGTACAAAAGGTAGCTCAGCAAGTGATTCGTGCCGAGCTCACTTTAATGCCTCAGCAGATCCTAGCTTTGGTGGACGAGACATTGTCTGCCATGCCTGGTAAAGCGGAAACAGTAACTGTGCATTTAAATCCGCAAGATTTAGAGCGCATTACTCACATCAATGCTGATTTGCCGCAATCTTGGAAACTGGTCCCTAATACGGAGCTTCCTATTGGTGGCTGTCAGTTAGTGACTGATGACGCAGAAGCGGATGCGAGCTGCGACTCTCGTTTGGAAGCCTGTATGGACAATGTAAAGCAACACCTTTTGGATGAAGTCAGTATTCCACAGGTAGAGTCTGAGCATGAGTAATACCCTAAGCCATGAACTATTAAGTGAGCGTTTGAGCGAAGCCTTGGCTTCGCTCGATTCAATCCCTGTTGCTCGCGTAACAGGGCGATTGATAAAAGTAAACGGCTTAATGTTACAAGCCGTAGGGTGTCGGTTTAAGCTTGAGCAGCGTTGTCTCGTAGAAACCGCGGAAGGCGATATGATCGAAGCGCAAGTTGTGGGCTTTGAACACACTATTGCTTACCTCATGCCTATCCGCCGTTTAGGCGGTCTGTTTGCAGGTGCAAAAGTCATCCCTCTTGATGGTGACAGTACCGTGCAGCTAAGCTCTCAGTGGTTAGGACGCGTACTGAATGGTTTAGGTGAGCCGTTAGATGACGGGGCACCGCTTAAGGGGGGAGAGCGAGTTTCACTTGAACCAAAACCGATTAACCCACTGAAGCGACGCCCAGTTGATACACCACTCAACGTAGGCGTGCGTGCGATTAATGGACTATTGACGGTAGGCAAAGGCCAACGTATTGGTTTGATGGCTGGCAGTGGCGTCGGTAAAAGTGTGTTAATGGGGATGATCACCAAAAACACGGAGGCCGATGTAATTGTGGTCGGGCTTATCGGTGAGCGAGGCAGAGAAGTACGTGAGTTTATCGAGAGAAACTTAACCCCAGAAGCGCGCAAGAAAGCGATCATTATCGCGGCTCCTGCTGATGAATCCCCGCTAATGAGGTTAAGAGCGACACTACTTTGTCATCGCGTTTCAGAGTATTTCCGAGACCAAGGCAAAGACGTTCTACTACTGATGGACTCTCTAACCCGATACGCCATGGCACAGCGCGAAATCGCTCTTTCGCTCGGTGAGCCTCCAGCTTCTCGTGGTTATCCGCCCTCAGTCTTCAGCGTGTTACCTCAACTCCTAGAGCGAGCGGGTAACAGTGAAAATCAACATGGTAGCTTAACGGCAATTTATACCGTATTGGCAGAAGGGGACGACCAACAAGATCCTGTCGTGGATTCCGCGCGCGCCATCTTAGATGGGCATGTCGTTTTATCGCGTCAACTGGCTGAGCAAGGGCATTATCCCGCGATAGATATCAACGCGTCTATTAGCCGTTGTATGAATACTTGTACGCAGGACGCACACAGCACGATTGCGAATAACTTCCGTCAAATGTACTCCAACTACCTTCAGGTTAAAGAGTTACTGCCATTAGGGGGTTATCAACCAGGACAAGATCCTGAGTTAGATCAATCTGTTGCTATGTATCCAAATTTGCGTGCATATCTACAACAAGCTGCCAACGAGTCTGTAGATTACCCAACCAGTTTGACCGAGCTCGCGCAGCTTTTTCAAAGTGCTTAATCAAATGGGAGTGACAAGGCTGAAATGAAATCCAAGTTAAAAGCCGTAGGCAAGTTACAGCAAATGGAAGAAAAACAGCGTGACCGTGTGGGTCAACAACTTGATGCCATGCGTCAGCGTCACTCCCATCTTTCAATGCAATTGGAACAGTTGTCGGCGTTGAAAGGCCACGCTGGACAATCAACCCGAACCGGCCCGACGCTGACGAGCGCGGCTTTGATGAACTTTAATCGTGTTGACCAAATGCTACAAAGAATGCTTCGTCACCACGAGCAAGAGCAAGCCGTTATGCAAGCGGAATGTGCATCTGTACAGAAAACGCTAGAACACAAGCACGCACGCGTTCAAGGGTTAGAAAAAGTGCTTGAACGTTGGCGTACTAAGCAGAACTATGAAAAAGCGAAAAAAGAGCAAAAGATGATTGAAGACATCATTAACTCTCGCGTTAAGCGCAAGATATTATGATGTCTTGTTGACGCTACTAGGAGCGCGAATAATTTCTGCGGTGTCTTAGCCAACCAAACCAGCCTCCAAGCATGATCAACCCTGATCCGAGAGCACCGCCGCCACTGCTGCCGTTGTTACCAAAGCCAGATGTGTTGGTATCGACAGGCTCAAAGCCAGAGTCCCCTTCGCTATGATAATCTTCCGAACTTGCTAAGAGGGCGTTATAACTGGTTTTTACACCTGAGCTGGTTTGGGTCTCAATCCATGTTGCATAGTTCAAAATCTCGGTAAACACACTTGGAATCGCAGCGGATTCGCAAACTGAAGAACCGTAGCTCACAATGCCAATTTGCTGATACATGCCATTATTGTCTTGATAGGTGAGAGGACCGCCTGAGTCACCACGACAGATGCCAGTGTAGCTTCGTTCAGGAAATCCATTCGCACATAAACTTTCCTGAGCGTTAAACCCTGTTACCAACGAAGCGCATTGGGTGTCGGTAAGGGGTTTTACTTCTGCCCAGCGTAAATAGTTAGGGGAGCTTTCATCATTGGTTGAGGTCTGACCTAAACCGAATATCTGATAAACTGACTTGCTGCTGTAGTCTCCAAAGTCTTGCGGTAAAGTGATGGATTGGACGTTATCGGTGATAGGTCTAGTCAATTCAAGGACAGCGATGTCATTAATCCATAAATCGCTAGGCACATAATCAGGATGAATCGTGATAGAGCGAACATCTTTGAATTCTTCAACAAACACGTCATTCATCGTAGGGTTTTTGACTAGCACTCGTAGATCGTTGATTGTCCAGCCATCAGTAAAAACGCTTGGTTCTACGCAGTGGGCCGCAGTTAAAATGAAGCGGTCGTTTACAATGGTTCCCCCACAAATATTGGCAAACTGATTAGCGCCAGTTTTATGTAGAATAAGACGTGCAAAAAAAGGAAGTTGGTTTTGGGTAGCCTGCTGACCCCCAATAATTGCCGTGGAGATCCCTTGTTCTGAAAGGCGGTTATCATTTTCTACTTCAGCGGTCGTACTCAAAGATACTGCAAAACAGAGTGCGCTTAGCCATATTTGATACTGCTTCATAAACCATCCTTGGATGAAAAGTGCTCTTCTAACTTTATACTAGTTTTTCAGTGAATGTGCTTAACAAAAGTTTCTAATAGTTGAATGATTGTTGTAGCCAAGATCGCAAC
This sequence comes from Vibrio sp. 947, assembly GCF_033339115.1. Lineage (NCBI taxonomy): Bacteria > Pseudomonadati > Pseudomonadota > Gammaproteobacteria > Vibrionales > Vibrionaceae > Vibrio > Vibrio sp. 947. Next base: position 256,544 of record NZ_JAWOTX010000001.1, on the reverse strand, counting down.
AGATGAAACGATTCAAGCTTTAGCTTGTGTGGCGGGCATACAAAGTAAAGCTGTTGATGAGGATTAATGACGGGTTCACCCAGCTCGATTAGCTGACCATATTTGATGTCATCCTTCACAAACAAGCGATGAGTGACCAATAACCCCAAACGACGAGTTGTGGCCTGGACGGCTTGTATCGACATGTTAAAAGTGATTGGTTTTTTATTTTTAGGTCGCTGGATACCCGTCGCGTCCTGCCACACGTTCCAGTCATTTTTTCTTCGCTCGTTAGTAACTTCAATGATGGGATATTGCTTTAAGAGTTGAGTGATGTTTGAGTCCTTTGTCTTCGCTATCAATTCAGGACTGCACACCAAAACCAGTTCATCTTCACTGAGCTTTTCGCAGTAGTAATCCTGCCATTCTTCGGGATTTCCATGCACCAAGGCCGCGTCGATACCTTCTTGTTCTAAATTGAATCTGCCAGACAGGTTTGATAAACGAACGTCTAATTGAGGAGCAAACCCTTGTAAATCTGACATTCGAGGAATCCACCAGTGAAGAGCCAATGAATTCACCATATTGAGCGTAACACGCTGCAAGTTCTGATCTTGGATGAGTGCTTCCGTTGCATCGACAATTTGCTCTAAAGCGGGTGCCACCTTCCTGTAATACTTTTTACCGTCCGCGTTGAGTTGAACTTGTCTGCCTATGCGATCAAATAGAGGCTTGTTGACTTGACTCTCCAGCGATTTAATTGCCTGACTTACGGCTGAGTGGCTCACACTTAATATCTGTGCTGCTTCTGTCATGCTGCCAGACTCAGCTACTGCAACAAATGCGTAGATGGACTTTAAGGGGACTAGTTTCCGCATAATTTAAAAACCGTAGCTGGTGATAGATAAGTTAAACTGTAAGTTTTTCTTACATCAATGGTTAATATTACTCGCTATTTACGATAAGTGATGTCTTTTAAAATGCTCCATATATTAAGGAGTATTGAATGAATGCTGTAAATAAATCTATCCTTTTCATGTTGATGTCTACGTTAAGCTTATCTGTTACTGGACTGTTAGCAAAGCAGTTGTCAGGCGAACTTTCCGTCACACTATTTAGCTTCTTACGTTTTTTAGTGCCTGCGCTTATCTTGCTTATCTTACTTCGTGTGAAAAACCTTACCTTTCCTAAAGCGGGCACGCTAAAGCCTATTTTATTGCGTGCTCTTTGTATCGGTTTGTCACAACTTTGCTTTATCGCGTCATTACAAACGTTAACGCTCGTTGAGGGGGTCGTTTTGTTTGCTACTGGCCCATTATTTATTCCCTTGGTTGAAAAGCTGTTCATGAGGGGGCGCATTCGTGTTTCAACATTGGCGGCTTTAGCAATGGCGTTCACTGGTGTGGTTATGTTGGCGGGCGGTGGAAGTGAGATTACATGGCGAGCGGATTTATTGCTCGGCTTGGCTGGTGGACTCTTCAATTCTGGTTCTCAGCTTACGTTATATAAAGTGAGTAAAACAAATATGTCGCCGCTAGAAATCAACTTTTGGGCGTTTGGTTTTGCTGCCGTATTTCTGTTGCCGCTAACTTTGTTTAACGACTTCGACGTGTTACTTAATATGAGTGTTATGGCGCCTGAGATTTCTTCAAATACGCTGTGGATCGGTATGATGTCTCTGATGATCATTAACACCCAAGTTTTTCGCTCCAAAGCATATAAACTGGCAAGCAGTGGCTCTCAACTTGCGCCACTCATTTTTACTAACTTATTGTTCACTGCGGTTTGGCAGAGCCTGTTTTTTGAAGACCGAATGAGTCAAAGTCAAATTGTTGGGATGAGTTTAATAGTGCTCGCAATCATACTGAACACATGTTGGGTTCGTTTTACGGCGCATCGCAGTGGTGGTTTACAAGCGAGAACTTCTTAGTCTGTCGGAAAATGAAGGGGGCAGGTAGATAAATTGGTCGTGTGGTTTGATTTTTCTTGAGTATGGGCTAGCGTCAAGAAAGGTTCAGGGAGAGAAATCATGCTTACGCTAAATTATTACGTCGAAATTTCGGCGACACCGCAACGAGTGTGGGAAGTGCTAACCGATGTTGAGTTGTATAAACGTTGGGCACAAGCCTTTTCACCGCAGTCTCAATTTGAAGGAGCTTGGGAAGAAGGAGGTGGCATCACTTTTTTTGATCCAGATATGGGCGGGACAAGGGCGATCATAGATACGGTGCTACCGCTTCAAAAACTTGAATTTCATCATGTTGCCATTTTTAATCCGGATAATCGTCAACAACTCGATGCTGACCTAGCATCTAGGTGGATCGGATCGCGAGAGATCTACCAGATCGATACCAACAACGATCGTTTACTACTCAATGTTACCATTCATACTCACAATGACTTTGTTTCCATGTTTAATCACGGATGGGAAAAAGCTTTACCCTTGATAAAAGCCATTAGTGAAGAGCAAGTTTAGGGTTCTTGCTTATCTTGAGCTGACGATGCGTTGCCTGAAGGTATACAATAGCACGCAAGATAGCGCACCTAAGAGAGTGGATGATGGAATTTAAAGTTGATACCCATACACATACGTACGCCAGTGGTCACGCGTACAGTACCTTGATTGAAAATGCAAAGTTGGCAAAAGAGAACGGGCTGGATATGTTCTGCACGACCGATCACGCAGAATTAATGCCGGGTGCGCCTCATTACTGGTTCTTCTCTAACCAGAAAATTCTGCCTCGTTTTCTTGAAGGCGTTGCGATTATTCGCGGCGTTGAATCTAACATTATGAATACCGAAGGCGACATTGATATTCCACTGAGTGTGGACCGCAACTTAGATTGGGTGATCGCGAGTTTTCATGAACCCGTTTTTCGTCCAGCAAACAAGCAAACTCACACGGAAGCACTTGTTAATGTCATTCAGAGTGGTCGTATTGATGCGCTCGGTCATCTTGGTAATCCAAATTTCGACTTTGATTTTCAGACCGTTTTAGCGTGCGCGAAAGAGCACAATGTCGCGATTGAAATTAATAACACCACGCTGAAAGGTAACAGCCGAGTAGGCAGCGTAGACCGTTGCCACGAGATTGCACAAATCGGGAAAGATCTCGGTGTTTTCTTCACCACGGGCAGTGACGCGCACTTCTGTCACGATGTTGGTAATCTGGAGTTGGTTGGAGAGTTAATGGACAAAGTGGGTATTGATAGCAAGAAAGTGATTACTCGCACCGCTCAGCAGTTTTTGTCTTTCTTAGCTTTGAGAGGCCGTAAACCAATTGCAGAATATGACAGCATTCTCAACGCATAAACTTGATTACATTTAAGGTATGCACCTGACGCCAGATTGCTTTACACTGCGACCCGGAAATACTCAAATAAGCTAGTTTTTCGCCTTTTATGGCGTAGGTTATTTGGGTGAATAAAGCCGACACAGAATTCGGCACTATAAATGGAGAAGTGAAAAATGTTACGTCCTTTAGTCCTAGGGTGTGCGATTGCGTTTGGCTCAACATACGCAATGGCAGAAGCGGTTGATTTAAAACAAAACATGAAACAGATGAAGATGGAATTCAAACAGGCGGCAGAAGCATCTGATGTCGAAACCATGAAATCTGCGATTGATAGCTTGCAAGCGATTGTTGAACAATCTAAGCGTGGTAATTACCCACCAGAGAAGTTTGATACTTACTTAGAAGGCTTTAACAAACTGACGGTAACGCTAGATAAGATTGAAGCGGATCTTGATGCGGGCAAGCTACAAGAAGCAAAAGCTCAACTGCGTGAAATCGATAGTCTTCGTGAAGAGTACCACGACAAGCGCAATCCAAGCATTTGGAGCAAGTTGTTCGGCTAATTATCTACTGAGCGGAGCATTTGCTCGTGGCAGTGGGTTACGCGTTATTTCTAAGTAATGAATGAACACATTATCAGCCTGCCATTTCGGCGGGCTTTTTTGCGCCTGTCAATCGATGCATTCAAGAAAACCTGTGAGGTAGCAAGCACTTATTGATCCTGTTTTTGAGCTACCACTCAGAATTGGTTACGCTGTGTGAAATTTGTTAAGTCACCGTTATGCGTAGATTAATTCCTTTTTACCGCTCAATGTTATTTGCTAGTGCTCTCAGTTGGGTGCTAGTGACGCTGATGCCTGTTATCAATGCTCATGGTAACAGCATGGGCGTGTGGGCGACGCTATGTACGCTTAACGGTTTTGAATTGGTTCAAATAGAAGAGGGCGACAATTCGGTTAGCCACAAAGGTAAGCCTTGTCCGTTTAGCCACTTCTCGACTTTTCATCACGATACACTTCCAACGACACCGATACTTTCAAGACAGAGCTTGGTGACTTCTGACAGCTACGCTTATTTGGCTCTAAGTGTGCGATTTGAAACACCAGTTCCTAGAGCGCCGCCGGTTTCCCTTTTCTCATAACGAAAACAATTACACGATACCCAAGTAACCTCGAGATGCTTGGTTCAGCGAGAATGACTTGGTTTGTAGACGCGGCGGCGATTTAAAGGTCTAGTGGGTCTAGATCAAGATATCGACAACAAAGTATACAAGCCAAGGCAACTCGCCCTTCGGGAGCGTGTCATTGCTCCGATTGCTGCTTCAAACAACTTGGAAAGAGTGGTCTATTACACAGCGTTGTTTTCTTTGCACTCGAATCAATGACAACGCTCTGAATCCAGCATCTTGAAGTCACTTGGGTATATAGTCAGCAACACTGCCACTTCGAGCAGTGGTACTCCCAAATCTAAGTCAAATAACGCCGCATACGAATGTGTATGTGCAGGATGCGTTTGGCTGAATTTGGGTGTTCAACAATGAAAAAAGGAAAATACACATGTTGAGAAACTCGGCAAAGCCTCAACTCAAGGAAGCCTCACGCGCAAAATCCATCTACTTTATGACGTGGCGATGGCACTTTTACGCAGGTTTGTTCGTCATTCCATTTATGCTGATGCTTTCCCTAACGGGGTTGGTGATGTTGTTTGATGATGAAATCGAACTGGCTCGATACGAAGCGACATTACAGGTTTCACCACAAGAGCAAATGGTTCCTGTCTCTGCACAATTAGAAACCGTAAAGCAGGCGTATCCCGATTTTAATGTCACCCAATTTGTACCTGCCAAAACGGCCGATATTGCCAACCGATTCTCGATTCAAAACCAAGAAGGCAGCTCTCTGATTGTTGCAGTAAATCCTTACACAGGAGACGTACAAGGCACCATTAACCGTGGTGATAGCATCTATGAACTGATGAACAGCATTCACGGCACCTTGCTCATCGGCGACCTAGGTGACCGCTTAATTGAAATCGCCGCAAGTTTGGGGATTTTGCTGTTGGTGTCTGGTTTGTACCTTTGGTTACCTAGAGACAACGCCAGCCGCGCCGGCTTTTTGAAAATCCGCTTTAACAATGGCCCTCGAATTTTGATTCGTGACCTGCATGCGAATTTAGGTGGTGTGCTGTCGATTGTGCTGTTGTTCTTTTTGATTTCAGGATTGTCGTGGGCAGGGATCTGGGGTGCGAAAATGGTACAAGCTTGGAATACCTTCCCAACCTATTACACATGGGGTGAGAAACCGGAATCCACACTGACACACAAAGATCTTAACCATGGTGCTTCAGAAGAGATGCCATGGAACTTAGAGCTTGCTGCTGTGCCTGAATCGAAAGATAAGCCCGCTCATGATCATGCCAACATGAAGGAAGAGATGGCATACGCAGGCAGCCATGATGCGCTCTCCATTGATGATATCATCCTCAAGGCTGAAATGTTGGGCTTCACTGGTTATAAGTTGTTTTTGCCGCGCTCTGAGACGGGCGTTTACACCGTTGCAGCTAACTCTATGGGCGGCGACATTTCCGACCCAAGACAAGATCGCACCAGCCACTTTGACCAATATTCCGGTCGCTTGTTGGTGGATGTAACGTGGCAAGATTACAGCCTATTTGCCAAGTTCATGGCGGCAGGTGTGTCATTGCATCAAGGTGATGTCAGTGTGCTTAACAAAGTGCTCAACGTGGTGTTCTGTTTGGCGTTCATCTTAATCTCAATTACAGGTGTGGTGATGTGGTGGATTCGTAGACCAAGTCGCAGTGCTGCATTGGGCGCGCCACCTAAGTTTCAGCAAGACGGTATTTGGAAGCTTGGCTTAGTAACGTTGGTGATATTGTGCTTGGCGTTCCCGATGGGTGGTTTGGCAATTGTTACGGTTCTCGCACTGGATTGGCTGTTGTTTAACCGCGTCGAGAAGCTGAAAACGGCGTTGAATTAGTAAAGACAAAGAATGGAATAGTAAAAGAGCCAGCGAAGTGCTGGCTCTTTTTATTTCTGGTAAATCTCAAGCGGCAAGCCATCTGGGTCTTGGAAGAAGGTAAAGGCTTTGCCTGTGAATTCGTCAATACGAATTGGTTCAACTTCAACGTCATTCGATTCTAGGTAGGCTTTTACTTGCTCAACATCATCAACCAAAAACGCGAGATGTCGTAGCCCTTGTGCTTCAGGAAAGCTCGGTCTATTGGGTGCCCCCGGAAAGCTAAACAGTTCCACTTGGCTGCCGTCAGGTAAAGCGAGGTCAAGCTTGTAGGAGTCTCTGGTTTCACGATAGTTTTCAGCAATGACTTTTAATCCCAACACTTCAGTGTAAAAGCGTTTTGACCTTGGGTAATCGCTGCAAATGATCGCGACGTGATGAATGGCATTAAACATGGTTAGCCTCTTCAAACATGGCTCGTATCCTCAAGCATGGTTAGTATCGTCGGAGACTAAATGCTCCTTAACGAAGTCGATAAACACGCGCAGACGAGCGGGCATGTATTTGGTTTGCGCATACTGCATCGCGATAGCGCCATGGTAGTTACTCTTGATCATCCAATCCGGTAGTACCTCCACCACTTCACCTTGCTCTAACGCGTCTTTGATCACGAAGTCATGGAAGATCCCAATTCCCAAGCCAGACTTAACCCCGTTCAAGCGCATTTGAGAATGGTTGACGGCGTACCGTCCACTCACGGCAATGGAATGAAAGGCTTCTTCTTTAAAGAACGACCAGATGTTGTCTTTGTCGTTCTCGGCAAGGTAAATACAATCGTGCTGCTCAAGCTCGGTTGGGTGCTCAGGCATACCATGTTTGGCTAGGTAGTCTGGAGAGGCACATAAAACGAGATTGGTCTTGCTGATCTCTTTGAGTACCAGATTCTCATCGGGTTTGTCGGTGAGCTTAAAGGCGACATCAATACCTTGGCGGAAAAGATCGATCTCACCATCTGCTGCACGCAGCTTAAGCTGAATATTTGGATAACGTTCTAGGAATGGCAACACAAACGGTTGAAGCACCGAATTAAGAAATGCTTCAGGGGCTGCCACTGTGAGTGCGCCTGTTGGCTCGGCATGATCTTCCGCAGATAGCTCAACGGCTTGCTGCGCGGCATTTACCATTGCTATGCTTTGGTCGTAAACCTTTTGCCCTGCTTGAGTGATGATCAACTTACGAGTTGTGCGCTCAAACAGTTTCACCGAGAGGGCTTGCTCTAATCGTGTGATCAACTTACTTAAAGCCGATGGCGTTACGCCGAGTTGTTTAGCAGCAGCGGTAAAACTGCCTTCGTTTACCACCAAGATAAACGAAGCAAGATCAGGAAGTAGGGCAATGAGTTTTGGATTAACCATAATTGTTCAGTTCTGCGCAGCGGAATAACGATATTGTCTGGTACGGTTTGACGAGGTTCAAGTGTCACCGTCTCGCTTTAACGATGTTTTGCCAAAAATGCATTGAGTGCAGGCAAGCCAGATTCACCAGTATGGTATTGTTGCCAACAGTGATAAATGGCCGTTTCGTGGTCTGCAATCAACTCGATAGCTTCTCGCTCAGCGATTGAATACTGCTGTGAAGCTTTCACTGCTTCATGCCACTCTCGATACTTGACCTCATAAGGTTCTACCCATTTCAGAAGAGTCGCCACCAACTCTTGCCATGGTAAACCAATCCACTTGGTTGCATCTGCCAAGCCTTTATCTAGCATCTCTTGGTATCGACTTTCGATATCCATGCCATTTGTCAGCAGTACAGGTTTGAGCTTTTCTGCGGTGAGTTCTTCCACTTCAATCAAGGTTTGCCACAGCGTTTGTTGTTCACTTTGGGCGTAATGGCTCAAGTAGTGGTTGAAAAAAGCGATGCCGTAGATTTCGCCATAGTAGGCAGACAGAACGTTATGAATCATGGTGAAAATCGTGATTTAAACAGAGAATACCGCATTGTAGGAGGGGAAAGCGCGAAGTGTAAATACCTGATTAAGAGTAAAAAAGTGCCGCTGACAGAATTCGAACAGAACTTGTGAGAATTTTATGAGAATTCGATGAAGTTGCTGATAGATTTGCTCGTCATTCTTAGAGGCAAGAACGCAAAACGTTCGAAACGTAATGCTTAACCTACTCAAGTCACGAACAAAGAAGTAAAGCCGTACACATGGGCTTGGGTAGTTCAACCCTCATTAAAGGATGGAATCACAATGAAAAAACGTACCCAACTCGGACTCGTCATGACTTCAGTCGCTATGGCACTAGGCTCTGCATCAGTGAATGCGGCGGAATTGGAAATCACCGTGACAAACGCAACCAAAGGCATCTACTTTACGCCACTTATTGTTGCTGCACATGGCTCTGACCTTCAAATGTTCAGAACGGGTCAAGCAGCGACTCCGGAACTAGAAGCAATGGCAGAAGGCGGTGATATCTCTGGTCTTGCTAGTGTGATTGGTAACGCTGGTGGTGCGGTGGTTGAGAACCCTGCTGGTGGCATTTTGAATCCGGGTGTTGCAACCACCTTCACCTTAGACAGTGGCGACCACGGTTATCTTTCTCTGAGCGCGATGTTGTTGCCAACCAATGACGGTTTTGTCGGCCTAGATAGCTGGAAGATTCCAACGGAAGCGGGTACATACCGAGCAACGCTAAGAAGTTACGATGCCGGTACAGAAGCGAACGATGAACTTGCGTCTAGCATGCCAAACCCACCTTTCATTACCTTTGGTACTGGCGGCACAGGCGTTGAAGCAACGGTAACTAACGACAAAGTTCACGTGCATCCGGGTAACCTTGGTGATAGCGATCCAACCGGCGGCATCAGTGACCTAGACAGCAGCAGCCATCGTTGGTTAAACCCAGTTGCAACCATCACAATCGTTGTGAAGTAAGGGGGATGTATGAAATACAGAATCTTACTAGTAGCAGCTTCAGTCGGCTTGCTCGCCGGTTGTCCAAGCGATGATGATAACGACGTAGTGAAATCGTACCGTTACACCGTCAACGTGGCGAACTTGACTGCGAATCAACCTATGTCTCCGCTTGCTGTACTCACTCACAATGGTGACTACCAATTGTTTGAAATTGGACAAGCGGCATCTGTTGAACTTGAGCACCTTGCCGAAGGCGGGAGTAACGCTGAGCTGATTGAGTTGATGAACAGCAATGACAGTGTTTACCAAGGTATTTCGGGCAATGGATTGGTGTTGCCTGGCGCATCGGACGAAGTCACCATCACGGTTGACCCTAGTCGTTACGGTTACTTGTCTGTGGCGTCTATGTTCGTGAATACCAACGATGCATTTGTTGGTGAAACGGGGCTATCGCTCAAATCGCTCGCAGTGGGTGAAAGCTACGAAATGAGCATGAACGTTTGGGATTCCGGCACAGAGCTGAACGATGAACTTGCTACAACCATTCCGGGCCCAGCAGGTGGTGGTGAGGGTTTCAATGCCGCTCGTAATGACAGCAATGACGTTGTTGCATTCCATGCGGGTGTTGTTAGCCAAGATGACGGATTAGCAAACTCAGCACTTTCTGCGAACCATCGTTTCTTGAACCCAGGTGCGAAAGTCACCATCACTCGAGTCGAGTAACACAGGCTCCGATGACGTCTCCTTTCCAAAGCGCTTGTAGCCGAGCGCTTTATCCCTCGTGGCGTCATCGGAACCTTTTTTGAAAGAATTTCTAATTTGTTCCGGTCATGTGCAAAGTGAGGATACTCGAAGGCAAGGAAAGGACCATGGAACAACAGGCAATCAATTTAGTCGCGAACATCTTGTTGGTGGAAGATGACGATGATTTGGCAGAACTGGTTCAGATGCATCTCAAGTTTCAAGGACACCAAGTGTCGCGGGCCACAAATGTCGCCGATGCTAAAACGCAATACCAGCAACAACCCTTTGATTTATTGATCCTTGACCGAGGTTTACCAGATGGTGATGGTCTAGACATCTGTCATTATTTGCGTCAGCAACAAGATTGGAGTCCAGTGCTCATGCTGACAGCCAGAGACGGTGAAATGGACAAGGTTGACGGTTTAGAAGCGGGCGTTGATGACTACATCACTAAGCCATTTAGCGTATTAGAATTCCAAGCACGAGTGCGAAACGTGTTACGCAGAGTCAGCCAAACCGCAGAAGCCAAATTAGTAGATGAAGTCCTCGAAGATGCGATGGATTTTGGTCCGCTGAGAATTATTCCGGAGTTGCACCAAGTATCCCTAAACGACAAGGATGTCACTCTTACCGCGACAGAGTTTACTTTGCTGCAGTTTCTCGCGACTCGCCCGGGCAGAGTCTACAGTAAAGATGAATTGCTCGATCACGTTTGGAACACCAGTCATTCTGGTTATCACCATACGGTGTGTAGCACCATAAATCGTTTACGCAGCAAGTTGTCGTTGTCTGACTCTGATCATCACTTCATTCAAACCGTGTGGGGTGTTGGATATAAGTTTCAGCCAAGACACTAATGCAAGAAAGTAAGTCAAAACATCAAGCCAGACAGTAAGTCGGTAGTTGTTTTCACCGTCATTTTTCAATCATCACGGGTGTTTCAAAAACACCGCTGTTTAAGGAGGCGATAGGATGAGCTTCAAATCTCGCTTAGTGGTATTTACTAGCTTGTGGTTCTGCCTCGCGGCGGTGGTGATTGCACTGACTTACAATTGGCAAAAAGAAACCATCGAGTTACGCACTAAGCAAAGCCTACATAAAGAGCTAGCCAGCCACATGCGTGATGATAATCCGCTGATGATCGGGACGGATTACAACCCTAAAGCGCTCAAGTCGATTTTTCACACGCTCATGCTGATCGGTCCTGACTTTGAAATCTACTTCCTCGATAGCCAAGGCAATATCACCACTCATGCAGCACCGGAAGGGGCGGAGATCATGGGTAAGGTGGATCTCAATCCCATTAAGCAATTCTTAAATGACCAGCCTTTTCCTATTTTGGGTGAAGACCCACGTAATCGTGGTGAACACAAAGTCTTTTCTGTCGCAGCGATAGAGGAATTAGGCTCTACGGTCGGTTATCTCTACGTGGTGATTGGCAGTACCCGACATGACGCCATTGCCAATGCTCAAGTCGATACTCCTTATATCGCGCTGGCAGGATTGGTCTTAGTCTCCATCTTAGGCTTTGCTCTTGGGGCTTATGTGCTGGTGAAACGTAGCCTATTGAACCCGATTGAGCGTGTGACCAAGCAACTTCAGCAGCAAGCCGAACATGATTTCCGCCTGCAACCTGATTTTACTCACCAAGTGCCGGAGCTCGTGCCGATTGCGCACTCTTATCAGATGATGGCGAAACACATTCAGCAACAGTTTTTACAGTTGGAGTATCAATCGTCTCATCGTCGTCAAAGCTTGTTGCAGCTTAGTCATGATTTAAAAACGCCGTTATCGAGCGTGCTGGGCTATTTGGAAACGTGGCGTTTGCAACATCCGGAATCTGATCCTTTGATTGACGTCGCTTTCCGAAATTGTGAGAAGCTCTCAACTCAATTGCATTCTTTGTTAGACGCCGCGCGCAAAGAAGCTCCAATGCCAAACTACGAGTACCGCCCCGTAGATCTTGGCGCGTTGATGGCAGAATGTGCCGAAACGATGCAGAGCCAGTTTTCTCGTAAAGAAGTGGTGTTGAAAGTGGATATCGATAACGAAATCCAAACCGTGGGTGATAAAGGACTCTTAGAGCGGTTGGTGTTGAACCTGCTTGAAAATGCATTGCGCCACAGCCCAATCGGCTCGGAAGTGCATTGCCAAGCGCATTTGAGTGAGGATAAGTCGCGCATCCACTTTACCTTCGTCAATCACATCGAGGAAGAAGCGGAGGGCGGTTCTTTGGGGATCGGGACGAAGATTGTCCAATCGATCTTAATGCTTCACCACAGCTACCTTGAGACCAATGCAACATCCTCTCAATATCAACAGAAGTTCACACTTCTCGCAATCTAAAGAGAAGTGTGAGACATAAGTTAATGTTTATTCAATAACACCACATACGACGCGAGCGCCGCCACCACCTAGCTTACTTGGGTGATCGGAGTGATTGTCACCACCTGCATGGATCATTAACGCTCGACCTTTTAAATCCGATAATTTTAGGCGAGGCGCGACAACTGGCTGATTGGCATTGCCGTCCATGTCCACATAGAGTGGAGGCAAGTCGCCTAAATGATTGTCATCGGTCCAAGGATAGCCATGCTTCCCTGTGTTGTTAGGATCATAATGGCCACCTGCTGCGCCGCCTAATACGGTTTTGTCATCCTTTTCTATGCTATCGCAAGATGGATTAGTGTGAACATGGAAACCGTGCACACCTGCTGACAAACCTGATAATTGAGGCGTAAAAACAACGCCATAATCACTTTGTGAAATCTCAATGGTACCAGCGCTCTCATTGGTGTTGAGAGCAGTCATTTCTACCGTTTTTGCTAGCGCGTTAGGGGCGGCGACAAGAGCGGATGCAACTGAAATGCATAGCAATCCTTTTAACATGGGACCTCCTTCTTTTAGGGTGTACGCTCAAGCACATATTAGTGAAAACCTGTTTTACTTATGTCTGTTGAGCGGTGAGTTTATGTCATAGAGTGATGTGTATCACTTTATGGTCTTAAACTGATATCTCGATCCGAAATCAGCTTTCTTTTATTTAGTCTTAACATGTTGAGATCGTTAAGATATAAAAAGAATAGACGCCAATCTTAAAATAGCCTGAATATTTTTAAATTAACGCAAAGTTAAATTTTTAATGACTTTATAACAAAGCTCATAATTGTTTTATAAAGAATTTGGTGGAATTGTCCGCAATAAAGAATAATCAAATTAACGAATATATTAATGTGAACATTGTTGTTTATAGATTTGTGGTCAAACTGTTGCTTGTATCATCAAATAAGATAAAAAATTGGAACTAAAGTCACTTAATGGCAGAGGAAAAAATTAAACTCTGATTGTAATGGGTAATAATGTTTTAGTAACAGATAGTTACGCACTTAAAATTAATAATATGGCTAATTTCCGACAAGGATTGAAAAAGATGAAAGACAAGGAATCTATTCAGACTAATAGCAGCCGCCGTAATTTTCTGAAAGGCGCAACAGGAGCTGTTGTTGCTGGTGTGAGTGCTTCCGCTTTCTCAGGCGTAGCTCAAGCACGAGAACAGAAAATTGATTGGAGCAGCCGCGGGCTAGGTAGAAAACACGATAAGCGCTTCTGGCGTAAAGTGCGAAGACAGTTCGTTTTGGAAAAACGAACCACTTACATGAACATTGGTACAACAGGTTCAATGCCAAAACATGTTCTTGAAGATTACGAGTATAACAACAAGCTGGTGGCTAAATATCCTTGGGACATGAAAGGCAAATTTGGCTCTTGGCCTTATGTTTCAGAGATGGTTAAAGACGTCGCACCAGGTTTTGGTGCTAACCCAGAAGAGATCATTCTCAGCCGCAACACTACTGATGGCTTATGCTCGATCATTAATGGCTTACACTTTGAACCAGGTGATGTGATTCTAACGACACACCATGAACATATTGCTGCAACATCACCTATGAACGTAGCGAAACATCGTTTTGGTGTGGATGTGGTAGAAATTCAACTACCAGTATTTACTGGTACCGAAAACGTTTCTGAGCAAGATTACATTCAAGCGTTCCGAGACGCGCTTGATGCGAATCAAAACGTTCGCCTAATTGTTTTCTCTCATATCACATACAAAACAGGAACCGCGCTACCAGCAAAAGCCATTTGTGCTTTAGCAAAAGAGTATGGTGTACCTACTCTTGTTGATGGCGCGCATACGGTCGGTATGTTTGACCTTGATTTCCACGATATGGATTGTGATTTCTATGCAGGATCTGGTCATAAGTGGCAGTGTGGTCCGGGCGCGACAGGTATTCTGTATGTTCGTGATAACGGTAACCGTTTGAATGAGTATTGGAGTGACCGAGAGAACCCGTTATGGTTGATCAACTCCTCACTTTCTCATGCTGATTACCTGGGTAAACAGCTGCAAATGCAATACATTGGTAACGATAACTATCCTGCGAAACAAGCACTAGTTGATAGTTGCAAAATGTGGGATGAGATTGGTCGAGACCGTATCGAAGAGCGAGTTGTAAGCCTTGGTAGTTTATGTAAAACCTTGCTTCAAGAGTACTTACCACAAGCCAAAATGTATTCACCAAACGTGGAAGGCTTAACCAGTGGCTTAACGACGGTTAACCCGTTCTCCGATGTAACTAATGAAGAGATACTGACGGAATTCCGAGATCGTTTACGTGAAGAGTATGGTTACATCATCCGTACGACTAGCTTTAAGCTGCATAAGGATGATGACTTTGATACTTACGCGCTGCGTATCTCTACGCATTTGTTCCATGACGAACAAGATGTGGAAGGGCTCGTAGTGGCGATGACGAATTTGTATTACTCGTCGTTCTAACATCGTTGTTTATCACTCAAGCGCCCATTATTGGGCGCTTTGTGAAAGGTAAGGATATTATTATGTCAGTCATAACATTCAAAAGAACTTTAGCGACGGTGGCGCTCATGGTTACCTCTGTTGCGTCGTCTGCCGCTTGGTCAGACGATTTACAACAAATCCGTGAACGCGGTGTACTGCGTCACATTGGTGTCCCGTACGCTAACTTTGTCTCCTATATTGAACAAGGTGAAGTGGAAACTTTGACTGGCTTGGATGTAGAGATAATAAAAGGTTTTGCCAAGTCGTTAGGTGTTCAGTACCAGTATGTTCCAGCACAGTGGAGCGACGTGGTTGGTAAGTTGACAGGGCAAAATGTGCAATATCACAACAAGCAGGCTGTTGTCGGAGAAAGTGTTCCAATTGAAGGCGATTTGATCGCAAATGGCGTTACTATTCTTGATTGGCGTTCTGAGGTTGTCGATTTTTCACAAGATTATTTTCCTTCAGGTGTATGGTTGGTTTCCAGATCCGACTCTAGTCTGAGCCCGATTAAACCAAGTGGGTCGGTCGATGAAGATGTTAAAAACGTCAAGCAGCTGATCGATGGTCGCGAAGTGTTAGCTTTAGAACATTCTTGCTTGGATCCTAACCTTTATGACTTATATGACACAGGTGCAAAAGTTATATTACCTGATGGGGCGCGTCTCCTTAATGAGATGGTTCCAGCGATAATGAAAAATGATGCGGAAAGCACATTATTAGATGTTGCGGATACGCTAATTGCCCTCGAAAAATGGCCGGGTGAAATAAAAGTCATTGGCCCTATATCTGAGAATCAAAAAATGGCTGTTGCATTCCGTAAAAATTCCCCTGAATTACGCAAAGCATTTGATCGTTATTTAGACTCGATAAAACAAGACGGTTCATACGAAAAACTAGTAAAAAAATACTATCCATCTATTTACTACTTTTATAACGATTACTTTATAGAAGATAAAAAGAAACTCCGATGAATAAGGCCGTTAAAAAATTTTCCAGTAAAAGATTTATTACAATAAGCGCAATATTAGTTTCAATTTACTTAGCTATGCTTATTACTGTGACTAGCGTAGGTCAAAATAAGTTAAAAGAATCTCAATACAGAGAACTAGATTTAAAAGTAAAAAGTTATGCAAGCACACTCGATAATTTATTTACCATAGCGAGTGAAGATGTTGATAATCTAGCTACAGATAAAACAATACAAACATTCTTTGGTAATTTAGCTTCTGGCATGTCAATGGAGTATGGATTAGGAGCCAGTCTAATTAATTTAAAGCGTCGCTTCGATGAGAAGATAGACAGTAAGCTAATTAATAGCAGCCAAATCTATAAGAAGCTCACGCTGGTAGGCAGTGATGGAGTCACCATTGTCACCACTGGATCTGAAAACCTTGCCGAGCACAAAATGGACATACAAACCTTAATGACTCAACACGGGCATCCCGAAGAGGTTTGTGCGACGCGATACAATGATGACGTTCGCATTCAAGTCATTAAGCAAGTTAAGTTCTCCGGAAAGCCTGTTGCTTTTTTAATTGCCGATCTTAATAAGAATATTGTTATTGACCAACTTACTAACCAAGAACACGAAGATAGTTATAGCCGAATGGTGCTAAAAATAAAAGACGTGGAAATGGTTGTATGGGATACCATAAATAAAACACCTTCTCACAATAAGGATGAGAACTATTTCGTTTCTGAGGCTGTAGACGGAAAAATTTACTTTGAAGTGCCTGTGGATAAACATCACTTTAAATTGATGGCGTGGTTCGAGCCTTTGAGTGAACGAGATATATTTACATCACGGCTCTTTATTATTGGTTTGAGTATTCTGGCCGTTATGATCGTCATTGCTTTATGTTATGCATTCATCACGAACAATAATAGGATTGAATTGAAAATTAAGCTTGAGGAAGAAAAAAAGCGTAAAGATATTCTTTCTCAACAGAATAAAAAATTAACGAACGAAATTGAACGTCGAAAAGCGTCTGAAAAAGAACTCGCCTTCCAAGCTAAATATGACACATTAACTAATTTGCCTAATCGTAGTTATGGTTCCGAGCGATTGGCTTTGGAGTTAATTAGGGCATCGCGTAGTGGGTCTAAAGTTTTGGTGATGTTCATCGACTTAGACCACTTCAAGCAGATTAACGATTCAATGGGACACTTTGTTGGGGATGAAATCCTTAAACTCAGTGCTCAGCGACTGTATCAAGTCGCGAGAAAAACAGACTTATTGGCGAGAATTGGTGGGGATGAGTTTTTACTCGTCATCCCTGATTTGCCTGATAATGATACTGCAAAGCGAGTTGCTTCAAGTGTACTTTCGGCGTTTAACGATCCGTTTGTTTGGAACAACCATGAATTCTTCTTGAGTAGTAGCGTCGGAATGTCTGTGTTTCCGGATGACGGAGACAACGCTGAGCAGCTTCTTGCATGTGCAGATATGGCAATGTATCGGGCGAAACAAGATGGGCGTGATGGCTTTTGTTTTTATAACCATAATATGAACCAAGATTTGCAACGCTATTTGGATCTGGAAAATCGTCTGAGAAGTGCGATCTCCAATCAGTTGTTAGAGCTGTATTATCAGCCAATTATTGAGCTGAGTAGTGGTAAAATCGTAGGGGCAGAAGCGCTAATGCGTTGGAATGATGACAAGTACGGATTCGTAAACCCTGAAGAGTTTATCTCTATTGCAGAGAAAAATGGTTTAATTCATCAAATTGGTGAGTTTGCTATTCAACAAGCGTGTCGACAAGCGGCACAATGGCAAAGTCTGACTCCGTTGTTTGTTTCTGTAAACTTTTCTAGTGTTCAATTTAGGTACTGCGAGCGCTTACTTACGTTTATTAAACACAGCCTTGAGGAGTCTGGTCTTCCGTCAGATAAGTTCGATATTGAAGTGACAGAAAGTCTCCTCTTTAATCACGATTCTGAGCTATTAGACATGCTTAATAACTTACGAGCGTTAGGCACCAAACTTACTATTGATGATTTTGGTACTGGTTATTCTGCGCTGAGTTACTTGCAGAAGTTTCCGTTCGACCGCTTAAAGATTGATCGTAGCTTTATGCAAAATATGTTCGAGAACGACTCAGACCGCGAGCTTGTGAACGTAATCATAGCAATGGCGAAAGCGCTGGATCTTAAGATCGTCGCAGAAGGCATCGAAGAACAGCGTCATGTGGATTACCTGAAAAACCTAAACTGTGAGTTCGGACAAGGTTTCCACTATAGCCGACCATTACCTGCTAAGGACTTTGAAACACTTTTGGCTAAGCCTACCTGGCTATAATTCCTTTTATAACAACCTTATAGAAAAGCATTAATCGAACTTGTGCCTAGGATTCATTAATGCTTTTCCACCTTAAGGTATAATCCTTCCTCCTTCCTTGAATTACACTACAATTAATTGATGAGTGATAGCCCGTGACGCCCGTCACATAAAGGCTAAGCCTAATTCTAAACGAGTAAATACTCGCCAAAATAACTAGGAAGGAATTTCAAATGTCTTCTGCATTCTACCAACAGATTCAGCAGCAAATCGAAGAAGTAAAGGCGGAAGGCCTTTACAAATCAGAGCGTGTCATCATGTCCCAACAGCAAGCGGCTGTTAAAATCTCTACTGGTGAAGAAGTACTAAACTTCTGTGCGAACAACTACCTTGGTCTTGCTAACCACCCGGCACTTATCGAAGCGGGTAAAGCAGGCATGGACGAGCACGGCTTTGGTATGGCTTCAGTACGTTTTATCTGTGGTACGCAAGACATCCACAAAGAGCTTGAACAGAAGCTTTCTAAGTTCCTAGGTAAAGAAGATACGATTCTTTACACATCATGTTTCGACGCAAACGCGGGCCTATTTGAAACTATTCTAGGCAAAGAAGACGCAATCATCTCTGACGCTTTAAACCACGCGTCAATCATCGACGGTGTTCGTCTATGTAAAGCAATGCGTTTCCGCTACTCAAACAACAACATGGAAGAGCTAGAGCAACAACTGATCGCTGCGAAAGAAGCAGGTGCTCGCCACATTCTTATCGTAACGGACGGTGTGTTCTCAATGGACGGCGTAGTAGCAAACCTTCCGGCTATCTGTGACCTAGCAGAGAAGTACGGCGCGTTGACTATGGTTGATGACTCTCACGCTGTTGGCTTCATGGGCAAAACAGGTGCAGGTACGCACGAGCACCACAACGTAGTTGACCGTATCGACATCATCACTGGTACGCTAGGCAAAGCAATGGGCGGCGCTTCAGGCGGTTACACATCTGGTAAAGCGGAAGTGATTGACTGGCTACGTCAGCGTTCTCGTCCATACCTATTCTCTAACTCTGTTGCACCAGCAATCGTAAGCGCTTCTATCCGCGTTCTAGATCTACTAGAAGAGAGCGGTGACCTACGTGATCGTCTATGGGAAAACGCAGCACACTTCCGTACTCGTATGGAAGACGCTGGTTTCACAATGGGTGGTGCTGACCACGCAATCATTCCGATCATGCTTGGTGACGCAAAAGTAGCAGCAGAATTCGCAGAGCGTGCGCTGGAGAAAGGCATCTACGTAATCGGCTTCTCATTCCCTGTAGTACCAAAAGGTCAAGCACGTATCCGTACTCAAATGTCTGCGGCGCACTCTCGCGAGCAGCTAGACCGTGCAATCGACGCGTTCATCCAAGTTGGTAAGGACATGGGTCTTATTTAAGATTCTAGGCCTTAGACAATAGGGCCTTTAATTAAGGTTACATTATGAAAATTAAAGCATTATCAAAGCTAAAGCCTGAAGAAGGCATCTGGATGACTGAGGTTGATAAACCAGAAGTTGGCCATAACGACATTCTGATCAAAATTAAGAAAACCGCTATCTGTGGTACAGACGTACACATCTACAACTGGGACGAATGGTCACAAAAGACAATTCCAGTGCCTATGGTTGTTGGTCACGAATACGTGGGTGAAGTGGTTGCGATTGGTCAGGAAGTTCGTGGCTTTGAAATCGGTGACCGCGTATCTGGCGAAGGTCACATCACGTGTGGTCACTGTCGTAACTGTCGTGGCGGCCGTACTCACCTATGTCGCAACACGATTGGTGTGGGCGTTAACCGTGAAGGTGCATTCGCTGAATACCTAGTGATCCCAGCGTTCAACGCGTTCAAGATCCCTGAAGGCATCTCTGACGATCTAGCGTCTATCTTTGACCCGTTTGGTAACGCAGTACACACAGCACTTTCTTTCGACCTAGTAGGCGAAGACGTGCTTATCACAGGTGCTGGCCCAATCGGTATCATGGCAGCAGCGGTTGCTAAACACGTTGGTGCTCGCCACGTAGTGATCACAGACGTGAACGAATACCGTCTAGAACTTGCTCGTAAGATGGGTGTAACACGCGCAGTAAACGTGGCTGAAGAGAAGCTAGAAGACGTAATGGCTGAGCTAGGCATGACAGAAGGCTTCGACGTTGGTCTAGAAATGTCTGGTAACCCAGCAGCATTCAACTCAATGCTAACCACAATGAACCACGGTGGTCGCATTGCACTACTAGGTATTCCACCGTCAGACATGGGTATCGACTGGAACCAAGTTATCTTCAAAGGCTTGGTGATCAAAGGTATCTACGGTCGCGAAATGTTCGAAACTTGGTACAAGATGGCTTCACTGATCCAATCTGGTCTGGATCTATCGCCAATCATCACGCACCACTACAAGATTGATGACTTCCAAGAAGGCTTCGATGTAATGCGCAGCGGTATGTCAGGCAAAGTTATTCTTGATTGGGAATAACTTATTCAAGTAAGAAATGCGCTCCTTTTTGGGGCGCATTTTTGTTTCATGAAGATTCTTGTTTCGGGAAGAAATGGTCGCCAATCTTTTCTAAACTTCTCGTGTCGTTCTGCTACTTTTTTTAGATTTTTTCCACTCAACTTCACCCTACCTTCTAACTCATTGTCGATTCTGTATTTGGAACAAGATAATAACCATTTGTTTTTAGTGGTTATTTTTTAGCATTACATGCTTAAAAATCGTCACTTTTAAGTTTAATATTTTTATTTGCTGTTCGTCTTTATCCTTATCCTGCTTCTTTTTATTGTTTTACATTTTATATGCATTTGGTTTGTCATAATTGAGCTATAACTAATAAAAAGGTTACCGATATACAGTGGAATGTAAAAATGGAGCTTTATATGAAAAGATTTTATCTGATGATGCCTCTGCTCTTAACCTCATTTAGTTGGCAAGCGAGTGGAGCGTCAGTGAGCGGTACGATTGATGTTTCAATTAACCTTGTACAAGGTTGTGTGATTAATGGAAACAATGCGGTAGATGCAGCTTCTGGCGTTGGCTTTGGCTCACTCGCCTTTGGAGACGTGCCTGCAATCTTCAGTGAACAAGATGGTGTGGTAAATGGTGGTAGTGCGACGGGTATTGAAGTGCTTTGTAGTAACGGTGTGACACCGACGTTTACATTGGGCACCGGATTGTATGATGCAAGTGCGACCGTTGGTACCTACGCGATGTCAAATGGCGCGCAATTTATTGATTATACGTTGTTTACCGACTCAGACCGAAGCACACAAATTATACAAGGCGGGACGGTAGCTCTGTCTGAATTTACTAGTGCAACATCGCAAACTATTGAGCTTTTTGCGAAAGCTTACGGTACGAGCAGCATTGCCGGCACATACTCCGATACCATCAGTGTGACGCTAAGCTGGTAAAACGTGACGCTGGTTGTTAGGGGCTTTTCACTTGTCGCGATGAGTTTGTGCTCTTTAACTGTGCTGGCTGATGCGACACAAACTTTTCAGGTGTCTGCCACCGTAGATACAGGTTGTTTGATTAACGGCGCAGTACAAGAAGAAAGCGCAACCCAAGCTGGGCAAATAGGCACGTTAGATTTTGGTGAGCATTCTTCAGTTTACGCGACGGAAGTACAAGGCAGCATCACTTACAGTTCATCACTCACATTAAGTTGTACTCCGGGTATTACGATGAATGTTTCCGTAAATGGCGGGATGAATGCATCGGACGGTGTACGTAAGCTAAAGCACAGTGAAGAAGCGACAACGGTAGATTACTTTTTGTTTCAGGATCTAAATTATACGCAGGTGCTTGATATTGACACGCAATATTCCGTCGATACCGACCAAGACCCAGATAATATTCAGTTTCCTATCTGGGCAAAGGCGACAATAAATGGGAATGAAATGGCTGGAATTTATATGGATACGCTTACGCTGACATTAGAGTGGTAAGTGAACTTTGGAGGGGTGAAATGGAATTCATACTCAAAAAACTATTATTAATAACCTTCCTTTTTGTTTTTTTCTCAAATGCCAATGCTAACTCATTATTAATTTGGCCGATTTACCCCAAAATATCAGAGGAGAGTAATGCAACATCACTTTGGATGGTAAATAAAGGCAGTGTTGATTCTTATTTACAGGTGAGAATTTTTAAGTGGGAACAAAACGAAGGAGAAGATAGTTATTCAAGTCAAAGCCAGTTAATTGCAACCCCTCCGTTTGTCAAAATTGAACCAGGTGAAAAGCAGTTAATCCGCATCATCAACCAAGATGAGGCCTCTGCGGGTAAGGAGTATGCATACCGAGTGATCATAGATGAATTACCGCCAACTCAAAACCCTCAAACAGAATTGACGGAAAATGAACTCGCTGTCAAAGTCCGAATGCGTTACTCGATACCTTTGTTTATTTACGGGAAAGGGCTGACTGATACTCAAAAACCAAACCGTGACAGTGAATTATGGGGTGATTTACAGGCACAGTTTATTAAGAAAAATAATCAGCGTTTTGTTCACATTAAAAATTCAGGAAAACACCATGTTCGCTTAGTGAATTTACAGTTGAATCTACCAAATAAAGACCCTGTCGTTATTTCCGATGGACTAGCTGGCTATATTCTTCCTGAACAGTATAAGGTTTGGTCTATTCCCCATAGTAATGTCAGCCCCTTGAGTTTGAGCGCGAATATTGGAGGTAAACGTTACCAAATACCATTGAAGCAATAATGAATAGATTTAATACAATGAATGCTTTCTTTTGGTTGGTATTACTTAGCGTAACGTGGAGCAGTATTGGTCTTTGTGCAAATTCAGCAAACCACTTCTCTGAGCTACCGAGTCCTGAAAATTTCTCATTAGAAAAGTTTGAGAATATTAGCCTCAATCTGGAGTTGGTGATCAATCAAAGAGCAACAGGGCTTGTTGCGAAAGTTGAGCGAGTTGGCGATCAGTTCTTTTTGCTCCGGGAGGACCTCATTTCAGTTGGGGTTACCGCCAAGTCGTTGCCTGGAACTGAAGAGAGACTTGAGGTTACGTCTATCCCAGGAGTTAACGTGCGTTACTTGCAATCGTCATTGCAACTTACAATTGACGTACCGCCTAATTGGTTACCGATGCAGAGCTTATCAGCGCAGGATATGGGGCGATTTTCCCCGGCTCAGTTTGGGCGTGGTGGCCTGCTTAACTACAACGTATTTGGTGTGTACGAGAACGAAAGCCGACAAAAGGAGGTTTCTATAAATCATGAAGTCAGAGCCTTTTCTGAGTTTGGCGTTTTTTCTACTACCGGGATATTTAAATCTAACTTTCATCGCGATGTTCAGTCCCAGCAAAGCAGCCAGTACACTCGTTTTGATACGAGTTACGAGTACGTCAATCAAGAGAAGCGAATTCGTATGGAGGTAGGGGACTATATTGTTCGCCCTTTATCTTGGAGCCAACCAGTAAGACTGGCGGGTATTCAGTTATCACATGATTTCTCTATGCGTCCGGATGTCGTGACGACGCCGTTACCTGCATTTTACGGTGAAGTCACAGCGCCCACTACGTTAGATTTGTTTATCAATGGCTTTAAAACTGACTCAATGAATGTTGGGCCCGGTCCTTTCATTATTAACGATATTCCAATGCTCTCTGGTGCTGGGGAAGCAACGGTAATTGCAACGGATGCTCAGGGTAAGCAAACGGTCATGACCAGCCCATTTTTTCTCTCTTCCGATCTACTCAAGACCGGATTTACATCTTACAGTGCGAGTATTGGTGCGATCAGAGAAAATTTCGGTAATGCATCTAACGACTATGGAGACGGTGGCGTGGTTACCGCTCTGCGTCATGGCATGACTGATTGGTTAACATTAGAAGCTCAAGCTGAAGCAAAAGATGACCTGATCGTTGCGGGGCTGGGCTTTGTCACCAATGCTTTCAACTTGGGTACGGTGGATGCCTCGTTTCGTGTGAGTAATTTTCAGGATCAATCTACCTCATATGCGCTAGGTTATAGTTATCAGTCTCGGCTGTTTAGCTTCGCTGCTCGAACTCAAGTAGAACAAGCCGACTTTTATACCTTATCTCATTTACCAAATTATGAAATGCTCGATGAAGGCAAGGACGCTTCACTCGCGTCGCGTCATCTATCACAAATCAATATGGGAGTCCGTTTGGGAGATTAGGGCTCACTTTCTGGTGGGTACTTTGATATTCAACAATCCGACTCAGATTCACGTACCCTAAATCTTACTTATAGCTACGCTCTGCCTTTTAATATCAATATGTCCCTTTCTTACAACCATAGTATTGGTGGTCAGAGTGTTACGCTGGCGCAATTCTCTCTACCTTTCAGTTCTTTGGGGGGAAGTTCGGGGCTAACGCTGAAAAGAGAGGACGATGGCGATGTGCGAGGGCGAGTGGGTTATAGCCGCCTTGCGCCAATACGAGGTGGGTGGGGCGTCAATTTAGCGCATGATATTAACGAACACCCAGAAAACCGTAAACAGGCTGATTTGACCTACCGTGCGTCATGGGCGCAGTTCAGAGCGGGGTTAAATGGCACCAGTGGCGACTATGATTATTTTGCGGAAATGGCAGGTTCGGTCTCTACGTTGGATGGAGAAATATTCCCGGCGAATGAAGTGTATGACAGCTTCGCTGTGGTGAGCACCAGTGGTTTTGAAGGTATTCCGGTTAAATATGAAAATCAAATTGTCGGAGTGACAGACGATGAAGGTTACTTACTTGTTCCTTGGGCTACGGCGTATTACACCGCCAAATATGAAATCGATCCACTTAATTTACCTGCCAATGCTGCGTTTTCTGCAACAGAGCAGTTTGCTTCGATACATTCGGGCTACGGCTACCTGTTAGAGTTCCCAATAGAGCTACAAATTGCACTGAGCATGACGGTGGCAGACGAAAATCATTTGTTCCTTCCGATTGGTACATATGGCCGCTCAGAAACGGGCTTAACAAGCCAAATTGGTTGGGATGGTTTTACGTACTTTGAAGGCGTTGACCCAGGCCGCTATATTCAGTTTTATCCTCAAGGACAGTCGCCATGTAAAGTGTTTATTGAGGGGTTGTATCAGCGTGACAGTCAAAAAATACAAACATTGCCTGAGCAGGTTTGTATCAAAGCCGAAGAAGAGACCGCACTATGATTTTGCGCAGCTGGTTTGCTAGCCTACTTCTCTTTTTCTCGTGCTCGACAATGGCTTGTCAGCTCACGGCGGCAGCACCTTTAATCTTGTTTGGCAATGTTTCTTCGTTTACTGTTTCAAGCTCTCAGCAGCAAAGCTCAGTTCAGCCTCATGCGGGGATTACGTGTGACTTTTCTACACTTGTGTCTTTGTTAAGTGGCGACTACGTATCAGCAACGTTTAACAGTATAAATAATGGTTTGCTATTAAATGAGGATGATCCGAGTTCGGAGCTCAGCTATCAGATTTTTGGCGATCCAGGTCTTTCACAAGAGTATGTATTCGGCCAAACTTACAATTTTTTTGAAATCGGGTTACTCGATTTACTCGGGTTGTTTGGCACTCAAGCCGAGTTTCCGCTCTATGCTCGGACGGGAGTGGGTAGTAATCTTTCCGCTGGGACTTATAAAGACCAAATCACCGTATCCTGGATTTGGGATTACTGTAAGGGTATCGGGGTTCTAGGAGTATGCATTGGCCGCGCCAATGGCAGCGCTCAAAGCGTGATTACGGTTGAGTTGGAAGTGACCCCTGATTGTATGATCACGGCGCCAGATATTGATTTTGGTTCGTCCCCATTAGTGGCCGGTTTTGAGCCAGTCAGTCAGGTTATATCGTTAACTTGTACCAAGAATAGTTCCTTCTCCATTGGCTTGAATGACGGCCTAAATGCGTCCGGCGGTCAGCGGCGAATGATTTCTAGTGGTCACTATTTGGAGTATGAAATCTATAAGTCATCATCGATGGATCGCTGGGGAGGAACCAGTTCTGAACGTCGTGAACACAGTGACGTCGATACTGGCGGCTCTATTCCTGATGGTATCACTCCACAGAATTATAATTATCGCGCGCAGATACTAACCAGCCAAACGACCCCTCCTGCAGGTACTTACACCGACTCAATAATCGTTGACGTTCAATTTTGAGCATCATGTCAATTACATCATTAGAGGCTTCTATTCCAAAAATCTTTTGTAATCATAGTTTTCACTCTGTCACTGCTTAATTTTGTGAGATTAGTATGGCTTTATTCTCACGGAATTTAACTTTCAGAAATAAGGAAAATGATGAAGAAGTCACTAACAACATTAGGTTTGGCACTGGTATTTACAGGAACAGCTTATGCAGCAAGCTGGGGCTACGAGGGAAACCATGGACCTGCTCATTGGGGTGAGTTTGCATCTGAGTGCGCAAAAGGTCAAAACCAGAGCCCAATCAACATTGAATCGGCGACCGAAGCGAAGCTAGAAAAATTGAATTTCGACTACGAAGGTAAGGCAATTTCACTGCTGAACAACGGTCACACTTTACAGACTGGTTTAGAAGGTAAAAACACACTCACCATTGATGGTAAAGAGTTTACGTTGAAACAGTTCCACTTCCATACGCCATCTGAAAACCATGTGGACGGTAAAGAATACCCTCTAGAAGCACACTTTGTGCATGCCGACAAAGTAGGTCATCTAGCTGTTGTCGCGGTGTTCTTTAAACTGGGTGACGCGAACCCAGATCTAGCTAAGATGCTAGCTAACATTCCAACTAAAGATCAAGATGTTACCATCAAGGTTCCATTTGATGCTGATGCCCTTATCCCAAGTGATAAAGACTACTACCGCTTTAACGGCTCACTAACGACACCGCCATGCTCTGAAGGTGTACGTTGGTTGGTGATGAAAGAAGCACAAACTATTTCTCCTGAGCAGATAAAATCTTTTTCGGAAGTAATGGGGAAAAACAATCGCCCAATCCAACCGCTGAATGCACGTATGGTGTTAACGCAACAATAACCACTTCATGCGAAGAAAAATAAAAAGCCCGCTTAAACACAGCGGGCTTGATTATTTGGGTATTGGTGAGAACTAGAAGCCGTGATCTTCTTGCTCTTCCGCTTTTACCATTTGTATAGGATCAAGCTTAAGCGTCTGAGTAGGGAACGCGATATCTGCATCGTGTTCTTTAATGATGTTGATTACCTTAAGCAGTATGTCCTGCTTAACCTCATGGTATCTCACCCAATTCACGGTTTTAGTAAAGGTATAGATAAAGAAGTGCAATGATGATGGACCGAATGTATCGAAGTTGACGATAAGTGTTTGGCGTGCATCAATGTCTTTGTGATTTTTCAGCATTTCTTTTACCGCGGTGATAATTTGCGGCATTTTTTCAGCATCGTCGTAACGAAGTCCAATTTTTTCGTAGATACGTCGGTTCAGCATGCGAGATGGGTTTTCTACGACAATGCTGCTAAACACTGAGTTTGGCACATACAGTGGACGCTTATCGAAAGTTCGGATAATGGTCATACGCCAGCCAATGCGTTCTACCGTCCCCTCTATTTGTCGGTCTGGAGAACGGATCCAATCGCCAACTTTAAATGGACGATCGAAGTAGATCATAAGACCTCCAAAAAAGTTAGACAGCAAATCCTTCGCCGCTAAACCGACGATCAAACCACCAACACCACCGAAGGTAAGTAGGCCCGATAGTGACAGACCAAATGCCTGCATTACGGTTAGAATTCCGACGGTAATAAAGAACAGGCGCGCGACCTTAGCTATCGCTTGTACTGTTGTTTCATCTCGGTTCTTTTGTTCGAGAACATGCTCTTCAACATTGGTAATGAGCCGCATAACGGTCCATACGAAGATGCTGATGATTAAAATCAGTTTCAGCGTACTTAACCAGTTTATTTTATCGTTGAGCTCGCTCTCTAATATGATGCCGATAGAGACGGTTGCAGGCCAACACCAAATGAGTGTACTGACTGGCGCTTTTAGCGCATCAAGCAACATGTCATCCCAGTGGAAGGGCGTTTTCTCTACGAGCGCAGCGAGGCGAGAGCGAATCAGCCGCCAAGCTATCCAAGCTATAAAGCTAGCGAGCGTAATGAAAAGGACGCTTCCACTCCAATTTTGATGAGACGTTTCAATGTAGCTTTGTAATTCGGTAAACCACTGTGGCATATGTAACTTATTTCTAGTGAACCATGGAAGGAAAGGTAGCAGATATTACTCCTTCACCCCAGTGATTTCCTTTAAATCATTTACTTATGTCTAAACCGCCGAGATGGACTTTTCCTTCCAATGACAAGAGAGTTACCTTTACGTTTTGCTGAGCGACCGCCTCATGCATGTTCAGAGGTACGCTACCAATGATTGAGGGTTGATATTTGGACGATCAATTATAACTTCTCTGACTTATCGCTAACATTTATCTTAAGTAAGTGTGAGAGTGTATTGACTCTTGAATTAGCGGAGGCAGATATGGAATTTACAGAGCTGGATCGAAACGCGCTCTACGACATCTGGATGTCACAAAAAGCCAAAATGCACATCACTCAAATGGAAATGGCGAAGCGCCTTGGTTTGAGTCTACACGAGTTTTCTGGCTTGTTACGTGGTAATTCTCCACTGACGCTAGGTTTTGTAAAACAGCTATGCGAGCAGCTACATGTACGTCCTGGTCAGGTGATTCCGTCTTTGACGGAGCGTGATCTATCTGCATCTGGTACCGTTTATTTACAAAATCGTGTGACGGTGGATGGCGATATCAGTAACGTGTTTATCGACGGAAACCAAGTCGTGATCGAGTACGTTCACCAAGTTAGCTAGCTTGCTCGTCAAATTATCGGGTTGAAGAGCAATAAAAAACGAGCCACTGTTGGCTCGTTTTTTCGTTTCTGTTTTGCTCGATTGCAAAGATTATGGGATTTTCACTAGCGAATCGCGTGAAAGATCCGCGATAGACTTAGCACCAGTCAGCGTCATTGCTACACGCATTTCTTTATCGTACAGATCCAGTAGGTTTTCAACGCCTGCTCCGCCTTGTGCTGCCAATGCGTACACAAATGAACGGCCAAGAAGCGTACAGTCTGCACCAAGTGCGAGCATACGAACGACATCAAGACCAGTACGAATACCAGAGTCTACGAAGATCTTAAGATCACCTTTTACCGCATCCGCAATGCTTGGTAGTGCTTTAGCACTTGAAAGTACGCCATCTAACTGACGGCCACCATGGTTAGATACCACAATGCCATCTGCGCCGAAACGTACCGCATCTTTCGCGTCTTCTTCATCCAGAATGCCTTTGATAACCATTGGACCATCCCAAAAATCACGAATCCACTCAAGATCTTTCCAGGAGATAGAAGGGTCGAAGTTTGCGCCTAACCAGCCGATGTAATCTTCTAGCTTTGTTGGTTCGCCACGATAAGTTGAGATGTTACCTAAGTCGTGCGGTTTACCAAGTAGACCCACATCCAGCGCCCAGCTTGGGTGGCGCATCGCCTGGAATACACGACGCATGGCTGCGTTAGGACCACTCATACCTGAGTGCATGTCACGGTAACGTGCGCCAGGAACTGGCATATCAACGGTAAACACCAGCGTTGTTACACCTGCTGCTTTTGCACGCTCAAGTACGTTTTTCATAAAGCCACGGTCTTTAAGCACGTAAAGCTGGAACCACATTGGACGTTCAATTGCAGGTGCGACTTCTTCAATCGGACAAACCGAAACAGTCGACATAGTAAATGGGATGCCTTTTTTCTCGGCTGCTTTTGCTGCTTGCACCTCGCCTCGGCGCGCGTACATACCAGTTAGACCAACAGGAGCTAGCGCGATTGGCATTGCCAGTTTCTCACCGAAGATCTCGGTTTCGAGGCTCAAATCTGTCATATCGCGTAGGACGCGTTGGCGAAGAGCGACATCACCTAAATCGTCAGTATTACGCTTCAGCGTGCGTTCGTCGTAAGAGCCGCCATCAATATAATGGAATAGAAACGGGGGAAGCTTGGCTTTCGCGGCAGCGCGGTAGTCAGTAGAAGCTGAGATAATCATAATGGTGTCCTAGCGGTTATTCTAAGCAAAGTTGTGGAGCAATTTGCTCTTTCGTTGAGCCTTCATCGCAAAGCAGTGAAGACATCAAAATGAGTATAGTTACCTATGGTTCACTTACGTTTGAACCGGTGATGTTGGTAACCCATTTACATAATTGGTTGAAAAATTTTGTTAAATCACTCAATCAGTTATGCAAACTGGAAAGGGTGACACAGCTGTCGGGGGAATTGATGTAGCAAGCTAAATCAACATGTCGGGGTAGTAGTGCAGACAGCTGTGTCAAATTAGGCAGGGTTGTAAACCCTGCATTTCGCGTTACTTCATTAAGACATCTGTCATTTGGAAGCCATAAATTAGCACCAATCCAATAATGCCTGTCATTACAATGTAGTAGAACGTAGGGATAATCGTCTTACGCAATGTTGCGCCTTCTCGACCAAGCAAACCTACCGTGGCTGATGCGGCAACAACGTTGTGAATCGCAATCATGTTACCTGCAGCAGCACCGACGGCCTGGAGTGATACAACAATCACACTCGAAATAGACAACGTTTGTGCCACTTCGAATTGGAACTGGCTGAACATCATATTTGATACCGTGTTTGAGCCAGCGATGAACGCACCCAGTGCACCAACGGTGGCACTCAGCGCTGGGAACGCAGAACCAACAAGGTCAGAGGCGAAGTTTGCGGTTGTGACGGGCATACTTGCTAGGTCAGCACCGTTGATGCCTGAGTTGATAAAGATACGAACCATCGGAATGGTAAATACCAAGACAAAACCCGCCCCAATCAGTGTTTTGCTTGACTCGCCAAATGCTTCACGCAATGGCTTTACGCTGCCGCTTTGTAACATTGCAGCAAGTAGTGCGACAAACACCAGAATGCCACCAGGAAGGTATAACGGCTGAATCGCAGCGCTAACGCCAGTCTCACCAAGAATGTTGCTGAACGACAAACTTACGCTTTGTACAAAGCCTTTCAGCTCAGGGCTAACGCGGCTTGCGACGAGAATAACTGCCAGCATTACATATGGAACCCAAGCTTTTACGATGCTCATTGGCTTGCCCGGATTGTCGTTTAGATCGACTTTTAGCGAACCTAACCACTCTGCAGGCCATTTGTCTTCGCTTTCGAAATCCCACTTAGTCTTTGGTACTAAGAAGCCTTTTTTCGCTGCGGTAACAACGATAGACAGACCAACCAAACCACCGATAAGTGAAGGGAACTCTGCGCCCAAGAATACGCCGGTTAACGCGTATGGAACGGTGAAAGAGACACCAGCGAATAACGCAAATGGTAGAATATCCAGGCCTTCACTCCAGCTTCTGTTCTTGCCGAAGAAACGTGTTAACATCATCGCCATTAATACCGGGATCATCGTACCTACGACTGCGTGAATGACAGCAACGTGAGCTGTGATATCTTGCAGGTACATTTCCCACGTTGCACCTTGTGCGGCCAACGACTCACTGATGTTATGCGTGTCTAAACCTTTGTTTACACCTACGATGATAGGCGTGCCTACCGCGCCGAATGAAACAGGCGTAGACTGAATCATCATGCCCATAAGGACAGCGGCTAGCGCAGGGAAGCCGATTGCAACCAGTAGTGGTGCAGCGATTGCTGCCGGGGTACCGAACCCAGATGCGCCCTCAATGAACGAGCCAAAGCACCAAGCAATGATGATGGCTTGTACACGGCGGTCAGCCGAAATATCGGTAAATCCATTACGGATTGTGGTGATCGCTCCAGTGTGTTTTAAAGTGTTGAGCAAGAAGATGGCACCAAACACGATCCATAGAACAGAGACAGTAATGCCTAGCCCTTGGAATACAGAAGCCAGTACGCGATTGGCTGACATATCCCAAAACATAAGTGCGATAGCGACGGTTAGACCGAACGCAACAGGCATGGCTTTTTTAGCAGGCCAGTTGAGACCAACCAATAAGATGGCGGCAACAACAATTGGCGAAAATGCCACTAGGGCAAGTAGGGTTTCACTCATTTGTACATCCTTCGTACGCTGACTTCTCGAACGGTGTCAATCCGCTGTAGAGGTGACTTTTTGTTGTAATGGTTTTGTTAATTTGGCGTGAATTTACTCCTTTATTTTTTGTTGATATAGGGAAATAATGAAAATAATTAATTCCAAAAGTGACATAATGGTATGAGAGCAGACGACTTAATCCTATTTTCTCAAGTAATCGAACTTGGCAGCTTTAGTAAGGTTGCAGAGGCAAATAACCTTACAAATTCGGTAGTTAGCAAAAGAATGGCGAGGTTGGAGGAAGAAATAGGGGCTCAGCTATTATATCGAACAACGCGCAAATTAACCTTGACCGAGGCAGGTAAGGTGTTACTCCACAGTGCTAAAAATGTGAAGCAGGCCACTCAGGAGGCTATGGATGCTGTTGCAGGCTTTGGAGAGAATGTGAGCGGTCATATAAAAATGTCCGTGCCGTGTATCTCTGGAGATTTGATACTTGCTGATGCTGTTGCCGAATTTTGTAACCTTCATCCGGGTCTGACCGTGGACATGTCATTGGATAATCGCTTTGTCGATTTAGTGGCTGATGGTTACGACTTAGTCATTCGAACTGGCTACCTAGCCGACTCCAGTTTGATCGCACGACATATTCTCGATTCCCAATGGGTGGTATGCGCGTCACCTTCTTATATTGCGAAAAATGGGAAACCGATCGAGCCGATTGATCTCACCACGCACAATTGTCTGCAATACGCTTACCAAACCACAGGTGCAACGGATTGGGAGTTTAAAGGAGAAGATGGCAATTACATCGTCAAAGTATCGGGCTGCTTTTCTACTGATAACGCGACCGCATTACGTAAAGCCGCTCTGGGCGGCCATGGTATTGCTTACGTCCCGCGCTGCTTGGTGTATCACGATATTCGCAATGGCCAACTGGTGGATATTTTTCCTGAATTAGTAGGTAAAAAGTTGGGTATCTACGCGGTGTATCCGTTTACTCGTCAACCACCGAACAAAGTGAAGCTGCTTATTGAGCACATTCGTGACCGATACTTGACGATATCTCATTATTTCTAGGTTCTTCATAGATTTAAAACAATGTCGTTGAAATCAAAATTGGGTGCTCTAAGGTAATCACCGCAATAAAACGATTGAAGATAAACAACTTAATAAAAACAACGGAGTAACACGGACGTTATGCATTACCCAAAAACACGTAAAGATTCTGTCGTGGACACTTATTTTGGTCACGACATTGCCGACCCTTATCGCTGGTTAGAAGATGATCGAAGTGAAGAAACCGCACAATGGGTTTCGGGTCAAAATTCGGTCACCTTCGATTTCCTTGGTCAGATACCGTACCGCCAACAAATCCGTGACTTAGTGGCGAACAGTCAAAACTACGAAAAATATTCCCAGCCATTTGTACGTGGTGACTACACCTACTTCTACAAAAACGACGGTTTGCAAAACCAAAGCGTATTGTATCGACGTAAAGGCGAGGGAGAAGCCGAGGTTTTCCTTGATCCAAATACTTTCTCCGAAGAGGGCACGACCTCTCTTGGCGAAGTCAGCTTCTCTAAAGACTGCCGTTTGGTTGCGTATTCCATCTCGGAAGGGGGCAGTGATTGGCGTAAGATCTTTGTCATTGATACGGAAACCAAAGAACAGTTAGAGCCTGAGATTGTTGATGCGAAGTTTACGTCGATTTCTTGGCTGGGCAGCAAAGGCTTCTATTACTCAAGCTACGATAAGCCGCAAGGCAGCGAGTTGTCAGCTCGAACTGAGCATCACAAGCTTTATTATCATGAACTTGGTACACCTCAATCTGAAGATAAAGTGATTTTCGGTGAGTTGGATACGCAAGTTCATCGTTATGTGTCTGGTACGACGACGACAGATGATCGCTTCCTCATTATCTCTGGCGCAGAATCTACATCGGGTAATCGTCTGTTTTATATCGATTTACAGTCTGACTCCCAAGCAATTGTGACGCTGCGCGATACAACGCAAGGCGACACCTACTTAATTGATAGCCAAGACGCAACCTTGCTGCTTTACACCAACCTAGACGCGCCGAATGGCAAAGTTGTCAGCTACAACACTCAGACAGAACAATGGGCTGACGTGATTGCTGAACAAGAACAGCCGTTAGAAATCAGCAAAGGTGGCGGTTATCTGTTTGCGACTTATATGGTAGATGTGCTTTCTAAAGTGCAGCAGTTTAACTACCAAGGTGAGTGGATTCGAGATGTACAATTGCCGGGAGAAGGCACGGCTTATGGTCTGGCGGGTAAAAAAGAAGAAACCACACTTTATTACACATTCACTAACTACGTGACGCCTCCGACGATCTTCTCATTTGATGTTGAGTCTGGTGAATCGACACTGTTTCAAGAATCAAAGGCACCGTTCGATCGTAATGAGTATGAATCAAAACAGGTGTTTTACACCTCAAAAGACGGCACGCAAGTTCCGATGATCATTTCATACAAGAAGGGCATTGCACTTGATGGTAGAGCACCAACCATGTTGTATGGTTACGGCGGTTTTAACATCAGCCTCACTCCAATGTTTTCTGGCAATGTAGCCAACTGGCTAGAGTTGGGTGGTATATACGCTGTCGCCAACATGCGAGGCGGCGGTGAATACGGTAAAGCCTGGCACAACGCAGGCACTCAGCAGCAAAAGCAAAACGTGTTTGATGACTTTATTGCGGCGGCGGAATACCTGATTGAAAACGACTACACTAGCTCGGATCGCCTAGCGATTCGCGGTGGTTCTAATGGTGGTTTGTTAGTTGGAGCGTGTATGACGCAACGCCCTGAACTATTCAAAGTCGCGCTGCCTGCGGTTGGCGTGCTTGATATGCTGCGTTACCACACGTTTACGTCTGGAGAAGGCTGGAAGTATGACTATGGCACGTCTTCGCAAAGCGAAGCGATGTTCCAATACTTGCTTGGCTACTCTCCTGTTCACAATGTAAAAGAAAACGTGCAATATCCTGCGACATTGGTGACAACCGCCGATCACGACGATCGTGTGGTTCCAGCACATTCGTACAAGTTTATTGCGGAGCTGCAAGACAAACAGCAAGGCGCTAATCCAGTATTGATACGCATTGATGTTAATGCCGGTCATGGTGCAGGAATGCCGCTGAGTAAGCAAATTGACCTCACCACAGACGTGTATGCATTTACGTTACATAATATGGGTATTGAGTCGATTTAATGCCCTAGTTGTTAGAAACTTCTGAGAATAAAAAAATGCCGCGACAGTGTCGCGGCATTTTTCATGGTTGGGGGAACTCAATTCATACTGTTTGCCAGTATTTGAGCCAGGTTGACTAAGTCTGACTCTTGAACCAACCAGTCTCGGCGGCCAAACCGAAAGGCAGCTACGCCATTCTTAAGACAAGATGAAATCATCACCTTTTCTTAATCCTAGTTTATGAATATGAAACTGTGATGAACCTAAGCTGCATTGTGCTGATTTTCACTGTTTTCAAGATCAAATGAGGCATCTATCAGTTTTTTCGTGTAGTCATTTTTAGGGTTTTGGAAAATATTTTCGGCTGTACCTTGTTCCATGACCTCGCCCTTTTGCATGACTAGAACACGATCAGAAAGGGCTTTGACGACTGATAGATCGTGGCTAATAAACAAGTAGCCAATGTTATGCTTTTTCTGCAAATCTTTCAGGAGATCAATCACAGTCAGTTGAACCGAGCGGTCCAATGCAGAGGTCGGCTCATCAAGCAAAATAAACGAAGGTTCAAGGATCAGTGCTCGCGCGATAGCAATACGCTGACGTTGGCCTCCCGAAAACTCGTGCGGATAACGGTTGATGGACGCGGGATCTAAGCGAACCTCTCGAAGCACGTCGCGTGCTTTCTGCATACGTTCTTTTTTACTCAACATTGGCTGGTGGACAGTTAATCCTTCAGTGATGATCTCGCCGATAGTCATACGAGGAGAAAGCGAACCATAAGGGTCTTGGAACACCATCTGAACGTCTTTTTTCAGCTCAAAACGTTCTTTGTTTGTCAGCAAGGCCATATCTTGGCCTTTATATTCTATTTTGCCAGTTGAGGGCAGTAGACCTATCAAAGCTCGGCCGAGTGTAGACTTACCTGAACCGGACTCCCCAACGATCCCGAGGGTCTCTCCTTGTTTCAGCTCAAGAGAAATGCCTTTTACCGCTTCGAAGTACTCATTCTTGCTCGCAATAAAATGCGACTTTACCAAGAATTTGACTCGTATATCGTCGGCCTTTAACAGCTGTGTAGCACTTTCGCTAATAGGCTCCTTACTGCCTTTAGGAATCGAGTTGATTAGCATACGTGTGTATTCGTGCTTTGGGTCCTTGAAGAGTGTTTGCGTTTCGCCTTCTTCGACGACTTCTCCTTTACACATCACAATGACACGGTCTGCAAAGTGTTTTACGACGCCTAAGTCATGAGTAATAAATAGGATTGCCATGCCCATCTGAGCCTGAATTTCTTTAATCAGGTGCAACACTTCTGCTTGAACCGTGACATCCAACGCTGTTGTAGGCTCGTCGGCGATCAAAATATCGGGCTCGTTAATCAGTGCCATCGCAATCATGATGCGTTGCAATTGACCACCAGAAAATTCGTGTGGGTACTTGTTGTACGCTTTTTCTGGGTTTGGCATATGAACCAATTCAAACAGCTCTAACACCTTTACTTTTGCTGTTCGTCTGTCGACCGGGCGGTGACACATGATGGCCTCAGCGACTTGGATACCCACCCGCATGTACGGGTTTAGTGAGGTCATCGGTTCTTGAAAAATCATGCCAATGCGATCACCGCGAATACTTTGCATTTCACGCTCTGTTTTATCCAAGATGGAGCTACCCTCAAACATGATGGATGAGCTTTCATGCAAAATAGCGTTGTCTGGCAATAGTTTCATCAGTGCATTGGTTGATACTGACTTGCCAGAGCCAGATTCGCCAACGATGGACAGCGTCTCGCCTGCTTTTAAATCGAAGCTAACATTCTTTACTGCATCGACGATCCCATCGTTTGTCGTAAAGCTGACTGATAGGTTGTTCACCGAAAGAATGGTTTTAGAAGACATCACAGATCCTTGTGGTTGATAAAGCAAATGATACTCAAGCAATGGACAGCATAAATCTAGCTGGCCTCAATGCTTGAGCTTTAGATTAATTATACAGGTGAGAAGGCGAAGATTTTGCCGAACTCATTGCTTGCAAATGTAAGAACTGCTCATGCGCCCGCGTTACGTGCTCGAGTTCTATCATCCATTGAGCATTACGTTGGGCAGAGCAAAATGCCGCCATGTGAGCTAATAAGTCTTCGCTCTGTTGACCAAGTAGGTGACCTACGCGCTCAATCAGTTCATGGCTCTCTAGCTGCAAAAATTGAAATAGCGCGTAAGTTTGATTGAGTATTGAGAACGCATCATGTTGTAAGCCGAGTTTGTTGAGAATCTCTGATTGCGTCACGCTGGCATCTCTAAGCCCCGTAATGAGACATACAAACTGGCAAGGTTTAGTTTGTGCATTTTCTAGCGCTAGATGAATGTGGTTGGGTAGATTGTTGAGCACGTCGTCATATAAACGATGAGCTTCTGGCCAATGGCCTTGTTCCATCAGTTGCTCCGCTTTTAAGTAGCGCATCCAGCATTGCTCAATATTCATATCCATCTCCACAACATTTGATTTGTTTAGATATTAAATGAAATTGATTATCAATTGCAAGTGCGTGTTAATATCACTTATGTGTTCATAAAATGTCCAATCAATCTAGGGTGGAAGGTAAATCACTTAAAATTAAGCAAATAATCTCTACACTCAAATAACGAAAATAAGAAAAAAGGAAGTGGATATGGCAATACTAAGATTGGAAGCTAAGCAGCTATATTCTGTAGCAGATCTAGAGAATATGCCATGTAAGTCGACCAAGGAGTTACCTCCAATTGATGAAATCGTGGGCCAAGAGCGCGCGCAAAAAGCGGTCGAGTTTGCGATGTCCATCAAAGAGAAAGGGTATAACATCTACGCCATTGGTCAGAATGGGCTAGGTAAACGCACCATGATCTTGCGCTATCTGAATCGTCACCAGCACGATGCAGCAGCCCTGTTTGATTGGTGTTACGTTGCGAACTTTGAGGATACCCGTACACCAAAGGTATTAAAGCTGCCTTGTGGTATCGGAAATAAGCTACGTGTTGATATTGAAGCTTTAATGGGCAAATTATTGAATGCTTTACCCCTAGCATTCGACAATGAAATGTACTTTAGCCGCGCTGAGCGATTAAAAAATCAATTGGCAGCTAAGCAACAAAACGAGCTGGATCGTATTAGTCGAGAGGCAAAAGAAAAGGGCATCAGCCTAACACTGACTACGCAGGGGGATTATCAGTTTGTCGCCATGAACGGTGATGAGCTTCATACGGAAGAGTCTTTTGATGTACTAAGCAAAAAAGAACAAGAGCAATTCAGCGATGCTATTGATGAACTCGAAGTGCGATTGCGCTCGATGGTTCGTGAGCTTACGGAGTGGGAAGAGACATACAGCGATAAAATCAAAAAGCTCAATGATGAAGTGACGCTTGATGTGATTACTCACTTCATCAAAAAACTCAAAGTGGATTACGCGCAATATTCCGAAATCAAAACCTACTTAACTGAGCTGCAAAAAGATATTGTTGAAAACGCAGATATCTTCCTTGACCAAAGTGGCGAGCAAGGCGAAATTGCGACGGCATCCTTGGATAAAAAATTGCCACGTCGTTATAAAGTGAACGTCTTGGTAAGCCGTAAAAGCAGCGAATTTCCTATCGTTGTTGAAGAAAATCCCAACTATCATTCACTCTTCGGGTCGATTGAGACTGCCACTTTCAAGGGAACGGTGTTTACCGACTTCTCGCTGATTCGCGCAGGGAGCTTGCATAAGGCGAATGGCGGCGTTCTATTAATGGATGCACAGAAAGTACTTGAACAGCCTTACGTTTGGGATGGTTTGAAGCGCGCATTGCGTGCTCGTCAATTGAGTTTTACGTCTCTAGAAAAAGAAGTCACATTGACGGGGGCGGTATCACTCGATCCTGAACCGATTCCGCTTGATATCAAAATCATCTTGTTTGGTGATTACCGAACTTACCAATTACTCCAACATTACGATCCAGAGTTCAGCGAGTTGTTCCGTGTGACGGCAGATTTCGAAGACGAAATGAAACGTACGCCGGAGTCTGAGCTGCATTACGCGCGCTTTATATCTAGCGTGGTGCATGACAACAATATGCTGCATTGCGATCGCAAAGCCATTGCTCGGATCATCGAATACAGCTCACGTTTGTCTGGCGACCAATCCAAGCTATCTCTACATTCGGCTAATATCGCCAACTTGCTTCGAGAGTCGAACTACGTTGCTCGTCAAGCCAACTCCAACATGATCCGTATTGGGCATGTTGAAGAGGCGCTCAATAACCAAGAAATGCGAGTAAGCCGATTACGCGATAACGTAATGGAAACCTTTATTAACGGCACAACGCTGATTCGCACCGAAGGAGAAGCCGTAGGCCAAGTGAACGCACTTTCGGTATTGAGCACTAGTGACTACATGTTTGGTGCACCGAATCGCATCACAGCGACGACGTGTTACGGTGATGGGGATGTTATCGATATCGAGCGCAGCGTGGATTTGGGGGGCAGTATTCACTCTAAGGGCGTAATGATTTTGTCTGCCTACTTATCTTCCGTATTTGGTAAAACGGCACGAGTGCCATTAACGACAACCATTACCTTTGAGCAATCTTATGGTGGTGTTG
This sequence comes from Vibrio sp. 947, assembly GCF_033339115.1. Classification (NCBI taxonomy): domain Bacteria; kingdom Pseudomonadati; phylum Pseudomonadota; class Gammaproteobacteria; order Vibrionales; family Vibrionaceae; genus Vibrio; species Vibrio sp. 947. The sequence goes on along the minus strand of NZ_JAWOTX010000001.1, from coordinate 216,621 downwards.
ATGGTGATAGTGCCAGCATGGCTGAGTTATGTGCGGTTGTGTCTGCTTTTTCAAAGCAACCAAACCGACAAGACATTGCGATAACAGGGTCGATGAATCAATTTGGTCAAGCTCAGCCTATTGGTGGCGTAAACGAAAAGATCGAAGGCTTTTATGATGTGTGTGTAATTAAAGGTCGTCATGACGGGCAGGGAGTCATTATTCCGCGCTCTAATGTTCACAATCTAATGCTTCGTTCCGACATCGTGAAAGCAGTCGAAAAAGGTGAGTTTAATATTTGGGCGATTGACCATGTTACTGAAGCTATCGAATTGTTTACGGGGAAAGTTGCTGGTGAGCCAGCCGATGAAGGCTCTTATCCAATCGATACCATTTTTGGCCTTGCTCAAGCTAAGCTCAATTCGTTGAGAAAATAGGCTGAAACCGTCCTAAATGTGAATGTATCTCATCATAAGTGATCATAATTTATCATAACGACAATATCCCGACGCTACTGTCGGGATATTGTCAATAACAGATTGAAAATGGAGAGTTTTTGTACTAGACAAAAGTGTGATCGACCTCTAATATTCGCCGCTTGTTTATTCGTCTGGGATTTATCCCGTCGCAAGGAAGCATAGATATTCAAACTGCCGAAAAGTAACGTTGTTATAAGCACTGCTCGAGTTTGTTTGGATATAGACATCACGCATACAACTGAGGCCCTGTCATGCAGTTATCACTGAAAAATTTGTCAGTACGAACGCAAATTTTGGTTCCGGTATTATTTACCGCGATTGTTTTGTTTATTGCTCTTTGGATTACTAAAAACAATCTTCAAGCAGAGCAAGATGTTATTGCTTCCAACCAAGAATCTTTGGTTTTTCACAAAGACACATTGGCGAGTATTGACGACCAAATTTACCCTCTGCGCATAAGCGCGGTTTACGCTATTTACGATGCTTCTCGTCGTGAGAATTTTCTAACCGAATTGAAAGAAGGCTTAAATCAAGTTGATGCCGATTTAAGCGCAATTGAAGCCCGAAATCTATTCCGTGACGATGCCGTTAAAGTTCGCCAAGCAATTGAATCCTATGTGCGATATTCAGAGCGCTCAGTTGCTTTCTTCAACCAATACGATCAAGGTTTGAAATCGGATAGCGAGTACCGTGCATTTGTCAAAGAGTATCGCAATGTTGGCCGAGAAATGGTCCAACAAATTAACACGCTATCAAAGCATGTAAACGAGCAAGCTGAACAATCTACTATCAGAAGTCATCAGCAAAATGAACGTGTGCAAAATAACGCTATGTTGACGGTTTTAGCGGTATTTGCTTTCTCATTGATAGGCGCTTGGTTCCTATCTGGCATGATTGTTACACCAATCCAAAAGCTGCAAGAAGTGATGCGTCAGTTAGCAATGGGTAATCTATCAGTACGTGCAGATGTCGATGGGGACAATGAGATCTCTAAGCTGAGCAAAGATGTAAACCAAACCGCAGAGCAGTTATACAACACTGTGGACCAGTTAACCCGTATTAGTGAGGAAGTTGCATCTGCATCGACCGAATTGGCTGCGGTAATGACGCAAGCGGAAGCGAACGCTCAACAAGAGTTGGCGGAGATCGAGCAAGTTGCATCTGCGGTTAATGAGCTTGCAAGCACTGCGAATAATGTGAGTGATAACGCGACCTCTGCTGACGCAACCGCGCGTGAAGCTGATGGACTTGCTCAATCAGGTTTGGCTATCTTCCAAGAGAGCGCAGAAGCAAGCGCACAGATGTCTCAAGCATTGAACGATGCAGCGCAAGTTGTTTTGCGTCTAAAAGAGCAATCTGTACAGATCAACGATGTTATTGAAGTGATTCGCGGCGTATCTGAGCAGACCAACTTGCTAGCATTGAATGCTGCGATTGAAGCGGCGCGAGCTGGTGAGTCTGGTCGTGGTTTTGCGGTAGTAGCTGATGAAGTACGCATGCTAGCAGCGCGTACTCAAGACTCGACACAAGAGATCCAAACGATCATTGAAGAGCTTCAAGCGCAGTCTGGGCTGGCGAATGACAGTATGCAAGTCAGCCTTGATATGCTTAGCCGCAACAACGAGCTGACGCAACAAGCGAATGAAGCGTTGGTTGGAATTACCGAGTCAGTCGCCAACATCAACGATTCAAACACGCAAGTAGCAACCGCAGCCGAAGAACAGTCTCAAGTTACTCAAGATATCAATCGCAACGTGGTTAACATGTCGGAGCTTGTAAACCAAAACGTAGCGGGCATCAGCCAGAGTGCAAGTGCGAGTACTGAGCTTTCATTACTTGCAGAGAAGCAGAAAGAGCAATTAAGTTTCTTTAAGCTTTAATTCATCATCTACTTATCAAATCTCTAAATCCCTGAGTGAATGCTCAGGGATTTTTTTGTTTGTAATAATCGGATTTATTATCAATAAGTCTATCTAAAACAGTCAGTTAACAATATTTTTTTGCGGGCGGCATCACGTTTTGTGATATTGTTTTTACATTTTTTTCGTCAATTTTTTTTTGACGCGAACATTTTTTTTAACTCAACCGATAACTTGATGGTTGAGAGGTATTCATATCGTCATTTTAAGTGGTGTTTTCTTCTATAAGCGCTGTTTATTCAACACGTTGCGTGAAAAATAACAGCTGCTACTATGCCGCCAGTTTTCTCGTTGGTACAGAAAAGTCCTGTTTTTCTGGTGAGAAAACACATATAAAACAATGATATGGAAAATAAAAATGAAATTAAAAACTTTAGCTGTAGCAGTGGCGCTAATGGCATCAGGATCTCAAGTTGTCGCTTCAGAACTATACAACCAAGATGGCACTTCTCTTGAGATGGGCGGCCGCGCTGAAGCGCGTCTTTCTATGATGGATGGTAAGGCAGAAGACCGTACTCGCATCCGTCTTAACTTCCTAGGCAAACAGGAAATCAATGAAAACCTATACGGCGTTGGTTTTTGGGAAGGTGAGTTCAAAACAAAAGAAGAAGGTGCCGTAGATAACAATAGTGATCTTGAAACTCGTTACGCTTATGCGGGTCTGGGTGGCAAATACGGTGAAGTAACTTACGGTAAAAACGACGGCGCACTAGTGGTTCTTACTGACTTTACTGACATTATGGCTTACCACGGTAACACAGCAGCACTTAAACTGCCTGTTTCTGACCGTACAGATAACATGCTGTCTTACAAAGGCCAATTCGAGCAACTAGCTGTACGCGCAAGCTACCGTTTTGCTGATCGCACAACAGATGCACAAGGCTTTACAGACAACGAGGAAGATGGCTTCTCTCTATCTGGTGTTTACGCGTTTGCTAACACTGGTTTTGAACTAGGTGCTGGTTACGCAGATCAAAACGACAGCGATGAGTTCATGCTGGTAGCTGCATACTCTGTAGGTGACTTCTACTTCGCTGGTAACTACACTGGCGCGGATATGGATGTTGCAGGTAAGACTTTTGATTACAAAGGCTACGAACTAGCCGCTGCTTACACTATGGGTCAAACTGTATTCACTTCTACGTTCAACAAAGGTGAACTAGAAGACGCAGATACTGTAGAAAACCTAGCTGTTGATGTAACTTACTACTTCAAGCCTAACTTCCGTGGCTACGCATCATACAACTTCGATCTAATGGATAACGAAGGCGCGGCTGAAAAAGATGAGCTAGCGCTAGGTCTACGTTACGACTTCTAAGTCATGACTCTTATCTAAGATACTGCCTTATTCTTAGTAAATAAAACCCCTTACTGAAAAGTAAGGGGTTTCTTGTTTTCTAGCACTTCAAAGCTTCTTGATAAGCGTAGGGGTTATAAAATCTATCTTTTTAGTGTGAGCTTAGTACCATCAAATTTGAGGTGACTGAGGAGGTTTTTAGCGTTGTTTTTACCAACCTCATCAAACTCCATTCCGTAGCGAGCATAGTGCGTTGATTTTTGTAAATTACAAATACGACCTCGCAACGGCGCTAGCATACGACTTTCTCCGGGCATCGTTAGATCCAATGAAACGTGGTCACCAACCTGAAGTGGTCGGCTCATCGGTGATGTTACAAAACGACAGCCACTACGAGATAAATCTCTTATTTCGCATTCAGTTCGATAGGCTTCTAAACAAACACGCGCTCTCAAATTTACTTCGTAACGCACTTCTTTGCGAAGCTGAAAGACCTGCATAGTGTTGGGTAGGTCTAGCACCAAAATTGGGTACGGATCGCCTAGTCGATGCTGTAATTGGGCCCGAAATGGGATAACGGCCCCTTCACCTCGATGAGAGTAGGCTTTTACATTGATCCAAAAGCCTTCTTGAAAATAGAACTTCAAGTCTTCATCGGAGATGTTCGGAACCTCTATCAATGCAGTATTATTTGAGTGACAGCCAACAAATGTGCTGGTTGTAATAAACTTTGTACCAACGGGGGTGGTGACGTTTAAGCTCACTTCACTGCCATGTTCGACCATTGCCATTGCATCGGTGCTATTTAATGTACTTGCCTGACGTTCTGGTGCCTTCTTGCTTTGCAGAGGTAGCTTGCCGTCTCTGGCAATTGGGCTCATATTTCTCATTATAATTGTCGTACCTGATGTAAGAAGGTAATCGCGTGAGGCGAAGCAGCACTCTCGCATGGTATCGATTTTATTCAGTGATATAGTTTGATTCAATCAATCTGTAACAAAAATTAGAGAGCAAGATATGCATAAAGTAACTCATGAAGCCACGAATAGTACATTCTGGGTTGATTTAGAGCAGGGCTATAAAGCCAAGGTGATTTACCAGCTTGAGGGTAATGTCATGCACATTACATCAACGGTTGTTCCTGAAGCACTGCGAGGTAAGGGGTACGGAAAAGTGATGATGGAAGCGGTGTTGCCAGAAATTGAGTCACTCGGTTATCAAATAAAACCAGTTTGCCCATATGTTATTCACTATATGGAGAAGAACCAAACGTGGTCACATCTGCTCGCATGATGAGTAACAACCACCAACGCTACCAAAATATTGGCCAGGAACTCAATCTCGGTAATTACCGCTCTGTAGAAGTCATACAATCGCTATGGGGAGGCTATGGGGAGTTAGTCCGAGTTACTTATTCTACTCGTTCGGTGATCATTAAGCATGTAAAACTCCCTAAGCCTTCAGAGCATCCTAGAGGCTGGAATACGGACCGTTCTCATCAAAGAAAGTTGCATTCTTATCAGGTGGAAGTGAATTGGTATGAGTATTTTTCCGGAGGGGTGGATACTCGCTGCCGAGTACCACAAGGTCTAAAAACGTTCCAATCGGAGAATGAATGGCTCATTGTGATGGAAGATCTCGCCGAGGTGGGCTTTCCAAAAGTCATCACAGATGCACAGCTAGAGCATCTACAAGCCTGCCTCACTTGGTTGGCGAACTTTCATGCGAGATACATCGATGTTCGTTCGGATAAGTTGTGGCATACCGGAACATACTGGCACTTAGCAACCAGACCCGACGAGCTTGAAGCACTGCAAGACACTGAGCTACAAAATGCGGCTCAATTGATTGATCAAACGCTTTCGCAAGCTAAGTTTAAAACACTAGTACACGGTGATGCCAAATTGGCGAACTTCTGTTTTGATGAAGAAGAATCAAACGTTGCTGCGGTTGACTTTCAATACGTTGGATGTGGGTGTGCAATGAAAGATGTGGCACTGTTTATGAGTAGCGCCGTTAAGCCAGAACGTTGTGCAGAGATGGAAGTTTGGGTTTTGGATACGTATTTTGCTCAGTTGCAACACGCGCTAATGGTCTATCAACCGAATTTTGACCCTAATGAAGTCGAGTGTGAATGGCGTCCTTTGTTTGCTGTGGCTTGGGCAGACTTTCAGCGCTTTGTGAAAGGTTGGAGTCCCGACCACTGGAAGATCAATCCCTACACAGAAGCATTGACTCGCAGAGCGTTGGCTTACTTACGAAAGTGAGTCGAAGTTTAAAAAGAAAAGCCTCCAATTAGTAGGAGGCTTTGTTTTATCTTTGGCCTGGTCTGATGCGCGCCATGTAATAGGTATTGATGAATTCACCATCACGGAAGGAACCGTCAATCGCTTCACCCTCAATTTTAAATCCATGCTTTTTATAAAGCCCAATGGCGGCGTCGTTATCGGCATTGACCTCTATTTGAATTCTTCTCACATTTAACCAGTTATCTGCTAGTTCAGTGACTGTTTCTATCAGTTTGCTACCAATACCGAGTCCGTGGAAACTATCATGTACTCCGATGCCAAACGATGCCGTGTGCATTGTTCTTGGACGTAGAGAGTGATGAAAGCCAATATTTCCGACGACTTTACCATCTATTTCAGCGACATAGCTATAAACACCATCAGGTATGTTTGACAATCTTTCCACCCACATCGCGAGCGAAGGCTTTGGGAGTTGCAGGGTTTCACGTTGTGCTTTTGGTTGTGAATAGATTTCTACGAGTGCTGCTGCGTCTTCTACGGTCGTTGGACGTACAATAATTTCCATGCCTCTCTCCTTCGCTTTTTAGTTTTAATTTTTAATCTAACCACAGTTTTCTTATTTGGATAGTGTTTTTTTATGTTTAATGGATAAATGCCTTTTAAATTAGCTTGTTATGATGTCATTCTTTGAATTTTTAGTAGTAATTTATCATCGAATTGAGCGAGTAGATTGCAAAGGTGTTGAATTATTGTACTGAGAATGGCGCGTACTGCAGAGTATCGTGGTGAATTTCATGTCGCAGTAAATAAACGCATTTAGTCAAACTGTGACGACGGCACTGTGCGTCAGTTGACTTGAATCAATAGAGGATGGGGTTACCTCCTATGAGGTATAGGGAAACGACACGTTTAGGGCTATTTATGCTTAACTTGATAAGGGAGTTTTGTTGAGGAAATAGCATGAAATCCTCTCAGTCTAAAATATCGCAAAGTCGGCGCCGATTTTTGCGTGATACAGCTCGAACTGCTGCTGGTGTTGGCGCAGCTGCGTGTGTATTGGGCTTACAATCGCTACAAAGCCAAGCTCGAGAAACCAAAGGTGTGCCTATTCGTCCGCCTGGTGCATTGCCGGAAGGCGATTTCGAATCAGCTTGTATTCGATGTGGCTTGTGTGTTCAGGCATGTCCTTACGATACCTTGAAACTTGCGACATTACTTTCACCCGTCGCGACTGGCTCACCTTACTTTACTGCACGCGATATTCCCTGCGAAATGTGCGAAGACATTCCTTGTGTTGTCGCTTGTCCGAGTGGGGCGTTGGATCCGAAACTAACCGATATTGATGATGCTCGAATGGGTACAGCGGTTCTTATTGACCATGAAACTTGCCTTAACTGGCAAGGGTTACGATGCGACGTTTGTTATCGCGTTTGTCCGCTGATTGATGAAGCCATCACGTTAGAGATGGTTCACAACGATCGAACTGGCTATCACGCCAAACTTATCCCTACAGTGAATTCCGAAGTGTGTACCGGATGCGGTAAGTGTGAACAAGCGTGCGTGTTGGATGTCGCTGCTATTAAAGTCGTCCCGACGGATTTGGCGAAAGGCAAAGTGGGCAGCCACTACAATTTTGGTTGGAAAGAGATCGACAAACCACTCGAAAATATCCTCCCTAGTGAGACGCCTGTACCGGAAGGTGCGCTTGAATCGCTAAAAGGAGGTAAGTAATGGCAAAGAATTTAGCTCAAAATGCTGGCAAAGAAGCGCTTGAAAAGCTTGGTTGGTGGCGCGCGCATCGGTTTTTGATTTTACGTCGGCTATGTCAGTTCACCATCATTGCGCTGTTTATGGCTGGGCCGACGTTGGGAATTCTAACTGGTAATCTGTCATCAAGTATGTTGCTCGATACCGTGCCGTTAAGTGACCCGTTAATTGTGCTTCAAGCTTTGGCGACAGGGCATGTTCCGGAGTTTAATGCGTTGTTAGGCGTAGTGATTGTCGTTGTGTTTTACGCGATTTTGGCGCCGCGCGCATTTTGTGCTTGGGTGTGCCCGTTGAACATCGTGACAGACTTGGCGGCGTGGCTGCGTCGAAAGCTCAACATTAAAGCGAGCTATCGTTGGTCTCCCGTGATTCGTTATTGGCTGATCCCTGTTTTGATGTTGGGCAGTGCGTTGTCTGGCGCAATTCTTTGGACATGGTTAGATCCAGTGGCGGCACTGCATCGCGGGTTGGTGTTTGGTATGGGCGCAGGTTGGGTGTTGATCGCCCTAGTGTTCGTGTTGGATTTACTCTTGGTTGAGCATGGGTGGTGTGGGCACTTATGTCCACTGGGGGCTACCTATGGCTTGATAGGCCGAAAAAGCCTGTTGCGCGTTACTGCTGTTCGCCGCGAAGATTGCACCAAATGCATGGATTGCTTTTACGTTTGCCCAGAACCAGAAGTGCTTCGGCAGCCTTTGAAAGAGGGAGATCGTCGAGTTATGGATCAAAACTGCATTAGCTGTGGTCGTTGTTTGGATGTATGTCCAGAACATGTGTTTGAATTTAAAAATCGCCTATCAGTAAAAGTCATTGATTAAGCCACTGAGCACATTTACTCATGCTTTATTTCTCTTGATACTTGAACATCGCGCTTAGCCAAGGAGTTAAGCGCGATGTTTATCTTCATAACAATATTCCTCAGCCATATCTGCTTGCTCTGGGCTGAAAATAATAATGATATTGCGAATTTGTTACATTTAAAGCTATGATGATGCCTTCATATTTAAAGGAAACATCATGACTACCTCATCGCACGGCTGGAGAACGCCGCAAAATTTCCTCCTGTTAATTTCCATTATCGTGCCCATTGCTTTTTCTACCTGGATGGCGTTGTTGAACAACTTTGTTATAGAGAAAGCAAACTTTGATGGTGCCGACATAGGCCTATTGCAAAGTGTGCGCGAAATTCCGGGTTTTTTGGCCTTTACCGCTGTGTTTGTATTGCTGTTTATCCGAGAGCAACGCTTTATGCTCGTATCTTTGGCGATGCTTACGCTTGGTACGGCATTAACAGGTTATTTTCCCACTTTGTACGGTCTACTTTTTACAACCTTGTTAATGTCCACCGGCTTCCATTACTTTGAAACACTCAAGCAGTCTTTGTCTTTACAATGGCTATCTAAAGAAGAAGCGCCAGAAATGCTGGGTAAGTTTATTTCTGTTGGAGCTTTGGCTTCTCTGTTTACCTACGGCGCCATTTGGGTTTCGCTCGAACAGCTCAAACTTGATTTTAAAACGGTCTATTTAATGGCTGGTGGTTTAGGTTTTGTGCTCATTTTGGTGATGGCATTTGCCTTCCCACAATTTAAGACAAAAGTGCCTCAGAACAAGAAGCTCATCCTGCGTAAACGTTACTGGTTATACTATGCGCTTACGTTTATGAGTGGAGCACGCCGTCAAATTTTTACGGTGTTCGCTGGTTTCTTGATGGTAGAAAAGTTTGGTTACTCCGCCGCAGATATTACGTTGCTGTTCCTGATTAACTATGTCTTTAACTTCTTGTTTGCGAAGCGAATAGGCCGTTTTATCGGCGTTGTAGGTGAGCGCAAAGCGTTGATGTTTGAATACGTCGGTTTGATCTTCGTGTTTGTCGGGTACGGTTTGGTGCAAACGGCTGAGTGGGCGGCAGCATTGTATGTTGTCGATCATCTATTTTTCGCGTTAGCGCTTGCGATTAAAACCTACTTCCAGAAAATTGCCGACCCAGCAGATATGGCGTCGACCGCGGGCGTTGCGTTTACGATTAACCATATTGCGGCGGTTGTAATACCTGTTACGTTTGGTGTGATTTGGCTGGTTTCACCTGCTAGCGTATTTTACATCGGCGCTGGTATGGCAGCAGTGAGCTTGCTGTTGTCACTCAATATTCCAGCGAAGCCGGAAGAAGGCAACGAAACTCGCTTGTTGAAGTGGAGTTAAGTTGGTACTCACTATCTAATCATTAAAGCGAATACCTGTAATTAGACTCGCTAAAAAGGGTGCTTATGCGCCCTTTTCTTTTTATTGCAAATAGATAATCCCTCCAATGGTTGTCAATGCATGCCACGTCCGTTAGGGTTTAGAACTAAGTATTTCGAAATAACTTGGGCATAACTGACGCGAAACAATAAGAGGGGAGCTATACAGTGCAGATACATGGCAGAGAGTTGGATTTAGATCTAGGAAGTCGTCACATCGTTATTCAGCGCCGCTATGAGGCGTTAGGTGCTGCAAACGACCTACTCATTGCTATTTGGTTTTTAATTGGTAGCTTTTTCTTTTTGAATGATTCGTTGATTGAAAGTGGTACTTGGCTTTTCATTGTAGGCAGTGCGCAGTTGATCATTAAGCCCCTGATAAAACTGATGAGTTTAGTTCATGTTGGTCGTTTGAATAAGCAACTTTCTGGCACATCAGCGAGCCGCTGAAATTACCGCTTCTTTTGAATACTTGCAAGCAAGAAGCCAACAGGCGAGTTATCGAGGGGAAAGACGGAAGATAACGTGGTCACAACACTAACCACGTTATGTTCAGTTTGAAGCTTCAGAATTTAAAACGGATACCAGAACAGTTGTGTGTCCATCACACGCTTGCTGATCGCAGCAATCACTATCACCGCAATCCCAGCCATGCAGATCATATCGGCTTTGGTCAGTGGTTTTAAGCTGTACCAAGTGCGAGAGGAGTGGCGGCCAAAACCACGTAGCGTCATCGCGTTTGAGATTTGATCGGCTCTGTCTAAACTAGAGAAAATCAGAGGTCCAAGAATCTTCGCGACGTTCTTCATACGATTGAACAACGGAGCCTTCTTACTCAGTTCTACTCCGCGTGCTTGTTGCGCGTGCATGATGTTAACAAAGTCCTTTTTCACTTCCGGCAAGTAGCGCAGCGTTAAGCTCACAGCATAGGCGATTTTGTAAGGCACACCTAAACGGTTCAAGCTGGCTGAAAACTCTGTCGGATGAGTGGTAAATACAAACACCAACGCGATTGGGAACATGCTGAAGTACTTCAACGTCACTGTTACTAGGTAAAACAATGTCTCTTGAGTGAGCGAGTAATGACCGGGTAACGAGAGTAAAACCGTTGATGAACCCATGAACTCAGTACCTTGTTGCGGCGCTAACGCGAACATAAACAGGGCATTGATCAGTAATACCGTGCCTGTACCGAATAACAGCGGTTTGTAGACATGAAAGGGCACTTTGGTCATTTTCAATAAGCCTAAACCAAGCACGATCAACAGCGCGATGATTCGCAAGTCAAATGTGGTCAATACCACCGTTACCCAAGCAATGAAAAGCAAGAACTTAGTAATGCCATTCAACTTATGAAGTGGTGATTGGGTATCGATGTAGTTGATACCAAACTTCATCTTATTGTCTTTCATGCCACTGCTTTCTCTGGTTGGTTTACTTCGCCGCTTTTTCGTTGGCGGTGCGCTTTTTCTACATTGATAAAATGCTGCATAAAGCCATTGGTGTCTTCGATGCCAACTTTCGTAGCCAACTCAAACAGACTTGTTGTGGTGAGGTTTGCTTGGTCTAGTAGCTCTGGACTGCTGAATACCTGCGTCATTGGTGCATCCGCGACTAATTTACTGTCTGCAATCACGATAGAGCGCGTGGTGTATTCCAGCACTAAATGCATGTCATGAGAGATGATCATCACGGTTACGCCCAACTCGCGATTGAGCTTTTCGATGAAACTCAGCATAGACGTGTAGTTTCGATAGTCCTGACCTGCCGTCGGTTCATCAAGGATCAGAAGCTCTGGTTCCAATACCAAAATTGACGCAATGGTTACGCGCTTTTTCTGGCCGTAGCTCAATGCTTCGATTGGCCAGTGACGGTATTTGCTCAAACCGCACAGCTCAAGGACTTCAAGTACTTTAGCTTCGATTTGTTTCTCTTCAACGCCACGATTACGGAGGCCGAAGGCCACTTCGTCGAAAATCATGTGATGGGAAATCATGTGATTCGGGTTTTGCATCACCACGCCCACTTTCTGGCTGCGCTCGAAGATGGTCAGTTCGTTAAGATCTTGACCATTCATACTCATTGAGCCGCTATCCGCTTCAATAACGCCCATAATCAGTTTGGTAATGGTCGATTTACCCGAGCCATTTTTGCCAAGTACAGAGACAAACTCGCCACGCTTGATGTCAAAACTCACGTCTTCTAACGCGTTTTTCTCACCGTCGAAAGAATAGGTGAGGCCACGGACTTCAAGCAAAGTCTCGGCTGGCGTTTTAGGTGGTTGTGCTGTTGAACCATCAAACCATGCTTGTACTGCTGGTTTATATAGCTCCAACGGTAAGGTAGTTAAGCTAGAAGGTTTTGCATTGCTCTCAATCGCGCAGCCTGCTTCTTTCAGTGCTGAAATATAAAGCGGTTCGCGGATGCCGTAATCTTCTAGCAGAGGCGACGCTAAAATTTCATCTGGCGTTGTATCGGCAATGATTTTGCCGCTTTCCATCAAGATAATACGGTCAACTGAGCAATGCAGAACGTCTTCAAGACGATGCTCAATGATTACGATGGTTTTGCCCGTTTCGCGGTGTAGATCATCGATGATCTCGATGGTTTTTTTACCCGTTTTAGGGTCAAGCGCAGCTAGTGGTTCATCAAACAAAAGGATATCGACGTCGTCGACGAGAATGCCCGCCAAAGAAACACGCTGTTTCTGCCCGCCAGATAAATCGTGGGGTGAGCGTTCTAGCATCTGTTCCAAGTCGACCATTTTGGCCGTGGCTTTGACCAATGGGTACATGTCGATATTTGAAGTTAGCTGGTTTTCCAGCGCAAATGCAATGTCTTCGCCAATGCTCAAACCGACAAATTGGCTGTCCGTATCTTGGAGTACGGTGCCAACTTGCTCAGTGTATTGGTGCATGTCGAAAGGGGCGGTGTCTTGACCATTGATGGTCAATGTTCCACTGGTTTCCCCTTTGATTGCGTGTGGGATCAGTCCGTTAAGACATTGCCCAAGGGTAGATTTACCACTACCACTTGGACCGATAATGACGATTTTCTCTCCTTTCTCTATCCTTAGATTGATATTTTTTAGCGTCGGTTTGTCCAGCGACTCATATCTAAAAGAGAAGTTAGAAAATTCGATTGTCATTCGACATTAAGCCTCTGTTAAGTTACGGCTTTGCTTGTTACGTTTAGCGACAGACTTAAGAATGAAGAAGCCAACAATAGCAATAAGAATGGTGTTACCGATCGCGATAATAGAAAGCTGGGTAAACACTTTAGTGAACGGTTCTGCGTATAAAATCGTGTCGAGGAATGCAGAGCAACCGTAACCAAATACGTTGCCTAATAGCGCAAGTACTACGAATAACGCGAAGTCTTTCATATTGAAATCACCTTTCTCCAAACGGTAGCGCGTTAGAGAAGGGAATAGACCGATAATCAAACCAACAATACCTGAACCAAGTACCCAAGTGAGCCATACGCCCCAACCTGCAAATAGGTCAGTAACCCAGTGACCAATAAAACCAACCAAGAAGCCAACAAGTGGTCCAAATAGTACTGAGAACAATGCTAATACTGCCATTGCTGGTTTTAGCGTTGTGTTTGCAAACACAGGGATGCCAAACATAGGTAAGCCGCCGATACCGTAAAGAGCAGCACCGATTGCAATAACCACAACAGTTTTAGCGGAAAGATTCATAGATAACCTCAGTTCAATAGTCGATTTTAAAGAACGTTCATTTATATTGTTGGAAAGCGTTAGTTATTTGATTGTGTAACATATATTCAAAACAACCAAGCTGCTTATTGTTTGCTCTATTTTTCTTCAGGAAATGTGTGATTTGATTCACGCATCCCTTTGACTGGCTTTGGTTTTAGCAAGCATTAAAAATAAGGCGCGCATTATACAGAATATTAATAAAAGTGGGAATGCTATCTATCTGGATGGCTAGAATGAATCAGGGGCTGATCGTCAGCCCCTGATTACACGGTTTGATGTTATTTTTACCAATAAATGAATGCGCTATATGTTCATTAATGGTCGAGGTATAAATAGTTCTGCCAGCTCTTCATACGAATAAGCACTTTGCGCATCACTGATACGTGAGTAAAGCTGTCTGAATAAACTGCAACTTCAACCGCAGTACCCATTGGTAGGTGGTATCCACTCAAGTCGTCGGTAATTTTCAGCTTCGCAAAAACACGTCCGCTCGTGCGCAAGGCATCAGTCCCGAGCAGAGCGCCTCGCGCTTGAATTTGGCTTTCACCAATGGCTGGAATCACGTCAATGACTTCGCCACGGAACACTTTGCCCGGAATTGCGCGGAACATAAACTCTGCTTCAAAGCCTGGCTTCAAGCGTTGTAATGAGTTTTGTCTGAATGCCGCGGTGTACGTAATGTCTTCGGTATGGACGAAGGTCATTGCCGGGGCAAGCGGTAACGGCACAGCCATCACTCCAGGACGTAAAGCCAATTGCGTAACGTAACCATCGGTTGGCGCACGAACGACGGTTTGCTCTAAGTTAAACTCTGCTTTACGCAGCTCGGCAAGAAGTTGCGCGACTTGGGTATTTTCGCCTCCGATTTCAGAGTCCAGAGCGATTTGAGCTTGTTCTTGTTGCAAAATCGCAACGTCTAACATGGCTTCTGCCGCTTTATACGCTTGGCGTCGAGTATCCAAATCTTGTTCAGTAAACGCGCCACGATCAAAGCCCCTTTGATATCGGCTAAATTCCCTTTGTGCTTTATCTCTGTCCGCTTGCGCTTTCAATACAGCAGCTTCTGCTTCTCTTAGATCAGACTCTAAGCCCAACGCACCTTGGCTTGCTTCTTTAACTTTCGCTTCCAGGCGAGCAACTTCTGCTTCAAAAGGCACAGGATCGATTTTGAAAAGAATATCGCCCGTTTTGAGCGGTTGGTTGGCCTGGACTGGCACTTCCACCACGCGGCCACGCACGCCAGAGACGATAGGCGTAGTCGGGAACACTTGGTTACCCAATTGCGTAAATGGGTGGTTGTAGTTCATAAGCAGCACGAGTGTGCCCACTAACACTACGCCGCCAAGTACGGCGGTTGGAACGGTCCATTTGTTTAGAGGAATATTGAAAATTTTAAAAATGGCAATACAAAGAGCTGCGTAAGTCAGAATCAGCAATAAGTCCATTATTCGTCCTCTTTACTTTGTTCAGGCAAAGGCTTTTGCTGAATCTTTTGTTGTTTCAACATCGATACTTCGTTTTTGAGTTCGTTGACTTCATCGATGAGTTCTTCAAGGCGGTGATGAATGTCGTGTGTTTCTTGTTCTAGTTGTTTAAAACCCCAGCCGCGTTCCTTGCGCCATAATGTTGCCCATATCCATAAAAATGGCCACAGCGCATGCAAAGTGAAAAGGCTGACCCAGCCAGCGTAGTGAATTGCGTCTTGGTGCGGGTGCTCTCTCTCTTTGGCGATTTCATATGGAATATCATGGATGACAATGATTCCGTAAAAGATCACTAAAGCAACGAAGATGAGTAACCCAAGTGCAAAATAGTCTAGAAACATCTTACCTACCTGTGCGTATTGCGAAATGGAAAATCTACGTAAATTAACAATTTAAGTATTTGTCTTAACTACAGATGAATCAAGCGGTTTTTATGTAGGAATTATGTTTATGCGATGTAAGTATCCACTGATGTTTATTGGCAGTTAAGGTGTTGCTGAGTACTTATTTAAACAAGCAGTGAAGTGATATAGGAAGGATAAGTAAAAAGTATACTAAAGCCCCAGGTGTCAACCGGGGCATGGTTTAAAGTTCGGTACAGACTTGGTTTCTGCCATTGGCTTTGGCGCGATAAAGAGCTTTGTCTGCACGATAAAAAGTTCGCTGAGTATTCTCGCCTTCTCGATGCAAGGTAATCCCTATGGATACGGTCAGCCCCCGTTCACCAAGAATATCGTCCCAACCATATTGATAAATCCGTTCACGATAATTCTCGGCATGCATTTCTGCGCGTTCCAGTTGGGTATTCTCAAGGATCACGAGGAACTCTTCACCACCAAATCGTACGCACGATGCGCCTTTAAATCTGAAGTAGGACGCCAGTTCCTGTGACACACTTTTGATCGCTTTGTCGCCAACCAAGTGGCTTAGTTCGTCATTGATGGATTTGAAGTGATCGATATCGATGACCATCAATGCAAATGCAGTATCGTGCAGAAGTAGATCTTTTAGTTTAACTTCTAACCAGCGTCGGTTGTGTAAAGACGTAAGTGGATCGGTAAAGACGTCCTGCTGTAGCTGAGCAACAGTATTTTTATTCTGCTTGGTGGTTTCTTTTAGTTCTTTGTTTTCTAGCTCTGACAAAATGAGTTTGAGTTGTAACTCAAAGCGTGAAAGTCGGCGTAGTTGAGCAGACCCTAACTCACCGATCGGAATATGTTTTACAAGATCAGATTCGATTCTATGCGCTTTTTTTTCACAATTTAATGCTTCTTGATACAACCCTTGAGAGGCGTAAACTTGACTCATCGCGTTATAAAAATGCTGAGTAACGATAGGAGATAGTTGCTTTTGAATCCTTTTACTGATGGAGTCCAACGTTAAATTAGCTAAAGAAGTGTGCCCTACACCGTTTAGACAATACGCAGTCTCAATTTTGACCATCGTGGATAACCAGTATGTCGTGGCACTACCCGTTGTATACTGAACATTCGAAATAGCCAGCAACGCATTGGGGTAGTCTTCTTGCAGACGATGTAATTTGGCTCGGTAGAGGTGAATTTGTGCGGCGAGGTTTTTATCACTGACGAGAATGCTCAGTTCTTCACATTCACTCAATAGTTCTTTGGCGTCTGCGGTACGGTTCAAGCTGATATAACAGGCAAGCATGTACAGCTTGTAACGAAGGCGTAGGGATCGACTGCCAATAGCGTGATCGATAGCATCTATTTTTTGATAATAACGTAATGCACGTTGGTGATCCCCATGGGCATCGCACAAATTACCCATTCCAATAATGGCCAATACGTACTCATCAATATAGCCGTACTCGACGGCGATATTGGTTGAAGCAACATACTCGGTTAATGCCGCATTGTAGTCACCTACTTCAACCAAACGCTCACTCAAGCTTGCTTTCACAGAAAGAATATCTTCTACATCCTCTGGTAAAACAAGCAACTCAAGCGCTTGTTTCAATTCACTAATGCTGTCGTTGAGCTGTTTGATCTCTCTTCGATACTCGGCGCTAATGATATAGCAATGCGCTTTCTCTCGGTTTGTTGACGCAATATGTAACCCTATGTGTTCCCATAGCGTAATCGCTTCTTCACCTGAAACGGAAGAAGGATCGATACCTGCGTCAGTCACCTTGCTAAGCAGTTGTTCCATTCTTCATTACCTCAATATAACTTTCTTCGAGCTGTTCTAACGTGAATGGGAAGGTCAGGATATCTTGCAAATACAGTATCGGTTTCGGGCCTTTGATTCCGCGTCGCTTCCATGGATAGATGTCTAACATCGCTTGGACAGTGCGGTAGACCTCTTCTGCTGCTTGACCTTTTTCTGCAATTAACATTGCTAGCCTGTTACTGGAAATTCTCGAGATGAGGTCGCTGGAGGTTGTCAATGCATGAACGAGCTCGGTACAAACATCGAGAACTTCGGGGTTTGAATGCTGAATCATAATGATGGCGTGGTTAGAGCGTTTGAGCTCCGTTTTAAACAAAACTAACTGTTCCCACCAGTAGGTCTCAGAAACGACATTAGAGAACTGTTTTTCAGGGTCGTATTCGTGTTGAGAGCGAATATGATTGATCAGCTTACGTGCTCGCTGCTCTAGTTGGCGTTTAGAGCCTCTTGCTTTATCCATGCTGATTCGATGAGTTTGTTCTTTGAGCATTTTGAGTGCGTGCTTACGGTATTTCTTGAACGCGTTAAACGCAGACTCAAAGTCACCTTGTTCTTCAGCGACTCGTGATTGTTGGAAGCAAATTTGGCTGAGTAGCTCACCGTGGTCGAAACTGAGTGCAGACTCTTCTGCTGCAAGTAGCAACTTGGCAGCGCTGTCTGTATTTTGGCGCAAAAGCTCAAGTCTTGCTCGGCTAATAAAAGAGTGTGCTTTCATCCAAACGAGGTCATGCTCAATGGCGAGCTGGTGGGCTTTTTGGGTGGCTTCTTCGGCCGCATCAAGGCGTTCTAGTCCAAGCAGTGCTAACCCTTTAAAGTCCCAGATCTCGGCTTGCCACGTACTGTCATCATGATCTTTTAATACTTCGGTTGCTCCATCCAGTACCGTAAGCATCTCGACAAACTTATTTAGTAAGTAATAGTCCCAAGCTAATAGGATGCGCGCTTTGCCTTCTAACCAAGCAATACGAACATTGTTTGCCACTTTAACGGCTAACTCATGAGTTGAAGCGGCAAGTTGGTGTTCATTAGTGATGCGCCATACATTACCAAGCCCAATTAGAGATTCGATTTGAATTTCAACATCATCAACAAGAGCAGATTGTTCGAGCGCATTAATCCAATATTGTTGCGCGGAATAATACTTTGCTTGGCCCCAATATTGGAGTGCAAAAAGATGGAGAATTTCCGGGAGATGATCGTCGGTTTCAAGCTGTGTTTGTTTGCTGTAAGCGTCTTTGACGAGTTTTAAGCCTTGTCGGTAATCCATTAGGCACCAACAGCATTGCGCCATGATGAGTAAGGCTTTGATCTCTCCGTCCACAAATAAAATTTGTTCCGCGCGGATACGATATTGCTGCGCAATATTAAAGGTATGTTTAGGGGCCGATTTTATTTGGCCTTTAAGCTTAGTGAGATCATCTTCTAGCTGAATTTGGTTTTTATCCAACGTTCACATCCATGACTATCGAACTGGAAATCACACCTAATATTAAGTGGTTAGATGCATGTTTCTTTACCAAAGCGATGCGGATAACGTTTTGGTAAACGATCAGGGGCCGTAATGTATACCGTTACAACCCCTAATTACTACATCTAAATTACCAATAGAATAGCTACGATAGGAGCTGTTTGATTGTCAAAGGTGCATCAGAGACTTCCAACCTTTGTGCAGCGGTAAGACCTTGTTTATCCTGATAGCACAAATTATGCCAAGCTCTGAATATATCTAAAAGAGGTAAAATACCAGCAGGTCGTAATTTGCGACGTGGCTCGTTAATGAAGCTTTCGAAAAGAATCTGAAAGCGGTTTTGATAAAACTTCACATGACGAGTTGTCGCAACGTTAAACCATTTTTCAGGCTCATTTTGATCGCCAGCGAGGTAGCAAATGCCTTTGTGGTTTTCGTTTTGACTAGAGATTGCCCAACGATCGCGCCACCAACTCATATAGGCGATATCGACTTTGCCAAAGGGAGTGCTCATGTCCCAACTAGCGTCCTCTTCTACATACATCAAGTCGACACTTTTCTCTTTAATACGAGGTAAACAAACGCTCAATGCAGCTGAACGTAGTAGGGGATCTTGAGGCATGTATAGAGATACACGTTTGTTTGGGCAGCACATATCAAGTACGTGCAAATAGTGTGCATACGAGGTGTATGGCGGACGGACTAATGCCCCTTTTGAAGGGTAATGAAATACAGATAGATTACCAAGAGGGTCTTCTACGTTACCGCGAGCCAAAATTGTTTGGTATTTTTGGTCAATTCGCTCTCTGAGGTGATGAGAAGGTTCCGCAAGCGGCTCACTTGCTTCCGCTACGTACTCCTGGGAAACAAAACGAGACACCTCATCGTAAGGATTATGATCGAGAGTTGCGATTGGCTCTTCATCAGCGGAATAATTGACGTGCTGGCAAAGAATATAGCCAGAATGCGCTTCGCCAGAAACAATCCAATACACACCATTATTGCTGTTCGGTTGCAATGCAATATAGTTTGAGGCCAATTCATAATGCGTTGCGTGGTTTACCCAGCGCGCATCAATGGTTGCCAGCTTGCGGCGGCAGCGGCTAGCTATATGGTCAACATGATCGTAAAAGGTTTTTGGGTTAATACTAAGCTTGCGGCAGATTTCTCGTACGGAATATCCCGTAAACAATAAACCCATCAAGTTCTCTTGAAATTGAAGCTTCTTGTTGGCACCAGACCACTTGTCGACAAAGGTACATTGACACACTTTACAGCGGTAACGTTGGCGATCGCCACTGTAACCGAAAGCGTGATAGAGGTGTTTGTGAGTGTGGACAGAAAGTCCAAAGTTGTCGCAATCATCATTACGGCAAGCAGGCAACCCGTCACTGTGGACGTGCCGCAGGCGATGAAGTTCGTTCACGACATCGCGATTATTAAGTAAGGGGGGGAAAGCTCCACATTCACGGCATACCATCGCCGGACGCTTAGGGTTCGCATGTTGCAGAACGTAACGCTTTGCATCACTCAATCCAAAGTTGTCACACGCCAATGTTTTACAAAAGTTGAGTTGTAACCCATCTGCGTCTTTTGGCAGTTCGCCGTTAGACACAATCGCCCCCTCGGGATAATTCGGGCAGCCAGCATAACTCTGGCTGCAAATTATTACTTACTATTTGTTCTTAGATGTTGATTGCAGTTTCTAGTGCAACTTTCATCATGTCGTTGAACGACTTCTGACGCTCTTCTGAGCTTAGTTTTTCACCACGGATGATGTGGTCAGAAACTGTCAGGATAGTCAGTGCTTTCGCGCCTAGGTCAGCTGCTACGCCGTAGATACCAGCCGCTTCCATGTCTACACCTAGGATGCCTAGTTTTTCCATCTTCTCGAAGATGTCTGCTTCTGGTGTGTAGAACAGGTCAGCAGAGAATACGTTACCTACTTTTACAGGCACTTCCTGAGCGCGCGCTTGGTTAACTGCTTCTTCTAGAAGACCGTAATCAGCGATTGCTGCGAAATCGTGGTTGTTGAAACGGATACGGTTAACTTTAGAGTCTGTAGAAGCACCCATACCGATAACAACGTCCATTAGTTTCACGTCGTCACGTACTGCACCACAGCTACCCACACGGATAACGTTTTTCACGCCGTATTCAGCGATTAGCTCGTGTACGTAGATACAGCAAGACGGGATACCCATGCCGTGGCCCATTACAGAAACTTTTTTGCCTTTGTAAGTGCCAGTAAAGCCGAACATGTTGCGAACGTCACAAACTTGTTTCACATCTTCTAGGAACGTTTCAGCGATGTATTTAGCGCGCAACGGGTCGCCTGGCATTAGAACTGTTTCAGCGAAATCACCTGGTTGTGCGTTAATGTGTGGGGTTGCCATAAGTGCTCTCCAAAGTTTTGTTTTGATAAAACGCCTCTATTATAGAACGCTATTACCAATTCTGTTGAACTTGTTCGTTTTCGTTGAGGCAATAATATCGGGACGTACAGTGGCCCCTTGAGAGCTTAGTCACAAAAACCACGCATTTAGAAACTGCAACTACTATTGATAACCAAATCTGTTGAAATCAAAAGAGCAATCGATTTGCTTTTGAGCAGTTTGTCGATTGCGCGCACAAATTCTTTGTTTTTGGGCCAAACTTTTTTCTGACAGCTGGTTGATCGAAATACTTTCGAGTGAAGTAAAACGATTAAATTGTACAACTTATTTTCTTGTACAATCTGGAAAGGCTTGCTATAAGTTATACAACAAAACTTTTTGTATAGGGATGCATCATCATGGAATCTTCGATCAAAGTAGGTATCAGTTCGTGTGTTTTGGGTGAACGAGTGCGTTTTGACTCTGGTCATAAGGTGAGCAACTTTGTGACTAAAGAGCTTAGCCCGTATTTTGACTTTATTTCGGTATGCCCTGAAGTCGGCGTAGGTATGCCAGTACCCCGTCCAACCATTCGTCTTGTTTCTAATGAAGAGCGTGTTGCATTGGTTGAAACCAAAAATCCAGAAAATGATCATACCGACAATATGCTCACTTACTCGGCCAATAAAGTAGATGAACTTCAAAGCGAGCAGCTTTGTGGTTACATCGTTTGTGCCAAGTCACCAACTTGTGGCATGGAGCGAGTCAAGGTTTACAGCAAGAACAGTGCTGCGAAAGAAGGTGTTGGCTTGTATACACAAACATTGATGCAAAAAATGCCTTGGTTGCCTGTTGAAGAGGATGGCAGACTTAACGACCCTGTATTGAAAGAAAACTTTATTACTCGAGTATTTTGTCTAAATGACTTTTATGACTCGATGGATGGTGAGCCTACTCGTGGCAAAATCATAGACTTTCATTCGCGCTACAAACTGACGTTAATGGCACACCACCCAGAGTCATACCGATCCCTTGGCCGCTTAGTTGCCGATGTCGCTAATTATGAAATTGAAGACTTTTACCAAGAGTATCGTTTAGGACTGATGAAGGCGTTAACGAATCGGGCTAGCCGCAAAAATAACACAAATGTGTTGATGCATTTACAAGGGTACTTCAAACGCTCACTAACTAAAGAAGAAAAAGAAGAGTTAGCGACAGTGATTCACGACTACCGTATCGGAATGCTGCCTCTGCTAGCACCACTTACATTGATTAAGCATTACTTAAATACTTACCCAGACGAATATTTAGCAAAACAGAAGTTTTTAGAACCGTATCCGCAGGAGATGAGATTACGCTATGGTTTGTAGTTCAGAAGAAAAACTATACGCTATCCGAGATGTCGCAGAAATCACGGGTGTAAAACCAGTTACGCTGAGAGCTTGGCAACGAAGATACAACTTGATCCAGCCTCAGCGAACTGAAAAAGGACACAGACTTTATCGCCAGCAAGATCTCGATACGATTCGCGAAGTCCAGAGCTGGCTCGCGAAGGGGATTTCGATTGGTAAAGTGAAGGGGCTGCTAGGAAAAAGCGCCGATGTCGAAGTCAAAAACGAGGTTCGCACACTCGAAGAAGTTGAAAACATGCTGCTTGCGCTGTCTACCCTGAATCGAGGAAAAGCAGAGAGTTTACTTGCCTCTGTTCTTAAAGAGTATCCACTAAAACTCGTTATTGATCAGTTTATTAGCCCAGTATTTGATGCGCTAGACATGGTGAAAGGATCGCTGCGATCTTTACAGGTAGGGTTATTTCAGACTTGTTTGATCACTCGACTTGCCCTTGTTATCGATTCTGAAAACAAAGCCGCTTCCAAAGGAAAGTGTCTGCTCATTAGCTTTGAACAAAACAGAGAGTCTGAGAGTTGGATTCAAGCAGCGAAGCTTTGCGAACAAGGGTATCACACGACTTTGATCGATAAGGTTGATGATGTTTCTGGTCTACTAGATCACGAGGTCGTTGAAAATGGTTCGTTTATCTACCTTTTCTCCAACAAAGCGCTAGCTGCTAAACAAGTAGCGTCCATCAAAATGCTTCACGCACAGTTAGGTGATCGGATGGGGTGCTCTGAAGTGATAGAGAAATTACACCTAACTTAGTAGACAAAAGATAGGAGCTACCATGGTTTTAGTATGGTTTCGACGTGACTTACGTACGTTAGACCACACGGCACTCAAAGCGGCGTTGGATTCAGGTCAGCCTGTCGTCGCTTGCTTTATCGCGACGCCAGAGCAGTGGCGGGAGCATCACATGGCGCCGATGCAGGCAGACCTCATTGCTCGTCGCTTAGCTTGTCTTAACGAGGAGCTTGAAAGCCTTAATATTCCTTTTTTGTACAAAGAGGTGCCGTCGTTTTCCGATTGTACAGATGTGATTAGTGGGTGGGCGGAAACACTTGAAGCCACGTCTGTCATGGCAAACATTCACTATGAGGTGAACGAACGAGAGCTCGATACACAAGTAAGTGAAGCGTTAGCTTCTCACGATATCGAATTTGAACTGTTTCATGACAAATGTGTGCACGCGCCAACGACGGTTCTTAATAAGCAAGGCGAATATTTTAAGGTATTTACGCCATTCAAGCGTGCTTGGTTAACGCAGTTCCATATGCCGACGGTAGTAAAACCTCACGAGCAAGCGCCACTCAATAAAAAGGTACTCGAACAATTAGAGTCGGCTCGATTTAATTCAAGCTTCACATTTAGCTATCCTCGAGAATCCAGTGAAGACTGGCTGGCTTCGACTAATGATATTTTGAAGCAGCTTAGGGAATTTGCACGGGAGCGCAGTGACGCGTATCAAAGCGAGCGAGACTTTCCAGCTATTGATGGCACTAGCCAACTGTCTCCATACCTTGCGATTGGCGCGCTATCACCAAGGCAGTGTATTGCTCGTTTGTATGCTGAAAATCAACAAAATGACCTTACAGAAGGGAAAGCAACTTGGTTAAGTGAGATCATTTGGCGTGAGTTTTATCAGCACCTATTGGTTTTCGAACCAAAACTCGTCAAAGGCAAAGGATTTATCGATTGGGAGGATAAAATCCAGTGGTCCTATGATGAGAAAGCCTTTGAGCGATGGAAGACAGGAACAACAGGATACCCAGTCGTTGATGCAGCAATGCGTCAGCTCAATCAAACAGGTTGGATGCACAATCGATTACGTATGATTGTCGCGAGCTTTCTTACCAAGGACTTACATATTGATTGGCGATGGGGAGAAGCGTACTTCATGAGTAAGCTGGTGGACGGCGATTTTGCAGCGAACAATGGTGGCTGGCAATGGTCTGCTTCTACGGGCTGTGACGGGCAGCCATACTTTCGTATTTTCAACCCGATAAGCCAAGGCGAAAAGTTCGATGCTAATGGTGAATTTGTGCGCCACTGGGTACCAGAAATCAAAAGTGTACCGAACAAATACATCCATAAACCTTGGACTTGGGAGGGCTTTTCTTTACTGGAATATCACAAGCCGATGGTTGATCACAAGACAGAAAGAGAGATAACCTTACAGCTCTTTAAAAGTGCCAAGGAATAGAGTGAAATGCTTAGCAAAAAGCGATCAATGAGTTTCGCAAAACGTACCCTGCTATCTGTGTCGTTATCTTTAGTGAGTGGTCTATCATTCGCTAAGATGTACGAATTACCAGAGGATGGAAGCCGTTTAATTGGTCGCCTTGAAAACCACGTCGTGCAAGAAGGCGAAACCATGGCAAATATCGCTAAGCTCTACGATGTGGGTATGCTAGGTTTAATGGCCGCAAACAAAGGCGTGGATCCCTTCTTACCAGAAGAGGGGCATGTTCTTACTATTCCGACACAGCTAATCCTCCCAGACGTACCTTATAAAGGTATCGTTATTAATCTAGCCGAGCTGCGCTTATATTACTTTCCGAAAGGAGAGAATATTGTCCATGTATTTCCTGTCGGAATTGGCCGAATAGGGCGCGATACCCCAGTAATGACAACGCGTATCAGCCAAAAACGACCGAACCCTACATGGACTCCTCCAGCCTCTATTCGTGCCGAGTACAAAGCAAAGGGCATTGACCTACCAGCCGTTGTTCCTGCGGGGCCTGATAATCCACTTGGTATGTTTGCATTGCGTTTAGCTTACGGGAATGGCGAATACCTAATTCATGGTACCAACAAGGACTTTGGGATTGGTATGCGAGTCAGCGCGGGTTGTATTCGTATGGACCCAAGTGACATTGAGTGGTTATTTGACAAGGTTCGTAACGGTGAAGACGTTAACATCATTAACCAGCCTATCAAAATGACACTTGAGCCTGACAGAAGTGTGTTCTTAGAAGCACATGAGCCTTTGACTCGTAGTAATGGCGAGAAAGATGAACTGAAAGTGCCGAAAGAGTTAAAGTGGTGGCTGGATGAATTCGGTATGAAAAACGTGAAGGCTAAAGCAGCAATCGCTGCACAGAATGGGGTTCCTATCGAAATAACCGCGCCTTAACGGGCGTTAAGACGCGGTATTAAATCTTACTTAGTGTAAGACTGAGCGATGTTATCGATACGCTCGTTAGCACGCTCAGCTTCTTCTTGAGCAGCCATTGCTGCTGCGCCTGATTTTTGAACGTCAGATTGAAGAGCTTGTACGTCTTGGCTTAGTTGGCTAACTTGGTTGCTTAGTTCGTCTAATTTTGCTGCATTTGCTGTAGCTGCGTCATCAGAAGAAGCACAACCGGCTAGTAGAAGTACTGAAGTTGCTGCAGCTGCGATCAACGTTTTGTTCATATAAGAACTCCTTGCTTATAGTGAAAGTCTCGCCACTAACTATTATTTTATACAGTAGCGAGGTTAAATGTGGTTACATTTTATCAGTACATGATGTAGCAAAAGTCAAAAAAACCCAAGAATTTCATGGAGTACCTGACGTCAACTTTTACCTGAACTTAACAAAGTTTAACTACCTATCCTTTATTTCGTTCTCACAACAGTTTTCATAGCAGGTGTATTTGCCACGTTCCTGATATCAATAATTTAGACGATATTGACACAAATGAAAGTTTATTGGCCCAAATAACTGCTATTTACGTCGTTTTGTTGATGGATAGAAGGCATATTTGAACGGCTTTTCTCTAAACTTCCTGTCTAGCTGCTCATCAAAAAGGCTAGTCTTTACTCTGAACTGAGCCACAAATGATGTTTTACTGTTACCACAGGGAATTAGTTTGTGTGATCTCTATCTATACTCCTATGATTTGCGGTATTATACCGAGCTTTATTTTTTTGCTGCGTTAGAGCGGAAACGACACTACAGAGCGCTCAGACGCTGACTGATTTATTGGAGAATACTTTGCAATTTAAAGATCTAGGCCTAGACAACCGATTGTTGAAGAACCTAAAACACTACGATTTTAAAAAAGCGACTGACATTCAGCAACAGGCGATTCCTGTTGCGATTGCAGGCAAGGATCTATTGGCATCTTCGAAAACAGGTTCGGGCAAGACTTTGGCGTTTGTATTGCCAATGCTTCATAAGTCTTTAAAGACAAAATCGTTTTCTGCGAAAGACCCTCGCGCGGTAATCCTTGCTCCTACTCGTGAGCTAGCGAAACAAGTATATGGTGAGCTTCGTTCTATGCTAGCTAGCCTATCTTATGAAGCAGCACTGATTTTGGGTGGTGAGAACTTTAACGATCAGGTAAAAGCTCTGCGTCGTTACCCGAAATTTATCGTGGCGACACCAGGACGTTTGGCTGATCACTTAGATCATCGTTCGCTTTATCTGGATGGTTTGGAAACGCTGATTCTTGACGAAGCAGACCGTATGTTGGATTTGGGCTTTGCACCAGAGCTTCGTCGCATTCATAAAGCAGCCAAGCATCGTCGTCGTCAAACGTTGATGTTCTCTGCGACATTAGATCATGCAGACGTCAATGAAATCGCGGCTGAAATGCTCAATGCGCCAAAGCGAATTGCTATCGGCGTTTCTAACGAAGAACATAAAGATATCACGCAAAAATTTTACTTGTGTGATCACCTAGATCATAAAGAGGCAATTTTAGATCGTGTTCTTTCTGAGGCTGAATACCGTCAAGTTATTATCTTTACGGCAACGCGTGATGATACTGAGCGACTAACAGAAAAGCTGAACGAAAAGAAACTGAAGGCTGTAGCACTGAGTGGTAACTTGAACCAGACTCAACGTAACACCATTATGAGTCAGTTTGAGCGCGCAGTATTTAAGATCCTTGTAACGACTGATGTTGCTTCCCGCGGCTTGGATATTGCAACTGTGACACACGTCATCAACTTCGATATGCCAAAGCATACCGAAGAATACGTACACCGAGTTGGTCGTACTGGTCGTGCTGGAAATAAAGGGGATGCAATATCTCTTGTTGGTCCAAAAGACTGGGATAGCTTTAAACGTGTAGAATCATACCTACAACAAGATCTTGAGTTTTCAGTGTTCGAAGATTTGAAAGGTAAGTTTAAAGGCCTTAAGCCACCTAAACCAGATTTCCGCAATAAGAAAGCGACAGCAAAGAAAGCTCGCCCTCAAGCGAAAAAATCGGCGAAAAAACCAGCTAAGCGTGACAAGAGCTTCTACAAAAACGTATCTGTGGGTGATGATGTCTTCATCCCTAAGAAAAAACCAGCGGCACCGAGCTCTGAAGAGTAAAAGCTGCTGTAGTTTCCCATTGATTTTAGTTCTTAAAAATCCGAGTGTTCGCACTCGGATTTTTTATGTCTGTCGCTAGGTGAAATAGCGTCTTTCCATACTCACTCGTTTGCCAGCTTTTATATCTGTCTGGTTTTACATGAACAGCATAGAACGCTAATTTAGGAAGTTAATAAGTTTTATAACCCCGGTTAAGGCAAACGTTTTCTTAACGCTCTAGATAAAAATCTCACATGATTATGAAAATGATAATTGATCTCATTTTTATTTAAGGGCAGAATACTCGACATAATATTAATTCTGTAAATAGTTGTGCCATTTATATGAAATTTAATCATGTTTTTTTGGGGCTCATAATTACCTCTAGTTCTGGTTTTGCTGCTGATGATTTCAACTGGCTTCGAGATGATGCTCGTAAAGATGAGCGAGTTCTTACCTACCTAACAGAACAAAACCACAAAACTGAACAGCACCAAAAAAGTTATCAGACGTTGACAAAAAACCTACTCACGCAGTGGGATACCATGGTGGCAGACAAAGGTGATAAGCCATGGTCGATCATGAGTGGAAGAGAGTGGATGCTAACGCGTCGTGATGGTCGTTACTTACTATTATCCCGTGCGAGCCAACATGCACCAGAAAACGTGGTGTTCGATTTCGATGAACGACAATCTGCGCATCAGTACTACCAACTTGGTCAATGGCAAGTGAATGGTGACACGCTACTTTTCACGGAAGATATCGACGGTAGCGAACAATATCGCGCCGTGGTTGTTGATTTACTCTCCGGTCAATCTACGGAACTGGCGACGCACGTCGATAGTGGCGTATTGTTGTCACCTAACGGGAAAGTGGCATTCCTCGTTGCAAAAGAAAAGCGCACTCAGCGACCTCATCAGATCTTACGTATCTCTACTGAATCTTTGGCAAAAACAGTCCTATGGAATGAACCCAAGTCAGATTGGTTACTTTCTTTCTATCGTGCGGCAGATAGCCGTTACGCTGTGCTGCAAAGCAACAACGAGTCAACAACAGAGCAGAAGCTTGTCGACCTAGAAACGGGCACTGTCTCAGAGTCATTGCGAAAGCCTGAAGAGGGTGTGGAATATTACGCGGATGTGGCGAAAGGTTACATTTATCTGAAAAGCAACCTGGAAGGAAAGTTCGCCCTTTACCAAGCCGAACTCGCACCGCTTGGCGCAACATGGCAACGCTTCATCAATCCTCGTGAGCCGCTTGAACAGTTCTACCTTTATGATGCAGGAGTTGTGGCACTTAGTAAGCCAAACAATGTGTCGACATTGACGGTGTATTCTTACCAAGGGCAGGAAAAAGTGATACTGCCATTGGAACACGATGGTAATGTCGCTTGGTTAAGCACATTGGGCGATTTTGAATCAAACAAAATTCGTATCCGAAGCATGTCGATGACTACGCCTCCTCAGTGGGAAGAGTTCGATGTAAAAACGCTGAATAAATCCTTGTACTCTCAAGATGCTTACCAAGACTTTGATAGTCAGCGTTATGTATCCCAACGTATTTTTATTAAGCACGACGGCGTTTCTGTCCCGGTCTCTTTGGCGTATCGCAAAGACAAATTGCACCCACAATCTCCTGTGATGATTTACGGTTACGGCGCGTATGGTTTTACGATGAAACCGTACTTTATGCCTCAGGTTATCAGTTTACTCGACCAAGGTGTGATTTACGCTATCGCCCATGTCCGTGGCGGTGGGTACTTTGGCGATGAATGGCACGAGCAAGGCCGTGGTGTGCGAAAAGCCAATTCTATTGGTGATTTTGTCGCGGCCGCGAAGGCGCTGCAAACATTCGAACGTGGCAATAGAGAGGTTTTCGCCATCGGTTCTAGTGCTGGTGGCACGTTGGTGGCCGGAGCGGTTAATCAAGATCCTAAATTGTTTTCAGGTGTCGTACTTAAAGTGCCTTTTGTTGATGTGGTTGCAAGTATGTCGGATACCTCACTTCCGCTTACCACACAGCAGTATGGCGAATGGGGTAACCCAACCAAACCTGAACAATTGGCGTTAATGAAGGCGTACGATCCGATTCTCAATATCCATAAAGACGCTTACCCACCCATGTTTGTTCAAGTCGGTTTAATCGATCAGCGCGTGCCATATTGGGAAGGCGCTAAGTATCTCGCTAAAGTTTCAGCGTTAAGTGAGCGCAACGGGCCGTACTTGTTGCAAACTGATTTTAATTCGGGCCACCAAATGGACCCACGACAAGCGCAAGAACAACAAGCAAAAGAATACGCATTTCTACTATCACTCATTAAAACATCTAAAGCGGAGCAGTAAATGAAGCTTACCCCAGTGTCAGCGGCAGTACTTTCGGTACTTGCTGCCAGTCAAGTGCACGCCGAATCTAAGGTTTTCTCAATGGAAGAGGTGGTGGTAACCGCCAATAAAATCGATCAGCCATTGTCAAAAGTGGCAGGTAGTGTCGCGGTTATCACAAACGAGCAAATCGAAGAACGAGGCGAAACCGAGCTTTATGACGTGCTGCGTAACGAACCTGGTGTAAGCGTGACGGGCGATGCAGGACGTCCGCAAAACATTACCATCCGTGGTATGACAGGTAACCGTATCGTAATTGTTCGCGATGGTATTCGCTCTGCGGATGGTTTTGGTGCAAATGATATTAATGATGCTGTAGGACGAGATACTTTTGATTTATCCAACCTTGAGTCCTTAGAAATCATTAAGGGTGCGAGTTCTTCTGTACATGGTTCGGGCGCAATTGGTGGAGCGGTAATTCTTAAATCTAAAAAGCCTGGTTACTACCTAAAAGACAAGAACTTTTATACTGATGTATCGGGTACTTACACAAACATTAGCAACAAGTATAAAGGTACGAGCAACCTAGCGTTTCGTGCGGGTGATACCGAGAGCTTGCTGACCGGATCCTACTGGCAGGGCGAGGAAACCCGTAACTTCAATGAAGACCTTTATAATCGGGAAATTGATGGTTATAGCGCGGCGTATACCATTAACCACTTCTACAGTAATGAACTAATGCTGAAAGCGAATGCTAATTTATTTGCCCAGAACCAAGAACGGCTTGAGGGTGCTCCTTCGGTACAGCCAGATGGTCTTTGGAAGATCGAAGACTTTTATGAGGATGAAACGAGCGAGACCTATAGCGCTTACTTTGGTGCAGAAATTACGCCGAACGAGCCTACGTGGTTTGAAGAGTTAGATACACAAGTGTATTGGCGTTATACCGAAGTCGTCGAAGATACAAACCGATTAATGTATCAAACCGACCAAAATGGTGTTCTCGTTAGGCGTCGTGATATTGACCACAAAACTTATACCGACCAAACATTAGGTTATAGAGCTGATTTTCTACACACGATGTATACCGGTAATGCTGAGCATAAACTGGCTTATGGTCTCGATTTTTCGACAGATTACTATGAACGAGTATCTGATGAGACGATAGTTGATTGGAATGGCGTGAAACCTGAAGATAAAGAACCTTTCGCTCCGGCACGTGCATATCGTTTAGGCTTGTATTTTCGAGATATGGTGGAACTGGGTAAGTGGACAATTACTGGAGGTATTCGCTTTGATGCTCACAGTCTAACGCCTGACAGCCAGAATGAGATCCAAGGTTTTGCTGTAAAAAACATGGATAGTTCTGAAATTTCACCTAGCTTGTCGATTTCTCGAGAAGTGTTCGCAAACAACATTATTTATATTTCATATGATCATGGTTACAGAGCTCCTGAATATGATAAGGCATACGGTTATGTGAATCATGATTTCGTCCCTCTTACTCCATTTTATATTGCCCCTAATTTAGATCTGGAAGCTGAAACTTCAGATTCGTTTGAAATTGGTAATAAATTTGACAACGGTCGAGCTCACCTATTTGTTGCTGCTTTTTACAACAAGTTTGAAAACTTTATTGATGTCAAAAATGTTGGGAAACATGTGACAGAAGACGGCGTAGCAACGGATATTGATATCAAGCAATACCAAAATCTCAAAGGTGTTGAGACTTATGGATTTGAGTTGTCGGCTGGCTATGCAGTTACTGAAAAGTGGGATGTATCTACAAAAGTGGGTTACGTAGACGGCCAAGATGCAGAGGATGAGTACATTCGCACTATTACACCTTGGGAAGGTAGTGCAGAGGTTCGTTATACCAATCAAGACTTTAACGCTTATGCATTGCTAAGTTGGGCGAACGCTATGGATCGAGTTCCAACTTGCCAAAGCGACATTGGGTTGGCTGTTGATTGTGCGCAGACTAGCTCTTGGAGCACCGTTGATCTTGGTGCGACATACCATGTCACAAAAGATCTTCGCCTAAGTGCGACGGTCGTCAACCTCTTCGACAAAGAGTACATCCGATATCAAGACGTAGCGGGTATCGCTGAGGAAAATAAACACTACTCAACGGAGCCTGGGCGCTACTTCACGCTAAATGCAAAATACGAATTCTAGGACGAAATCATGAAGCTAAAACCATTGGCGTTTTCGCTGCTTATTGCTTGTACCCCTGCGGTGCAGTCTGCAGAGTGGGATTATCCCGCAACGGACTCTGTAGTAACGAATGAAGCGCAAGCGAAAACTTATCTAGACAGCCACTACTCAGAAGCGGGCGAGTTTAAGTTCCGTTACAAAACCCAGTCTCAGCTTGGTGAGCATTACAATTTTGATGTTTGGGTAAACGGTGAATATCAAGCACAGCGTGCCCTAGTAGTAACAACCGATAAAAATCATCACGTTGTGCGAGTGTTTAAGAGCGTTGAAGATACGATAATTCGCAACGGTAAACCAACGGTAGCAATGGAATTGGAATCGCCTCGCCAACTGCAAGCACAAGAGCCACCTGCTTTGAGCTCTGGAAGTCTGGTTGATGTTGAGGTTTCTTTATTCAACCCAGATCTTCGCACCATGCAACAGCAAGCGGCACCAGAATCGACGTGGTCAGCACTGTCTGATTACCCTCAGCCGATCGAGTACGTAACCAAGTCGATTGAGGTTTTAAAGTCGGGCGGTAAGTTCTATCTCTCTAACCCAAGATTAAAGCAAGTGGATGCGACGGGTTTATTTGCAGCCCCAGCCCCTGGTGAAGCACCTGTACTTGATACGTTGGATTTTCTCAGCGCAGAAGGGGTTCAAGCATTTGACAGTGTTGATGAGATGCAAAGCACCGAGTTTGGTGACAATGCGTTTCCACAGTTGATGGCTTTTTATCATCTTGATAGCTCGATCCAATATCTGACAAGCCTGACTTACGACTTGTTTGACGAGCCGCTTCGTTTTGACGCTCGCGGTTTATCAAAAGATAACTCTACTTACTATTACGGTCCGAAAGCACTCATGCTGGGTGTCGGTGGTGTTTCTCCGGATGCAGTCGATGCTGATGTAGTGATACACGAGCTTGGGCATGGCATTCATTACCAAATCGTACCGGATTGGGCGTACGGTCACACTGGTGCTATCGCAGAGGGTTTTGCTGATTACTGGGCGGGCAGCGCGAGCTACCGCACTCAATATTTGGATGCTTCGCGTCGTGGTCAAGAATTCGAGTTAGATACGGTGTTCAACTGGGATGGTGTGTTCGGAACACGCAAAACAACTCGTAGCTTATGGAACCAAAGAGCGCGTTACTTCGAGGGCTCAGAGTATCCAGCGCACGTTAGTGTAGGTGGTGAACTAGGCGACGAGCTATGGTCAACGCCACTGTTCCAAGCACTTAAAGCATCGGTTGAACGATACGGTGATGATACCGATAACGTGTTCCGTGAGTTTGACGCCATTGTTCTTGAAGGCATGTATGGCATTGGTCGTGGCATGAAAATGCATGATCTGGCGGAATCGACCGTGTTTGCCGCAAACACCTTGTTCCCAAATAAAGATTACGCCCAATTCCTGACGGACAGCTTCAACAAACACAACTTACTTAAAGCGCCTCTTCGCGTTCGCTATGACGCTCGATACATCGCACAAGGTGAAGACGTTGGTGTGAGCCTGAGCCAAACTGGCCGCGAAGCGAGCATCAAAGGGCAATGGCAGCTAAATAACACATCCGTTTTCGACTTTGATGAAACGCTTTCTGACTCGACCTCAATGAAGGTGGCGTTACCAAGCGGTCTGACATGTGGCACGCAATTCGATTCCTCTATTTCATTGGATTATCAATTTGCTGAAGGCCTAAAGACTCATCAGTGGAGTGAAAAGGTGATGCTGGTTAATGGTACGCCAGAGCTTGATATCCAGCCTCAATCAGTGAATTCCGCTTTGCCAGAGCAGGGCGACAGACTGTTCTCTCAGACGCTATCGGACAAGTCACTCACGATTGATGATTCGTTTGCGGTTTACCTGAACATCGAACATGACTCACTGCAGGATCTGCAAGTGACGCTAGTGTCTCCACAAGGCAAATCGGTCGTGCTACTTAGCCATCAATCAAGCAATACCAATGGATTTAAAGGTTACTTCACAGCTCAGTATGACGATGAGTTACAAGCGCTTGTCGGTCAACCGAGTTGGGGTGCTTGGCGTCTCGAAGTGTCTGACCGTGTGTCAGGTAACTCTGGGGTGTTGAAAGAGTGGGGTGTGAGTCACTTTGCTCAGTATCAGTGTAGTGCTGATACCACTAAAGAAAGCAGTGGTGGTGGTTCAGGTGGCAGTGGCTCGCCTTGGACCTTGTTAGGACTTTTCCTGCTTTCAATGGTGAGAGTGATTCGCTCTCGTTAATTAAAATCAAAAGAAGATAAAATCTATGAAGTTTCAATATTCTTTCGTTGCTATGTCACTAGCCCTAGCTGGCTGTGGCGGTGGTTCTGGTGGTGACACGTCGGCACCGACCTATGATGTAGCTGGCACCATCGTTTCTGCAGGTACACTTCTTGATACGCCAGTGTGCATCGATTTAAACCAAAACTACGTTTGTGATACGACTGAACCGAGTGCTAAAACGGATAATGTCGGTAAATTTAGCCTGACTTCAAGCGACAAAAACGTACTAACCAGTACCATTCTTGCTCAAGTTGATCAAGGTTCGAACCAAACGTTGCGTCTTGCGGCTCCGGGGCAAAATTTAGCAACGGGTAACACGGTCAATGGTGTAACAACGTTGCTCGCAGGTCTTGTGGTTGACGGTAAAACCGTTGCTCAAGCTGAAGAGATTGTGAAAGCGCAACTCACCGATGCCGGCGTTTCTCTGTCTGGTACGGTGATGTCTAACGCAGAAGCCAGCGAGCTAGATAAGCTAGAGCAAAACACGGTTGCACTATTAGCTGCGATGCAGCCACAACAAATGACCAAAGGCGTAGCGCTGCTTGCTCAAAGCCTTAGCTTCCAAGGTAAATCGTTGGCCTCTGATCTTCTGTCTGAAGCGGAAGTGAGTTCATTTGCTGAAGAAATTGCAGCGGTTGCTGAACAAACGGTTGGCAGCAACGATACGGGTGCCGTTCTTCATTTTGCTGATGGCGCAGCAGACGTTGCTGAGGTTCAAGCTGCTTACCCTGGTCAAGATGCGGAATACGGCTTCGACAAAGAGGACAAGCAAACGTCGACAGGTGCAGGCTTTAAGTTCGTTAAGCTAGATTCACAAGGTGCTGCTTTAGCTGCAGATGCGACTGAGTGGGCTTGTACTATGGACGAGCGTACTGGTCTTGTTTGGGAAAACAAGAGTGCGGATGCGAGCTCGGTTCAATTTAAAGATCGTACATTCGTGTATGAGTCAGCAACATTCAAACCGTATTACGAAGATCTTGAAGTCGTTGGTTGTGTGGATGCTGCTGATGGCATCTGTTCAACAAGCCAATATGTTGAACATATAAACAAGCAATCACTATGTGGCATTACTGATTGGCGCCTACCAACATACCAAGAGTTCTACGATGTTCTCGACTTAGGCGAGACAGAGAAAGATGCCGACGGCAATGTCTATGGCATGACGACGGCTTACTTCCCTCAGCAGGGTAAGGGCAGCCCAGATGTTGAATCAGGTGCTATTTGGCTAAGTGATTTCACATTTAACAATTACTCTAGTTTTAACTACGAAGGTGCGCTTCAGTTTGCAGTAGTTGCTGCGAAAGGCGCTGACCGTGGTTACGTCAGCTTTGTAGAAATTTATTCTGATAAAGTGGAGCGTGACACTGGCACGTCATTCCAATTCCCAATCCGTCTAGTAGCAGTAAAGGGCCAATAAGATGAAGAAATTAATAACTGTACTATCTCTTGCTTTGGCTTCTCAAACTGCAATGGCTGCACAAGAGTGTTCTACTGACTTTGCTAAAACGGCACCTAACACGCGTTATACATATTCTGATAACGGTACCGTAACTGACTTAAAAACAGGTCTTACATGGATGCGTTGCCCTGTTGGCTCAACGTGGAATGCGGCAAATGAAGCCTGTGATGGCGCTGCGACTAAGATGTCATGGCAGTTAGCGCTATCAACCGCTGAGCAAATCCGCAATGAATCAGGTAACCATGCTTTACATGACTTCGCTGGCAAAAAGAATTGGCGCTTACCAAACATTAAGGAATTGGTCGCGTTGACGGAACGTGCTTGTCACAGCCCTGCGATGAACGGCACTGCATTCGCAAGTGGCTACACGCTAGAGGTGGGTGATTATGCAGGTTACATCTGGAGTAACACTCCGAACGGTGATGGTTCAAACGTCATGGTGTTTGATTCAGTGAATGGTGAGGTTTACAACTGGAGCCCACTAGAGCCAACGTACACTTTCTCTGTTCTGCTGGTCACCGACGAAGAATAATCACACCGTTGGATTTTCTCTAATCCAGATATTAAAAAGCTCCGCCAGTGCGGAGCTTTTTTCTTTTCTAACCTTTGAAACTTATCGTGTTGAGTAGAACCTTTAAACTTGGAACTGCTTAAGCTGATGCTTTTGGTTTTCTGCTAAGCCAGACAGCTCTTGCGCCGCCGCGGCTGATTGAGTGATACCAGTGACGTTCTGACTCACCAATTCATAGATGGTGCTCAGATTGTTGATGTCCGACGTTACTTGCTTTTGTTCTTCAGAAGCGGTTGCAACTTGGGTGTTGATCGCATTCAAATCTGAAATCGCACTGTTGATGTCGCTCAGTGAACGGCTTACTTCTGCAGCAAGCGCTTGGTTGTCTTCTAACATGGCTAAGCTTGAATGCATGCTTTCATTTGCATGGCCAGATTGTTGCTGTAGCTCTTCTATAATGGTTTGGATCTCTTTGGTGGACTCCTGAGTTCGCGCTGCCAGCATACGTACTTCATCGGCGACTACCGCAAAGCCTCTGCCACTTTCGCCCGCCCGTGCAGCTTCAATCGCTGCATTCAGTGCAAGTAGATTCGTTTGCTCAGAAATACCTTCAATCACTTCGATCACGCGACCAATGTGTTCTGATTGATCTTTTAGCGAAGTCACGACGGCAGCGGCTTCGTTAAGTTGTTCCGCCATCTTTTCACTTGCGCGAGTACTTTCCCCAAACATGCTTATACTTTGTGAGGTTAACGTACGTGCTTGATTTGATGCACTATCGGCTTCTTGTGCATTGGTCGATACTTCAGCTGCGGTCGACTCTAGCTGATTGATCGCCGAGGCTACTTGCTCAACTTCTTGCTTTTCTTGATCCGAGTTGACGCTGCTTTGAGTCATAACAGTTGCTAACTCGGTTGATGCTGATGCCACATCTTCACTAATGCGAACCAATGCGCTTACAGTTTCACGCAGTTTTTCTATGGTCTGGTTTACATCTCGAGCCAGCTGAGACACTTCGTTTTTCCCGATGGCTTCGGCCTTAACTAGTAGGTTTCCCTTCGCGACTTCCTGCATCGTTACTTGAAGGTTACGAATCGGCGCAACGATGTAGCTGGCGAGTACCCAACTAATAAGTGAAGCGGCACTCAAGATCACCGCAAGCGAGACGGCGCTGTAAGTGAGCGTGGTTGAATGTTGTTCGCCATTCGTTTCGACTTCATCGGTGACGATTTGATTCAATTGTTTAGATAGTTTGTCGATGGCGTTGATCATCGCTTCGCCAGCTAATCGATACTCAGCCATTGCAGATTCGTACTTTTGATTGAAATCAGAGGTGGTGTAATCAGAAGAGTGTTTAGTGGTGAGCAGAGGTGTCATGGTAACGCGAGTGAAATCAACATAGTGATTCATGGCCTTACGCATAGCATTGACTTCATTTTGAACGCCAGGGAGATTGTCTATGGAGTTAAGAAAATCGCGGTTTTTGTTTTGTCGCTCAGAAAGCTCTTGGTTGAGAGACTGAACATCTTCGGCTCTAAATAGACTATAAATGGCTTTGATGCGCATGGCGTAAGTGTTGTCTACGATGCCGCTAAGTTCCTCTTTGTGAATGATTAGCTTATGGGTGGAAGCCGAAACCTTATTGAATGCTTGATCGAGTTTACCGATTCCGACACTCAGTCCAATGATGAGTAATATAACTGTGAATAGAACAGGCAGAAAAACCTGAAGTTTAATAGAAAGCGTACTAAGAAATTGACGCATGAGATTGACCCTCTATCGGTTTGATTATTATCTTTTTTATAAATAAGCATTTCGATTTTAATTGTTATATTTGCCAAATCAATGAGTTACTCATATCTAATTGTTATGAAATGTACCAAAATCGATGGGGTTATCATCTTGAACATGAGGCAACGTTATAAAAACGTTACGTTCAAATTGAGAGAGGGATAAGTCGCGGAATTAATAGTTAGAAATGACAACGTGTCATAGAGGGTTCAACTAAGTGAAACACAACTGTCATATTCAAATTCTAAAGTGAGCACCGTTCAAGTGAAACACAACGGCAATAAAGCCACTTAAGGAAATTGTGATGAAAAAGACAGTAATCGGTGCAATCGCACTTCTAGGCGCAATGGCAGTGACTCCTGTTTCTGCTAAAGAAACTATCTCTGCAGTGGGTTCTAGCAGCGTAACTCCACTGATGGAAGTTTTCTCTGAAACGTACATGAAGAAGAACCCTAACGTATTTATCGAAGTTCAAGGTCCTGGTTCTTCAGCTGGTGTAAAAGCAGCGAAAAATGGTTCAGCAGACCTTGGTATGTCTTCTCGTAATCTAAAAGACTCTGAAAAAGAATCAACACTAATCGAAGAAGTGGTTGCTCGTGATGGTATCGCAGTGGTTGTTAACCCACAAAACAAACTGCCAGGTCTAACAGCCGAGCAAGTGACTGCAATCTACAAAGGCGAAGTATCAAACTGGAAAGAAGTCGGTGGTGCAGACAAGCCAATCGTAGCCATTACTCGTGACACGGCTTCTGGTACTCGTGGCGCATTTGAAGACATCATGTCTCT
The DNA here is from genome assembly GCF_033339115.1 of Vibrio sp. 947. Taxonomy (NCBI): domain Bacteria; kingdom Pseudomonadati; phylum Pseudomonadota; class Gammaproteobacteria; order Vibrionales; family Vibrionaceae; genus Vibrio; species Vibrio sp. 947. The sequence continues at coordinate 177,418 of NZ_JAWOTX010000001.1, read as the reverse complement.
AAAAATGAAGATTTCTGGTAAGAAAGTATCAGCTATCTCTCAACGTGCTCAAGTTGCAAACGGTAACGGCGCACTGAAAACAATGGTTGCATCTAACCCATACGCAATCGGCTACATTTCTCTTGGTACTGTAGACAACACTGTTAATGCGCTAGCAATCGACGGCGTTGATGCAACGGTAGCTAACGTTAAAAACGGTTCTTACAAAGTAGCGCGTCCATTCCTTGTTCTTTACAAAGAAGGCAAGCCATCAACAGAAACGCAAAAATTCCTAGACTGGATGCTAACTGACGAAGCGCAAGCGCTAGTTGACCAAAAAGGTTACATCTCAGTTAACTAATCCCATCGGGACTCTAAAGTTTGCTCAGCCCAACGTTTAGGGCTGAGCCTTTTCTATCCATTGTGTTCAACGGCATTGCCCAGAACCGTGAGATTTTTAAATGACCATCGCAACAAATAGTGAAAAGCTTATGAATACTGACGCTAGAGCTATCAGCAAGTCAGGCCTACGCGAGAAGCGTCGTGTAGACTGGAAAGAGCGCATCTTCCACGGCTTGTTCCTAACGAGTGCCGTAATCGGCATTGTTTCATTGGCCGTTATTGCATACTTCATCGTTCGAGAGAGTATTCCGGCATTCCAAGAAGCAGGCGTATCGGGCATTGTCTTAGGACAAAACTGGTTACCACCTGCGCTTTACGGTGTCGCCACCATGATTGTGGCATCTATCGTATCGACGGCTGGTGCTGTCATTGTTGGGGTTCCAATTGGTGTTCTGACCGCCATTTTTATCGCTGAAATCGCACCAAAGCGATTAGCAGACATCATCCGTCCTGCGGTTGAGCTGCTAGCCGGTATTCCTTCAGTGGTCTACGGTTTCTTCGGTCTGGTTATTATCGTTCCATTGATTCAGAAGGTATTTGATGTACCTGCAGGTAACACTATCTTGGCCGGTATTATTGTTCTTGGTGTGATGATTCTACCAACAGTAATTACGGTATCTGAAACGTCTATCCGCGCTGTCCCTCGTACTTATAAAGAAGGTTCTTTGGCACTGGGCGCATCGAAAATCTACACCATCTTTAAATTGCTCGTTCCAGCGGCTCGCTCAGGCATCATGACAGGTGTGATTCTGGGTATCGGTCGTGCGTTGGGTGAGACCATGGCGATTATCATGGTTATGGGTAACGCGCCGGCAATGCCAGAAGGCATCCTTGATTCGGCTCGTACACTAACTGCAAACATCGCTATTGAAATGTCTTACGCAAGTGGTGTTCACGCGAACGCACTTTACGCTACAGGTGTAGTACTTCTGGTCTTCATCATGTCGTTGAACGCTGTACTACTGTACCTAAACCGAGAAAAAGCGAAGTAATCGCTCGTTAAAGGTGACTATTATGGATCGCGCAAAACTGAAAAAAGCACGCCAGTTCAAAGATAATGTCTTTAACGCATTTGTCTGGATCTCGGCAGCACTAACGGTAGGTTTTTTGTTCTGGATTATCTGGTACATCCTATCAAACGGTCTACAACACGTAGATTGGAACTTCATTACTGATAACTATACGCGCACAGGTGAAGAGCACGGTATCTTCCCAATGATTGTGGCGACCATTTACATGGTTATCGCTTCTATCGCAGTGGCAGCGCCACTCGGTATCATGACGGCAATCTACTTGACCGAATACGCGAAAGTGGGCAGTCGTTTGGTGAAAATCATCCGATTCTGTACCGAGTCATTGGCGGGTATCCCGTCGATCATTTTCGGCCTGTTTGGTATGACTTTCTTCGTGGCGATTCTTGGCCTTGGCTTCTCGATTCTGTCGGGTGCATTGACGCTAAGTATCCTAATCCTGCCAGTTATCATCCGTACAACGGAAGAAGCGTTGATGGCAGTACCACAAACGTACCGTGAAGGCTCTTATGGCCTCGGTGCTTCTAAGATTTACACTATCTGGCGTTTGATTCTTCCGAGCGCAATGCCAGGTATCTTAACCTCGGTCATTCTAAGTATTGGTCGTGTCATTGGTGAGTCTGCTCCAGTATTCCTGACAGCAGGTATGGTTGCACGTATTCCTGATTCTTTATTGGATTCAGGTCGTACGCTAACCGTTCACCTATACAAACTGACTACCGAACTGTTTACCGTTGAAGAATGGAATCAGGCTTACGGTACGGCAACAGTGCTTATCGTAGTTGTTCTCTTGATCAACATGGTAACGAAACTGATTGCTAGACGTTTTAACACCGCAACTTACTAACAACACTAATTAAGAACGCACGTTAAAAGACACGAATTCAAGAATTAAGAGATTAAGACAATGAACAAATTTGATATTGAAAACCTAGACCTATTCTACGGTGACAACCAAGCACTGAAATCGATCAACTTACCAATTCCAGTTCGCCAAGTGACGGCACTTATCGGCCCGTCAGGTTGCGGAAAATCAACGCTTCTACGCTGTTTGAACCGAATGAATGACCTAATCGAAGGCGTGAAAATTACAGGTAAATTGGCGATGGACGGCGAAGATATTTACGGCAACATTGATGTTGCTGACCTTCGCATCAAAGTCGGCATGGTATTCCAAAAGCCAAACCCATTCCCGATGAGCATTTACGAGAACGTGGCTTACGGCTTACGTGCTCAAGGTATCAAAGACAAAAAGACAATTGATGAAGTGGTAGAGCGTTCGCTGCGCGGTGCTGCACTTTGGGATGAGGTGAAAGATCGCCTTAAATCACACGCATTCGGTCTTTCTGGTGGTCAGCAGCAACGTTTATGTATTGCACGTACAATCGCGATGGAGCCTGATGTGATTCTGATGGATGAGCCAACGTCGGCACTTGACCCAATTGCGACACACAAAATCGAAGAGTTGATGGAAGAGCTAAAGAAGAACTACACCATCGTTATCGTGACTCACTCAATGCAACAGGCGCGTCGTATCTCTGACCGCACTGCGTTTTTTCTAATGGGTGAACTGGTTGAGCACAACGATACGCAAGTGATCTTTAGCAACCCTCAAGACGACCGTACTCAAGGCTACGTAAATGGTGATTTCGGTTAATCCACCGTATTTACAAGCATCACTAAATAACTATAAGCGATGGTAACTTTGCCCCTCTTGATGAGGGGCCTTTTTCTTTTTAAGTCGTGGGCTTATAACGCCTACCAACACAAAAAATCTTGTAAATAAGCATAACTTTCCTCCCCAGTTTATAAAGTATGTAACTTATGTGAAACATGGCTTTAAAAGTGCTGAAGAGCTCTCGAATGTAACACTAAATCTGATAATTTTGCGAATGACTTAACAGCTCAAATTTGAACGTATTGATTGCATATCATGGCCTAAGTAGTTTTTTATCGAGGATAAAAAAGTAGATTAGGTTGGTAGGGTGAGTTTAAGAAGTTTTACAAGAAAAGTGTCTTCAACGAGGGACCATCGGTTGCTAGCGGAGGCAATCTTTGATCATTTAGAGAGTCTGTTCTCCCCTCAAGCCCTCGCTATTTTTGAAGATCCTTCAATTAACCCTCGTCATTCGATGAGCTTCTCTCGCGGAGAGCTTTACCCAACCCAAAACTATCCTGAGACATTCTGGGAGTGGGCAAGTCAGTTTGATACCTCTGAAAGCATCATACCTCTGGCGATCAACACTTGTAACTGGAATCACACCCGAGATTTAGGCGGTGATAGTTACATCATGATGCTCGACAACACGCCTATCAAACGTACCTACCTACTGATTCAATCTGTACATGCTCGCACAGCACATAATATCTATGAAGAAAGTTACGACGCAATGCAGCTCGCAGCGGCGCGTTGGCAATGTATTCGTGCCGAAAAAAATGCCTCGAAAGAGATCAGGCACAGAGATATTCGTGAAGCGCAATATGTTGATGAGATTAGCCAACGCGAGCGCTTTATCGAAAATATGAAGTTAGTTCAGCAAGTTGCACTCGAAATCTCTAATCCTGATTCTTTAAAGGACTTGTACTACAAAGCCGTCGAAGCGTTACGTGAACGACTTGGGTTTGATCGCTCTACACTGATGCTTCTCGATATGAAAAAGCGCAGCTTCAGTGGTACATACGGCACGGATGAGTCAGGAATTACGATTGATGAATTTCACACACAATACGATTTACATCAACTTAGCGAGGAGTATATCACCGCGTTATCTAGCCTTGAGAGCAACTTAGTGATTGTAGAAGACGCGCCAATATACACAGCAGGCAAGGTCATCGGGCAGGGCTGGAATGCGATGTTGATTTTACGCGATGGCAATGAACCGTTTGGGTGGTTCGCGCTAGATAACTTTATTCATCGTAAGCCGATAACGGCATATCAAAAACAGATGTTGGACTCGTTTGGTTCACTCTTCTCTCAAATTTACATTCGTAAGCGCCAAGAACAAAACGTACGCATGTTGCATTCAAGCATGGTTGAGTTATCACGTTGCACTACTGTCAGTGGAGTATGCAAATCGGCCGTCACTTTCGCCATTAAAAATCTTGGTATTGATCGAATGGCGGTGTTTTTAACTGATGAAAATTGCTCTTACATGCAAGGAACGTGGGGTACCGATATTCAAGGTAATGTGGTGGATGAATCTTACTTCTTTGGCGAAACCCAAGATTTCTCTCTTATAAATCTGGCTCGCTCAATGCCAAACGAAGTCGCATTTGAAGAATCAGTGCCTATTTATCATGACTGTAATATTGTTGGCTTTGGTTGGGCTGCGATGACGGTATTGACTTCAAATAGCAGTGGTCCTATCGCCTTTATCGCTGTTGATAATTTGCTGACACGTGCGCCCTTAACTTCTCAGTTACGTGAAGTGATTCGTATGTTCGCGTCCAGCTTAGCTGAAGTATTGCAACGTACTCAAGCTCAAGAGGCGATTCGCGAACTAAACGAAAACTTAGAGCTGGAGGTTCAGAACCGAACAAAAGAGTTGGAGGAAGCCAATCGACAGCTTGAGGTACTTTCTAAGCTCGATCCTTTGACGCGTCTTGGTAATCGCCGCATGTTAGAACATGTGATGCAAAAATATTGTGCCCTAGAGTGTGAAGACGACATGTCGTTTGGCCTGATCCTGATTGATATTGACCATTTTGGCTTATTCAATAATCACTATGGTCATCTCGAAGGCGATATCGCATTGATGCGAATTGGCTATATCTTGGATCATCATACCAAAGGTGAAGATGAAGTTTTTTGCCGTATCGGAGGTGAGGAGTTTGCATTGCTCATGATTGGTTCTGAGCAAGAGGAGGTTCGACTGAGAGCAGAGTGCATTCGTCAGTGCATCGAGGGCGAGGGGATAAAGCATCGACATAACCCAGAAGGGGAGTTACTTACCGTTTCAGTCGGTTACTCCTGTTATAAAGCGAAAGGCAAAGACTTTAATTTCGACCATTTATATCAGTTGTCGGATAAGGCACTCTATCAAGCGAAGAATCATGGGCGAAATTGTGTAAGACGATACGAATACGAGCCCCAAGTGTTTGTTGAGTGAGTGATGTTCATAAGAGCAACTTGATAGGGAAGGGGGCGGCGGTTGGTGCTCTAGATAAAACCGCTAAAGCAAATTTGGCCGGATAAGAGAATTGGCAGCTCATGAGAGCTGCCATTGTTATCTAGTTATTTATAGCTTTTCGAGCTGGTGGTCGGTTTTTGTTACGTTTGCTTTGCCAAGGTTTTGAATTTTCGCTAGCAGCGAATCAGGGCTCCAAGGTTGTTGGTTAGCACTAAAATACGCTTGATTCATGGCATTAAGCTCTTGCTTAATTGCTTGTACGTCGCCAGGGTTTAGCCTGTCTTGATGAGTGGTTAAATACTCATTTACAGAGCGTTCAATTTTCGCAGCATCGCCCTCTTCGATGACTTTTTTTAGCGCGTCGATGCAAAGTGGTTGTTCAGTATTTGAAACCGTTCCACTCGCTGTTATTGACCGCTTTTTCCATGCCCAAATAGCGATTCCCAATGTCATTATCCAAAGCCCTAGGAAAACAAAGGTTAATGTTCGCCAGAGACTGTTTACATCGCCGCTTGATTCAGGACTAGGGGCTGACACTAAAGGCGCTGAAAGAGGCGATTCCGGCAACGTGATTAGCCCAGTGTCATTTTTCTCTACGTCTAATGTTAGCTCTGGTAACGTTGTTTTCTTCGCTTCATCATTTTGACTGTCCCACCAGTTCAAGTCGTATCCTGGTAAGGTATATTTCCCGGCCTCTGTAGGAATAATGACTTGCTTCACCGTCATGGTAACGGTGCCATCTCTCGCGCTATCGAACTTAGGTTGTTCGGGATACACGCGCAGTGAACTCGGGTAACTAATATTGACTCGTGGCAGATATTCGGCTTGTGTACCGCGAGCCTTAACTTGAATGGTTCGAGTGAGTGAAGAACCTTGCTTTACTGTGTTGATCGCGTTAATCGACAGTAGATTACCTTGATCGTCTTGCCAGCTCTGTGTCATTTCTAACGCTGAAGCAGGAAGCCATTCACCTTTAAATTCGCTCGGAATCGGTTTGACCGTTATTGGCATGCGTTCCGCTTTGGTATTGATAGGCATTATTTTGGTTGAGCCCGTCAAGCTGTCGCCATAAATATAAGAACCGGTCAGTTTAGGACCTATCAAGGTATAAGTGCTTGGTTGATTGGCCGTTAAGCGAAACGACTGCTCTATGACCGCCACTTCTAACCCATTTAAGATCTTCTGTCTTTGCTGTAAGCCACCCAGTGCCTCAAGCTTCATGCCTTCAATTTGCGGAGGTACTATTTGTGGGTTATCTAGGCGTCGAGTGTCCGCTTTGATTAGAAGCTGTATACGTAATGTTGCAGATTGCTGAGGGTAGAGCGTACTGTTGTCGACCGTAATATTGAAGCTAAATAGATCATCAAGATTGGGGTCTGTTTGGCTCGCGTTGACACGTAGTTTTATCGGCTCCGTTTTCATACCATCAGCGGAAAAACTTGGAATAGTCAGAACACCTTCTTTCATTGGTGCAATTGAGATACTCCACTCGGTACGCACTGATTTTCTTCCGTTAATGTTATTGCTAGAGCGGCCATAACGAGGTTGACCCAAGAAGAAGTCTTTCTCTAGAACATTGAAGTCGATTGAGTCTGAGCTGAGCTCAGTATCTGAAATGATTCTGAGGTTAATCACTTCATTCTTGGCTACTTGTGTTTTATTCACACTAGCTTGAAGTGTCTGTGCCATCACCGAGAAACTGGATATTAGGCTGGCCACAAAAATAAAGACCAGTTTTACGCCTTTGTTCATCACAGGCTTACCACTCCTTTTGAGATTGTTGTGGAGGTTGTTTTTGTTGCGCTTGAAGTTGCATTTGCGCACGGATCAAAAAGCTTGGGTCGCGAGCACTTTCTACTGCTTCTAGTCGACGGAACTCAGGATCATCCTGATGCATTTTTTCGGGATGCGCTTTAGCCTGTATTGGTTCACCTTGATCCTTCACTTGCTTGTCATCTCGTTGCGGTTGATGTTGTTCCGTTTCTTGTTTTTCTTCTTTATTTTCAGAATCTTGCTGATTTTGTGACTGTTGTCCTTGCGCTTCTTTCCCTTCGTTTTGAGACTTTTGTTGCTGTTGCTGTTGCTGTTGCTGTTGCTGTTGCTGTTGCTGTTGCTGTTGCTGTTGCTGTTGCTGTTGCTGTTGCTGTTG